>DASWIG010000492.1:0-7135 GCA_036397835.1 Thermoanaerobaculia bacterium
AATCCCCCCAACCCCCCTTTCTTAAAGGGGGGCTAAGAGTCCCGCGGTCAGGTTCCCCCCTTTAAGAAAGGGGGGTTAGGGGGGATTTCCCGGCAGACGAAGTCTGCCGGGATGCTGGCTGAGGGTTTCCGGCCGGTCCTCTAGTCCGGCAGGAAGCCGGCGTCGCCGCCCCAGGCGTACTCGTCGTGGAGCAGCACCCGCCGCAGCGCGTCGACGGCCTCCTCGCGGTCGAGGTCCTGGCGCGCCGCGCACTTGGCGCAGACGAGCGTCACCGTCTCGCGGTCGTCCTCGATCGTGACGCCGCCGGCCACGCACTCGCTGTGGCGCAGCTCGACCCGTCCGTCGGCCACCAGGGCCAGCGGATCGCCATGCTCGAGGTCGCCGACGTCTCCCATCTTCTTGACGTGGACGTACATGCTCAGAATCCCCCGGGCACGGCGTCGCCGCGCTCGACCACCGGCTCCCGGTCGCCGTTCCTGACGTAGGTCTCGAGCCAGCGGTGGGTCTCCCACAGCATGTGGAGCACCGACTCGCGGGCGCGGTAGCCGTGGCTCTCGTGCGGCAGCATGACCAGCCGCGCGGTGGCGCCGTGACCCTTCAGCGCGTTGTAGAAGCGCTCGCTCTGCATCGGGTAGGTGCCGGAGTTGTTGTCGGCGTCGCCGTGGATCAGCAGGATCGGCTCGTTGATCTTCTCGGCGTGCATGAACGGCGACATGGTGAAGTAGACGTCGGGCGCCTCCCACAGCGAGCGCTCCTCGGACTGGAAACCGAAGGGCGTCAGGGTGCGGTTGTAGGCGCCGCTGCGGGCGATGCCGGCGGCGAAGAGGTCGGAGTGGGCGAGCAGGTTGGCGGTCATGAAGGCCCCGTAGGAATGGCCGCCGACGGCGATCCGCCCCTCCTGCGTCACGCCGCGGCGCACCACCTCGCCGACGGCGGCGCGGGCGCTGGAAACGAGCTGGTCGCGGAAGGTGTCGTTGGGCTCGGCCTCGCCCTCGCCGACGATCGGCATCGAAGGGTCGTCGAGCACCGCGTAGCCCTGGGTGAGCCAGAGCAGCGGCGACCACCAGCCGACACGGTCGAAGCGGTACGGCGAGTCGGTCACCTGGCCGGCGGCGTCGGCGTCCTTGAACTCGAGGGGATAGGCCCACATGAGCATCGGCAGGGGTCCGTCCTCGGGCTTGTAGCCCGGCGGCAGGTAGAGCGTCGCGGTGAGCTGCACGCCGTCGTCGCGCTGGTAGCGGATGAGCTCCTTGCTCAGGCCCCGCAGCTCCGGCGTCGGGTGCGGGAAGTCGGTGAGCCGCCGCGGGTCGGCGCGCTCCGCCGTCAGATCGCGCACGAAGAAGTTCGGCGGCTCGTCGACGGACTCGCGCAGGGTCAGGGCGAAGCGGCCCTCGTCGTCGAGGAGCTGGAAGGGCTCCTCGTAGTACGGCGGCTCCGAGCGGAAGAGCCGCCGGGTCTCGCGGCTGCCGAGCTCGAAGAGGTCGACGAATGGGCGGTCGCCCTCCGGCGAGGCGCCTTCGCCGATCAGGTAGACGCTGTCGCCGCCGGGGCCCGTCCACAGCACCTGACGGCCCCAGGCGTTGGGCCGCGTCGCCGGCTGGCCGGGGTCGTCGTAGCGGTCCTCCCACGAGCGGTCGATGAGGAGCTCGGGCGGCGCCTCGGGGGTGCCGGGCCGCGCCCGCGAAACGCGGACGTTTCGAGTCTTCCACCACGTCTCGAAGACCAGCGCCAGGTCGTCGCGGCCCCACTGGATGCCGGCGAAGCGCTTCTCGAGATCCGTCCAGGCTCGCGCCTCGCCGTCGAAGGGCGCCGGCAGCAGGAAGAGGCGGTCGCGGCGCTCCGCCTCGCCGGCGGCGTCGCCGCCGTCGAGGGCCTCGGCCCACGCCAGGGTGGCGGCGTCGTCGTGGCGCCAGGAGACCTGGCGCGGCCCCGTGGGCACGCTGCCGAAGGCGATGGGGACGTCCTCCTTCAAGGGCAGGTCGGCGACCAGGCGCACGAGCTCGCCGCCGGCGCTCAAGACCTCCACCCGGCGCGGAAAACGGAAGGCCGGCACCAGGTACGAGAAGGGACGGTGGAGCGTCTCCACCAGCAGGTAGGAGCCGTCGGGCGACGGGTCGTAGTCCCAGACCAGGGCGCTCTCGCCGAGCGGAGTCACGACGCCGTCGAGCCCCACGCGGGCGAGCTGGGCCGTGAGGTAATGCTCGAAGAGGGCCTCGTCGTGGGCGTCCTCCAAGAGGTCCTGGAAAGTGCGCGCGGGGGCCACGGCGCCCAGGTTCTGGCGGATCACCGGGCCTTCGGGAACGGTGGGAGCCGCCGGCGCCGGTCCGCGGTCTTCGGGCACCAGGGCGCAGACCAGGGCGCGGCCGTCGGCGAGCCACAGCGGCTCGACGCGGGCGTTCAGGTTGAGGCGCTCGCCGGTGAGGCGGCGGGCCTCGCCGCTCGCGACCTCGGCCACCCACAGCTCGATGCCGTCGCCGCGGGTGTGGGTGAAGGCCACGTGGCGGCCGTCGGGCGCGAAGCTCACGTCGTCGAGCCGGGGGGCCTCGGGCAGCCCGCGGACGGGCCGCGACGTGCCGTCGGCGACGCTCACGAGCTCGAGGCCGGTCGCCGGGCGGCGCCGGCTGGGACCGTTGGTCTGGGGCGAGAAGCGCAGCCCGCCGAGCCGCAGCTCGGGCTCGGCGAGCTCGGCGATCGCCGGCAGGCTGGGCTGCTCGAGCAGCAGCAGCCATTGCCGATCAGGGCTCAGGCGGACCTGCGGCGTCAGCGGACGGTCCACGAGGTCGACCAGCAGCTTGGGCGGCGCCTGGTAGCCGCTCACCCCGTCGTCGCCCGTGCCGGGCACGGCCACGAGCAGCGCGGTCAGGATCGAAAGGGCGAGCACGCGCGCCGCGGCGCGGGGAACGCAGGTGAGTCGTTGCATGATGGGTCTCCCTGGGGCTCTTCGGTGCCGGACGTCGGCCGCCCCCAGGACCTTGGATCCTTCCCGCGGGCTCAGGGGTTAGCCGGACGTGCTCAGACCCCGTAGCGGTATCCGCGGCGAGTCCGCACGCGGATCTTACCGCTCTTCGCCTTGACGTCGATCTCCCGGTAGCCCTTCTCGCCCGCGGGGTACTCGGTGCGGAAGCTCAGCAGGTAATAGCCGCGGTTCTCCTTGCTGATGAGCTGGAGGGGCGTGATGAAGTTGACGACGTTGCGGTGGTAATAGCCGCCGGTGTCGACGGCGAGTTGGGTGAGGAAGTCGCTCTGCGTGTGGTTGAGCTCCGGCGGCACCAGGTCGATCGGGTAGACCGCGACGTTGTTGTCGTTCAAAGCCTGCTCCATGTCCGGGTAGAAGCGGACGTCGGGGCGGGCGATGCCGAGGCCGGGGTCGAGCTCGCCGAAGCCGGCGGTGAAGAGCAGCACGTTCTTGCGCCCGACGATCGGCCGGCAGGCTTCGGCGACGAGGCGCAGGGCGTCGTAGAGGCGGGTGGTCTCCCGGTCGAGGTCGGCCACGTCGGGCAGGCCGCGCCACAGCGAGGGCTCGCTGCCGGCGGTCATCCGGCCGCGCTCGGAGGGCACCGGCGCCTCTTTGAGGTTGCCGACCGCGGCGTCGTTGATCGCCTTCACCAGGCTGCCGGTGTCCTGCGAGAAGTCCTGGTGGACCACGAGCTTCACGTCGTAGCTCAGGACCGCCACCCAGTCCGAGCCGGTGACCTGGTCGCGCACCCACTCGTGAGCGCGGCGGCCGGCGTCGAGCTGCTGCTGGAGCAGCCGGTTGCCGGGCAGGGCGTTGCGCCGCTGGTCGTGGAAGAGGAAGATGAAGTAGCGGCTCGCCGGCAGCTCCGGCGCCGCCTCGCCGGCGCTCGCGCCAGCGGCCGCCGCCGTTTCCCCTTCGTGGCGCGTGGTGTAGAACGCGAGGCTGGTGATCTCCACCGGCTCGCCGCCTTCGCGGACGATGAAGTCGTCCTTGCCGAGGCCGGCGACGACGTTGCCCTTGCGGTCGGTGGCGACGACGTCGAGGAAAACCTCGGTGACCTCGATCAGCTCGCCGAACTCGCCCTTCGGCTCCTCCTCCTTCTGGGCGAAGCCGGCCGCAGCGGCGAGGAGGGCGAGCAAGGCGGCGACCGAGCAGACGGCGGGGACGCGGGCTGTCTTCTTCATGGCGTATCTCCTTGCTGGTCGGAGGCGACCGTCCAAGCGTACGCCCGGCGCCGGTGGACGTCAACGCGGCGGCGCGCGGCCCGGAAATCCAAGGCCGGCCGCGGCTAAATCACGGTGTCCGAAGAGCTTACGAAAAAACGAACGCTTTCGCCTGTGGAAAAGTCCACTGCCCGACACTGCCCCGATCCGCGCGGAGAGACCCGATTTCGACTCAACTAGCTGCAATCAAAAGACTTGTGCGATTTGCACAAGACTATGTGCGGAGTGGATCAAAGCCGCGCCAGGCTTTGGGGGAAGCCTCTTCTCCGACCCCTTTTCCACAGGCTTTTCCGCACAAACTGTTGAAATTCGGCGAAAGCCTTTGCCGAAGCGAGTTTCCGCCGCGTCGCTGGTGGCCGCGAAGCGCGCGGGGAGTACGCCTTGCGGTCCCGGACGCTCCGGGAGTTCCCCAACGCCCTCAGCACGACGTGCCGAGGTCGCCGCGAAGTCCCCAACGCCTTCAACGCGTCGCGCTGAGGCCGTTGGGGAGCTCCGGGGGGCTTCAACGCGTCGCGCTGAGGCCGATGGGGAGCTCAGAGGGGCTTCAACGCGTCGCGCTGAGGCCGATGGGGAGCTCAGAGGGCTTCAACGCGTCGCGCTGAGGCCGTTGGGGAGCTCCGGGGGGCTTCAACGCGTCGCGCTGAGGCCGATGGGGAGCTCCGGGGGGCTTCAACGCGTCGCGCTGAGGCCGTTGGGGAGCTCAGAGGGGCGTCAACGCGTCGCGCTGAGGCCGATGGGACCTCGAAACAGCTCGCCGGAGGGCGGTTTCGCCATGGAACGTCCTCCGAGGTGGTCGCGAGTCGCGCTCGAGGATATCGTACGCAGCGTGCTCCCGACGTACCTGCTCGCGACCGCCGAGGGTGCCCCGCGACCCCGAGAAGGTTGGCACCAATAACCGTAGAATTTCACCTTGGAATGGACGGAATCTCTCGGATAAGCTGAACGAGACCGAGGAGCGGACACGCTTCATGCCGCAAGAGCCACCACTGCGCGAAGGCCAGATCGTCGACGGCGCCCTGTTCAACGAGCCGATGCGGGTGGAGACCCTCCGCCTTGAGGGGGTCGACGCCTGGGTCGCCGGACTCGTGGGCCTGCGTTCCGAGAAGTTCCGCAGCGTCCGGCTCACCTCCCACGACCTCGCGGGCCTCGATGTCCTCGACACGGCCGCGACGTTCGAGGGCAGCGGGCTCCTCTTCCGCCTGGGTCTCCAAGCCTACGCCCTGGGAATCGCCTACGAGTTCGATCCCTACTTCGGACTCTCCGTCTCTCGCGTCGATCCGCTGCCTCACCAGCTCGAAGCGGTCTACGACCATTTGCTCCAAGCAGCCCGCATCCGTTTCCTCCTCGCCGACGATGCCGGCGCCGGCAAGACCATCATGGCCGGGCTCCTCGTCCGCGAGCTGAAGCTGAGAGGGCTCGCGGAGCGAATCCTCATCGTCGGACCCGCCAACCTCGCCTTCCAGTGGCAGCGGGAGATGTGGGAGAAGTTCGGTGAGAAGTTCGTCCGCGTCCAGGGCGGCGACGTCCGCGACCAGTTCGGCGTCAACCAATGGCTCGAGCACGACCAGGTCATCACCTCTCTCGACCTGGCCAAACGCCCCGAGATCCTCCCCGGTCTGCGCCAGGTCCACTGGGACCTCGTCATCGTCGACGAGGCCCACCGCATGTCGTGGACGCCGCCCGCCAAAAAGACCGCCCGCTACGCGCTCGGCGAGCTCCTGCGCGACGTCTCGGACCACCTCCTGCTGCTCACCGCCACGCCCCACAAGGGCGATCCGGCCAGCTTCAGCCTCTTCCTCCAGCTCCTCGACCGCGACGCATACGCCGACGTCCGCTCGATCCGCGAGGCCATGGAACGGCGCCTGGCCCCGTTCTACCTGCGGCGCACCAAGGAGGCCATGGTCTACTTCCCGAAGCGCGCGGAAGACGGCACCTGGAGCGTGGAGAAGATCTTCAAGAAGCGGATCCCCAAGACGACGGAGTTCAAGATCGACGGCGCCGAGTACGAGCTCTATCGCGACGTCACGCGATTCGTGAAGCGGCAGTGCGCCCGCGCCGCCGCCGTCAACGATCCGCGCGCCCGCGCCGTGGGATTCCTCATGGCACTCTATCAGCGCCGCCTGGCGTCGAGCACGCGGGCGCTGCGACAATCGCTGGAGAACCGCGCTCATCGCCTCGGCACGAGCTTGAAGAAGGCGCAGGAGCTGGCGCGCAAGGCGCCCGTCGACGTGCCTACCGCGCAAGAGCTCGAAGAGATGGAGGACGCCGAGCGCGAGCGCCTCGAAGAGGTGCTGGCCGCCGTCTCTCTCGCCAACGATGCGGACGAAGTCCGCCAGGAGATCGCCGAGCTCGAGGAGCTCGTCGAGCGAGCGAAGGGGGTCGAAGCCGCCGGGGAGGAGGCCAAGCTCGCCCGCCTCGACCGCCTGTTGAGAGAGCAGGGATTCTTCGACGACCCCCAAAAGCGGTTGCTCGTCTTCACGGAATTCCGCGACACTCTCGACTACCTGGTCGAACGCCTCCAGCTATGGGGTTTCAGCGTCGGCTTCATCCACGGCAACATGCGGCCGGGCGAGCGGGATCAACGCGGCACGCGGCTCTTCGTGGAGCAACAGTTCCGCGAAGGCGAGATCCAAGTCCTGGTCGCCACCGAAGCGGCGGGGGAGGGGATCAACCTCCAGGTATGCCACATCCTCTTCAACTATGACATCCCGTGGAACCCCAACCGACTCGAGCAGCGGATGGGCCGCATCCACCGCTACGGCCAGCGCAAAGATTGCCTGATCTTCAACTTCGTGGCCGTGAATACGATAGAAGGCAGGGTCCTGAACCGTCTGCTGGCGAAGCTCCAGGAAATCCGCGACGCCCTGGACGACGACGCCGTGTTCAACGTCGTCGGCGAGGTGCTGCCCGCGGCCCAGATCGAGCGCGTGCTCCGCGACTACTACGCCGGCCGCCT
>DASWIG010000493.1:0-4217 GCA_036397835.1 Thermoanaerobaculia bacterium
GTCGTCGAGACCTGGCGCACCTGCCTCCAGGACGAGCTCGAGCTCGACGCCTTGAAGACGCTGTTGCGCGAGGTGCGCGAGGAGACGATCCGCGTCGAGGAAGTGACGACGCAGACGCCGTCGCCGTTCGCCGGCCAGCTCGGCTGGATGCTGACCAACCAGCACATGTACGAGGACGACACGCCGGGCGCCGCCGCCGGCGGGCCGCCCGGTCTGCGTCCGGACCTGCTGCAGGAGCTCGTCTTCTCGGCGCAGCTCCGCCCGAGGCTGCCGGCGGAGCTCGTCGAGCGCTTCCGCCGCAAGGTGCAGCGCACCAGCCCCGGCTACGCACCGCGCGACGCCGCGGAGCTGCTCGCCTGGATCGACGAGCGGGTGCTGATGCCGGAGAGCGAGTGGCGAGAGCTCCTGGACGCCATGCGCGCCGACCACGGGCTCGACGAGACGGAGCTGACGGCGGACGTCGCCGGCCGCGTCCTGTGGGTGACGCTGCCCGGCGCCGCCGAGGCCGCCGCGACGACGGCGGAGCGCGTGGCGCGGACGCTGCGTCCCGCGGTGGGGCTCGACGGCCTGACCCTGCGCGCGATCGACGATCCCCGGCGTCCGCCTCCCGAGGATGCCGCGGTGGCCCTGGACGTCCTGCTCGCGCGTGCGCCGGCGACCGCCGAGGACGCCGACCCGCTGGCCGAGCTGGTGGCCGAGTGGCTGCGCTTCCAGGGTCCGCTTCCGCCGCCGCGTCTGGAGACCTTGTTCGGCCTCGACGCCGAACGCTTGCGCGACGTGCTGGAGACGCTCCGCGAGTCGCAGCGGGTCGTGATCGACCAGCTCGTGCGCGGCTCCGGCGTCGTCGAGGTCTGCGACGGGCAGAACCTCGAAGTGTTGCTGCGCTGGCTGCGGCGCGAAGGGCGGCCGGAATTCACGGCGCTGCCCGCCGACGCCTTGCCGCTCTTCCTGGCGCGTCACCAGGGCCTGGCGCCGCGCGGCGGCGGGCTCGAGGACCTGCAGGAGCGTCTCGAGAAGCTCTTCGGCTACGCGGCGCCGGCGGCGGCGTGGGAGGCCGAGATCCTGCCGGCGCGGCTCGAGCCGTACTACCCGTCGTGGCTCGACTCGTTGATGCAGGAGAGCGACCTGGTGTGGTTCGGCGGCGGCCCGCAGCGCGTGGCCTTCGCCTTCCCGGTGGACCTCGAGCTCTTCCAGGAGACGGCGGACGACGAGGCGACGGACGCCCTCTTTCCCCAGGCCCGGGGCCGCTACACCCTCGCCGAGCTCGCCGCCCACAGCGGCCGCACGACGGCCGAGCTCGCCGACGAGCTGTGGCGTCTGGCCTGGGCGGGCCGGGTGACGAACGACGCCTTCGCGGCGGTGCGCAAGGGCGTCGAGAACAAGTGGCAGCCGGTCGAGCCGGCGGCGCCCCGCGCCGGCTCCCGGCCCCGCGTCGGCCGGCGCGCCGCCTTCCGAAGCTGGCAGGCGACGCGGCCGTTCTCGGGCCGTTGGTTCGTGCTCGATCGCGACGGCGAGCCGCGCGACGCGCTCGAGGAGGAGGAGCTCAACAAAGACCGGGCGCGGGTGCTGCTCCAGCGCTACGGCGTGGTCTTCCGCGAGCTGCTGGCGCGGGAGCCGCCGTCGCTGCAATGGGGCCGCGTCTTCCGCAGCCTGCGACTCATGGAGCTGTCCGGCGAGGTTTTGGCCGGGCACTTCTTCGAAGGCGTGGGCGGCTTGCAGTTCACCACGCCCTTCGTCTTCCGCGAGCTGCGCCACGGCCTGCCCGAGGACGCGATCTTCTGGCTCAACGCCGCCGACCCGGCGTCGCTGTGCGGCGTCGACGTTGCGGGTCTCAAGGAGACCCTGCCGCCGCGCCACGCCACCACCCACCTGGTCTTCCACGGCCGCCGGCTGGCGCTGGTCTCGCGGCGCCGCGGCAAGGAGCTGGACGTTCGCGTCGGCGCCGACCATCCCCACCTCCCGGAGTACCTCGGGGTGCTGAAGACGCTGCTGACGCGCGAGTTCCGGCCCCTGCGGTCGATCGTCGTCGAGCGCGTCAACGGCGAGCCGGCGGCGGAGAGCGCGTACGCGGCGGTCCTCGGATCGCTCTTCCGGGTCGTCCGCGAGCAGCATCACCTGAAACTGTGGAAGCGATACGGGGAGTCGCCGGCCTGAGGACGACGATGACGCGGTCGTACGGAGCGCTGTTTGAGATAGGATCCTGATAGAGGAACGAGCTCGGGTGACGCCATATCATGCCCAGGAGAGATCTCTACCACGACGTGGTCGTCAAAGCTCTGGAGAGCGAGGGCTGGACGATCACCGACGATCCACTTCAGGTCTCCATCGGGGATACGGACCTCTATGTCGATCTGGCGGCAGAACGGGTGCTGGGTGCCGTCAGAGGAGAGGTCAAGATCGCCGTCGAGATCAAGAGCTTCCTCGGCGCCTCCAAGGTCGAGGACCTAGAGATGGCGGTCGGCCAATACAATGTCTACCGAGACGTCCTAGCCGAAGTCCAACCAGATCGACTCCTATACCTTGCGGTTTCCAGGCGCGTCGACAGGAGCATCTTGAGCAGTCAATTCGGCAGGCTGATTGTCGAGCGTCAGCACCTGAGGCTCGTCGTCTTCGACGAGAAAGAGGAAAGGAGGCTTGAATGGAAGCCCGAACCTTGACGGATAGTCGCGAGCTCGTTCGCAAGCTGGTCGTAGAGTACGCCAGCCATAGGCCATCTCACGGAGAAATTGAGACCGAAGCGATCATTGATGACGAGAAGGGTCACTACGAAGTCATGCACGTGGGCTGGGACGGCGATCGACGGGTCCATGGCAGCGTGATTCACATCGACATCATCAACGACAAGATCTGGATTCAGCATGACGGGACCGCGCCGGGTGTCGCGATCGAATTGGTCGACGCGGGCGTGCCCCGTGACGCTATCGTCCTGGCGTTCCATCCGCCCTACGTCCGTCAGCACACTGGGTTCGCTGTGGAATAAAGGAGAGACTTGGTTCAGACGAAACAAACGGAAGCGAAACTTGGCGCGGAGATGAAGTGAATGCTTGAGCGTCTCGTCGTTCGCAACTTCAAACGCTTCGAGGAGGTGGCGATCAACCTGTCGCAGGCCGTGGTCCTCGTCGGCCCGAACAACTCGGGAAAGACCTCGGCGCTGCAATCTCTGGCGCTCTGGGAGCGTGCGGCTTTTCGACTTCTGTGAGTCGCCTTCATTCGGTTCTTACGCCTTCTCCTTCACGAAGCCTTCCCTCTCTAAAACCCGTCTGCTGCGTGGATACACCCGCTACGGCGATCCGGTTAAATTCCTCCCACTCAAGGTGGACCCGATCACGCAGAAAATCTCTCAACTCTTCCCAGAGGTGTGAATGGCTATGCCCTATGAACACCCTTTTCGCTTCTGAGACCTTTGGCTTCCGCGGGTCGCGAAGAGATCCTGGAGGGATTACAAGCGACATGCCACCGGGGGCGTAACAGCGCAGAAGGTCGAAGTACTTCTCAGGTTCTGTAATGTCCCAATAGAAGCCATAGTCCTTGTCGACGAAATCGGCGATAATGTGCAATCTTTGATGCATTATAGCCACATCGATAAGGTCTCCGAAAAGCAATTCCTTGCCAGGAGGACAGAGAGTGCGCCCCCCTTTACTAGCCTTGCTCGCGAGAAAATCGTGCATGTACTCTGTCAACCTCCTAGTCCAGCAGACCGGCGAGGGGACGGACGCCCTCTTCCCCCAGGCCCGCGGCCGCTACACCCTGGCCGAGCTCGCCGCCCACGGCGGCCGCCCGACGGCCGAGCTCACCGACGAGCTGTGGCGTCTGGCCTGGGAGGGCCGGGTCACGAACGACGCCTTCGCGGCGGTGCGCAAGGGCGTGGAGAACAAGTGGCAGCCGATCGAGCCGGCGTCGCCCCGTGCCGGCGCCCGGCCTCGCGCGGGCCGGCGCGCCGCCTTCCGAAGCTGGCAGGCGACGCGGCCGTTCTCGGGCCGGTGGTTCGTGCTCGAGCGCGACGGCGAGCCGCGCGACGCGCTCGAGGAGGAAGAGCTCAACAAGGACCGGGCGCGGGTGCTGCTCCAGCGCTACGGCGTAGTCTTCCGCGAGCTGCTGGCGCGGGAGCCGCCGTCGCTGCAATGGGGCCGCGTCTTCCGCAGCCTGCGACTCATGGAGCTGTCCGGCGAGGCGCTGGCCGGCCACTTCTTCGCGGGGGTGGGCGGCTTGCAGTTCAC
>DASWIG010000494.1:0-22415 GCA_036397835.1 Thermoanaerobaculia bacterium
CCTTCGCGAGTATCATCCCGCCACTTTCTTTTCCGGATGACCGCGCATCGTCTCCGACAAGAATGGAGGAACCGGGTGAAGAAGCCATTGTCGAGAATGGTGGTAGGAAGTCTCGTCTTCGTATTGTCCGCCGGCAACGCAGCAGCCGACCTGCGCTTCACCGCCATCCCCGACCAGAACACGACCGAGCTCGCCGAGAAGTTCGCGCCCTTCGCGGCCCATCTCTCCCAGGAGCTCGGCGTCGCCGTGGAGTACGTGCCGGCCCACGACTACCAGGCTGCGGTCGAGATGTTCAAGAACGGCGACGTCGCCCTCGCCTGGTTCGGCGGTCTGACGGGCGTCCAGGCGCGCAGCGCCGTGCCCGGAGCGCGCGCCATCGCCCAGGGCGACGCCGACCCCCGGTACTATTCCTACTTCATCGCCCACCGCGACGCCGGGATCGAGCCCTCCGACGAGCTCCCGGCGGCGATCGCCGGTCTCCGTTTCACCTTCGGCTCGGAGAGCTCGACGTCGGGGCGCCTGATGCCGGAGTACTTCATCCGCCAGGCGACGGGCAAGTCGCCGCAGGAGCTCTTCGCTTCGCCGGTGGGCTTCTCAGGAAGCCACGACAAGACCGTGGAGCTGGTGGAAGCGGGTCAGTATCAGGTGGGCGTCGTCAACTACAAGGTGTACGACCAGCGGGTCGAAGCCGGCCAGACCGACCCGGAGGTCTGCCGGGTGATCTGGCGCACGCCGAGCTACGCCGACTACAATTGGACGGTGCGTCCCGACGTCGACGCCGAGCTCGGCGAGGGCTTCACGGACCGGCTGGCGGCGGCGCTCGTCGCCATCGACGATCCGCGCCTCCTGGCGGCGCTGCCGCGCGAGCGGCTGATCCCCGCCGCCAACGAAGAGTTCGAAGGCATCCGCCAGGTCGCGGAAGAGTTGGGCATGCTGCGTCCGGGCCCGTGATCACCGCCGGCTTTCAACTCGCGGGCGTCTGCGTCGTCTTCGGCGGCGGCGTCGCCGCCTTGCGCGACGTCGACCTCGCCGTCGAGCCCGGCGAGGCGGTGGGTCTCGTGGGCCCGAGCGGAGCCGGGAAGACCACGCTGCTGCGGCTCCTGAACGGCACCCTGCGCCCCACCGCCGGCTCGGTGGCGGTGGGCGGCGCAGACCTCGCGGCGCTGCCGCCGCGCGACCTGCGGGCCCTGCGCTCGCGCATCGGCGTCATCCACCAGGACCTCGACCTGGTGCCCAACCTGCGCGTGGTGAAGAACGTCCTCGCCGGGCGCCTGGGCCGGTTATCGCTCCTCGGCTCGCTGCGCCTGCTCCTCCTGCCGCCGCGCCGCGAGGTCCGCCGGGTCTACGAGATCCTCGAGCGCGTCGGCATCGCCGACAAGCTCTACGAGCGCACCGACCGGCTCTCCGGCGGCCAGCGCCAGCGGGTGGCGATCGCGCGCGCCCTCTACCAGGACCCGGCGGCCCTGGTGGCCGACGAGCCGGTCTCGAGCGTCGATCCGGCGCGGGCACGCTACACGGTGGCGCTGCTCGCCGAGCTTTGCCGCGAGCGCCGGCTGACGCTGTGCGTGAGCCTCCACAGCCTGGACCTGGCGCGCGAGCTCCTGCCGCGCCTGGTGGGGATGCGCCGCGGCCGGGTCCTGTTCGACCGGCCGGCCGGCGAGCTCGGCGACGCCGACTTCCACGCCCTCTACGACCTCGAACCGGACGAGGTGCTGGCCCATGGCTGCTGAGGGCCCGGTCGGGCTGCGCGGCTGGACGCTCCTCGGCATCCTGGCCGCGGGCCTCTGGGCGGCCTGGGCCCTGCGGCTCGATCCGGCCGGCCTGGTGCCGGGCCAGGGCGGGCTTGCCGTCGCCCGCGAGCTCTTCGCCCGCGCCGCCTCCCCCGCGCTCGCCTACGAGGCCGAGGTCGTGCCCGAGGGAATCGTTCCCTTGTGGCTGCGGGCCCTCCAGGCGAGCCGCACGACCGTGGTCTTCGCCGCCGCCGCCGTCAGCCTGTCGGCGGCCTGCGGCCTCCTGTTGGGCTTTCTCGCTTCCACCGCCTGGTGGGCGGACGATCCGGCCGGCGGCCGGGCAGGTTTGAGCAAGCGCATTCGCCGCGCCGCGGCGCCGCTGCTCTACGGCGCGACCCGGACGCTCGTCGCCCTCATGCGATCGGTCCACGAGCTGCTGTGGGCGGTGCTCTTCCTCGCCGCCCTGGGACGCAGCAACCTGACCGCGGTGATCGCCATCGCCATTCCCTACGCCGGCACGCTGGCCAAGGTCTTTTCCGAGCTCATCGACGAGGCGCCGCGGGAGGCCGCCGCGGCGCTGCGCGCGGCCGGCGCCGGGCCACTCCAGGTCTTCCTCTTCGGCCTCCTGCCCCGCGCCCTGCCCGACATGAGCGCCTATGCCCTCTATCGCTTCGAGTGCGCGCTGCGCTCCTCGGCCATCCTGGGGTTCTTCGGCTACCCGACCCTCGGTTATTACATCGCCGCGTCCTTCGAGAACCTGCACTACGGCGAGGTCTGGACGTATCTCTACACCCTCGTCGCCCTGGTCGCCCTGGTCGATCTCTGGAGCGGCGTCCTGCGGCGGAGATTCGTGCGATGACGAGGACGGTGAGGACGGCCGCGGACGCGGAGATCCGCCGGCTCCACCGCGAGCGGCGGCGCAACCGGCGCGTCTTCTGGAGCGGCCTGGCGCTCCTCTTGCTCTCGGTCTACGCCTGGACGAGCGAGGAGATCCGCGGCTCGGAGCTCCGCTGGGAGCGGCGCCGCCGCAACCTCGAGCGCTTCCTCGGCGAGGTGCGCCCGGCGCCGCTGCGGTCTTCGCCGGGCTCCGACGTCGCGGCAGGCCCGCCCCTGGGAGGCCGGGGAGGAGTCATGCAGTGGGCCGGCGAGATCCTCGCTTCCCGGGGTTGGGAAGCGGCCCGGACGACGCTGGCGCTGGCGGCGGCGGCGATCGTCCTCGCCGCCCTGGGGGCCTGGACCCTGGCGTTGCCGGCGGCCCGGACCGTCGCCACGGCGGAGGCCTACCTGCCGGGCCCGCGGCCGCCCGGCGGGGCGCGCCGCCTCTTCTGGCGCTCGCTCGTCGCCGCGGTGCGTCTGCTCCTGATCCTCCTGCGTTCGCTCCCGGAGTACGTGTGGGCGTTCCTCTTCCTGGCCATCCTGGGGCCGACGGCGTGGCCGGTAGTGCTCGCCCTGGCGCTTCACAACGCCGGGATCCTGGGCAAGCTGGCGGCGGAAGTGGTGGAGAACCTCGACCCGGCGCCGCTCGCCGCCCTCCGGGGTCTGGGTGCCGGCCGTTCCCAGATCGCCGTCGCCGGGATCTTTCCCCTCGCCCTCCCGCGCTTCCTGCTCTTCTTCTTCTACCGCTGGGAGACCTGCGTGCGCGAGACCACGGTGCTCGGCATGCTGGGAGTGTCGTCGCTGGGCTACTGGGTCGTGGACGCGCGGGCGCGCCAGAACTACGACGAGATGGTCTTCTTCGTCCTGATCGGGGCCGCCATCGTCCTCGCCGGGGACCTGGTCTCGGCGCTGGCCCGCGAGCTCGTCCGGCGCGCGGCCTAGCTACAACGTCGCTTCCGGGCCGCCCATGGTAGCATTTCCCACGTGAGCGGGCGTGCTGGACGGCTGCAGGTTTCCCCCCTCGATCCCCCCCGGGGGACGCTGCAGCCGGGCTCGGTCGCCGTCATCGCGGCCACGCTCGCCCTGGCCTGTCTGGCCTCGGGCCAGGAGCCCAGGTCGATCGATCCGCCGGCGCGGCCCGGCTCCACGTCCCCGGCCCTCGCCGCCGAAAGCCCCACGACCGTCTCCAAGGAGGAGGAGATCCTGATGACCTGGCTCGAGCCGGACGGGCGGCTGCGCTTCGCGCGTCTCTCGGGCGAGACCTGGAGCCAGCCGATCACCGTCGTCGAGCACGTCGCGACGCTCGACCCGGCGGATCGGCCGTCCTTGACCGTGTTCGACACCCAGGCGGTGCGCCGCACCCTGATCGCACGCACCGGCGACGTCGTCGCCCGCTCCGGCGACGGCGGGCGGACCTGGGCCCGCCTGCCCGCGCCGCCCCTGCCCTTCGCCTCCTTCGCCGGCGGCGATGAAGGAGGATACGTGTTCTGGCTGGCCGCCGGCGGCGAGGGCGCGGCGCGGCTCCTGGGCACCCGCGTCCTGGCCGGTGAAACGCTCCTCGATCCGCGCGTCGCCGGCGGCTCGAGCACGGCGGCGGCCATGACCTGGGACGGCCCCGTCGTGGCCTACCGCGACGAGAACGCCGACGGCGCCCTGGACGTTGCCCTGGTCCGTCGCGAGGACGCCCGGTGGACCCCGCCGCGGACCGTCCACGTCGAGGGCCGGCGCCCGGCCCGGACGCCCGAGAGCGGCCCCCGGGTGGCGGCCCGGCGCCGTCAGGTGGCCGTCGCCTGGTACGCCGAAGCGCCGCCCCGCCCGCGTCTGCTCGTGGCCTTCTCGGGCGACGCCGGCAGGACGTTCGCCGCTCCCGTCGAGGTGGAGGCAAAGGAGGGTGACCGCGCGCCGGCGGGTCCCGTCGACGTCGCTCTCGACGACAACGGCCACGCCCTGGTCCTGTGGACGACCACCGGACCGACCGAAGCCACCTTCGAGCTGGCGCGCGTATCCCCCGACGGCGACCGGGGAGAGGAGCTCGTCCTCGCGAAGGGAAGCCCCGCCAGCTTGCGGGGCATTCCTCAGATCGCCCGCGCCGGCGGCCGCGTGGCCGTGGCCTGGATCGACGGCGGCCGCGTGCGCGCGGTGGCCGCACCGCTCGCGGGCATCCCGGCCGCGGGCAGCCGCCGTCCTGGCGCCGCTTCCGGGGGGAGGCCCAGGGCCTACCGGGGCCAGGGCCGGGTGGGCGAGCCGGTTCCTGACTTCGAGCTCGGGTCCCTGGACGGCGACCAGGTCTCGCTGGCGTCGCTCCAGGGCCGCGTCGTGCTCCTCAATCTGTGGGCGACCTGGTGCCTGCCCTGTCTCGGCGAGATGCCCGAGCTGGCCGCGCTGCACGAGCGGTATGGCGACCAGGGTCTCGTGGTGGTGGGGGTGAGCGTTGACGGCGCCGACGCCCTCGACAAAGTTCACGCGTTCGTCTCCGAGCGTCGGATCCCTTTTGCCGTCTGGCTCGATCCCGAGATGCGCCTCTACCACGCCCTTCGCGTGTTGGGCCTGCCGGCGACCTTCGTCGTCGACCGCGAGGGCCGGATCGTCCTGCGGCGGGATCGGGCGATCACGGCCGACGACCCCGAGCTCGGGAAGGCGCTCAGCGGCGCCCTCGGCGATCCGCCTTCGAATACCTCCTCGTAAGGTGCGAACGACCTGGTCTCCATCATGATCCTCGGTTCAGGTTGGCTTCCGGTCCCGGGGAGGTTTTGGGGAGCTGACCGGGGCGAGCTCCGGTCCGGCACGGAGCGCAAGGACCGGTTCCCGGTGAGCGTCTCGCCGAGCGACAGCCACCGCCCCGACGACGCCGTCTATCGAGGTCGCCAGCTCCATGAGGTTCTCGCCGGCGAAGGGATACTCCCCCGACCCGCAGAACGACTTCCTGTGTGCTACACTGGCCCAGAAGCCGTTGCGACTTCGACGCCGAAGCGGGCGGCCTGATTCCGGCCTGGCTCAACCGCGGGCGAGGGGAGCTGGCCGGTAACGCGCTCCGGAGGATGGCACACATGGAAACCACAACGGCGCTCAGCACTGAATCGGGAAGGCCCCTTCCCCTTCATCAGCCCTTGCCGATCATCGTGCCCGTTCAGGTCCTCGACGACGAGCGCGTAAGCTTGACCCGGCCCTTCTACGTCGTGGTAGAACAAACGGACGACAACTTCATCGCGACCTTTTTCGACGCCCATATCAGCGCCTCCGGCGAGACGCAGTGGGAGGCCGTCGACAACGTCAAGGATCTGGTCGTCGCCACTTTCCATCGCCTGCGCCAAGCACCTGCCGACAAGCTCGGACCGATACCCACGAGGCAGATCGCGGCCCTGCGCCACTTCATCTCGATGGCAGCGGAGTGATCACGTGATGCGAAGCCTCTATGTCAGCCCGCGCGAAGCCCGAAAGCTCGCCGACTGCTCCATGTCGAAAGCAGAGTGGATCGACAGGATGAAGGAGAAGGGCATCATTGCCGAATAGACCAACGAGGGAGGCGGCCGGCGATGAACCGCATGACGGTCGAGTGGGCGGGCAGCTCCGCCGCGACGAGACCCCCGAGACCGATCAGGCAGCAGAGCCTGACCGCACGGGATCGATAGTACGGTACCTTTCGCGAGCTCATCGACGACCTCCTTCGGTCTGAGCCTGGGCCTCCCTGGCTTCTTTGGCGGCGCCGGGCCCGAAGGCCAGTCGCAGCAGCCACTCCTTGCCGCCGGGCGCGAAGAGCACGTGGCGCGGCTCGTCGCCGAGCAACGCGCTGAAGCCGGCCACCGCCGCCTCCACCTGCGCGGGGAACCTTTCCTGCGCGGCGGCGTATGCGGCGGCGTCGCCCTGCCGCATCTGCCGAAAGGCCTCGCGAATCACGGCGACCGACGCCGACGCCGCGGCGGCGAAGCGATCCGCATCGCCGCCGCTGAGCCCCAGGAAATGGGCGGTCTTCTCGATCGTCTTGCTGCGGAACTCGGCGGCCGTGATCTGATCGCGGCTTTCCCAGATCTGCAACTGGTCGATCTCGCGCCAGAGGAATTTGTGGTCGCGCACGTCGACCATCTTGAGGCCCGGGATGCCGGGCTCGAGCTCCGGCTCGTCCGCACCGGGCTCGCCCGCCGCGGTCTCCGCCTCCGGCGCCGCCGCGCGAGCCGGTGCGGCCCCCTCCTCCACCAGCCATCCGCATTGGAGCATCGCCGTGCCCATGTACGGGTTCTCGAGGGCGTTGGTGGGCTGGAGCCAGCGGTCGAACGTCGTGGCCATGGGGCAGGAAAAGACGTACCAGCCCGCGAGCAGTCTGGGATCGGCGCCGCCCAGCAGGAGCAGACGGCGGCTCACCTCGCCGAAGGCCTCGCGGGCGGCCGCGAGGTCCTCGGCGTCGCCCAACGATTCGGCGAAGACGGCGGCTTCCTCGACGACGCTCGCAACCTGCGCCGAAAGCCCTCCGGCGTCCGCCAGGGCCACGTCCAGGGTGCCGGCGAGGCGCGCGGCGCCGGCGGGTAGAAGCTGCACGCGGTCGGCCGCCAGTTGGCCGCGCACCTCTTCATAGGCGTCGAGCGCGGCGCGCAGCGAGCCGAGGACCGGCGCCGGGAAGTCCTGCCGGGGCAGCGCCGGCGCCGGCTCGGCGCCGGCCCCGCGCGGCAACAGGAGCGCCACGGCGGCCACCGCCATCCAGCTCACCTGGTGACGGGTCGGCCTTCTCAGCGTCATGGCGAGCCTCCTTCTTCACCGTCTCCTTCTTCACCGGTCCCCGGCCCCGGCTCCTCCCCGGGGAGATAGCCGATCGTGCCCCGCTGCCCCGGCTCGGGCGCCATCCAGACGAGCAGGCGGGCGATCTGCCGCGGATCCGCGTAGGACGGCGAGGCGCCCCACCAGCCTTTGGGCTCGTTGCCCATCTTCACGGTTCCGAGGTGGTTGGTCAGGTCGGCGTCGAGCACCGGATCGTTCCAGGCGAATCCGAGGCCCTGGCGCAGCGTTTCCATGTCCTCGGGGTTGCCGGTGAGGAAGAGCCACCCCGGCCCGACCTCGAATCGCTTCGCGTAATTCGCCAGGACCTCGGCCGAGTCATTCTCCGGCTCGAGCGTCAACGAGTAAAACCAGACGTCTTTCCCCATCCTCTCACCGAGCAGCCGTTGAACCTTCACGAGGTTCTGGGTGATGCCCGGTCAACGCCGCTTGCAGTCGGCGTACATGAAGTTGATGAGGACGATTTTGTCCTTGACGAGGTCGTCGTAGAACCTGACGTTTCTCCCCTCGTGGGTCCTCAGCACCAAGTTCGGGAAGTGATAGGCGGGGGCGGGGCCGGCAACGGCGGCGGCCGCCGCCGGCGGCGCGGCCTGGGCGTGAGCCCAGGACGCGCCGAGCACGGCGACGGCCACGGCGCCGACGGCGACGACGCAAGCCCTTTGACTACGGCTCCTCGACGCATGCGACTTCATCGTCGACGACCTCCCAGAGCAGGATCATGGCGTGGTCCTCGTGCACCGTGTTGTGGCAGTGCATGGGGTATTCGCCGAGCCAGTCGCGGTGCCTCAACGTCACCGTGATCGAGTCTCCGGGGCGCAGCAACGCCACGTCCTTCCTCATGCTCTCGAAGTCCGGCGGCAGCGCTCCGTCGCGGACCTCGAACTGGTGCTCTTCGAGGTGGATGTGAATGGGGTGCTCCCAGTCGCGAGACGCGTTGACGAGCGTCCACCGTTCGGCCGTCCCCTGCTCGACCTGGAAGCGGGGCAAGAAGTTGAAGAGCTGGCCGTTGATCGTCCAGCCGCCGTTCTGGTTGTCGAAGACGAAGGTGCGCTCGCAGGCGATCTCGTCTTCCTCGATTTCCGGCTTCTCGCGCATCACCGCCGGGATCAGGCTGGGATCGGGGACGGGGGGGCCCACCACCCGGAACTGCAACACCTTCTGCGCCAGCTCGGACGTCATCGGGGCGAAGACCCCGGTGCGTCCCTTGCCGCTCGTCTGGTCGGCGACGTTCATGAGGTTGATCCGGTCGCCGTGCTCGAGCTCGCTGAAGTCGATGACCACCTCGAGCCGCTCGGCGGCCGAGATGGTCAGGCTGTCCGTCGTCACCGGCTCGTTCAAGAGGTTGCCGTCGTTGGCGATGATGACCATCTCCGTCGCCGACTCGTCGCTCTCGCACTGCCGCCGCCGCTGCGGGTCGACCGGGCAGGTCTTCAAGGTGTAGATGCGCGAGGGCCCCGCGTTGACGATGCGGAACCGGTATTTGCGGCGCAGCACGGGCATGAACGGCGTGACCAACCCGTTCACGGTCACGTGGTCGCCGAGGAAGCCGTCGAGGTTGAAGGGGTCGAACACGAGCTTGTGGGTCATCGGATCGAATTGCTTGTCGGCGAGCATCAGCGGCACGTCGAAAGGCCCGCTCGGCAGGCGGAACGCGTCCGGGTGGCGAGCGTACTCGTTGTTCGAGTCGCGATGGTCGTAGGCGAGGAAGTTCCCGGCCAGGCCCTTGTAGACGTTCTGCGAGGTGAAGTCGGGCCGGTGGTCGTGGTACCACAACTGCCCGAGCGCCTCCCGGGGGTCACCGCCCGCGTTGTACATGGGGTAGTGGTGATCGAGGTAGTTGCCCGTGTCGTAGAACATGAGCGGACCGCCGTCGCTCTCCGGCGCGCTGTGGAAGTTGTGAAGGTGGGTGGCGATCTGGGGGATGCCGAAGCCGTCGTTGCCCGGGTACTCGGCCGGGAGGTTGTTGTGGATCCGCACCACGATCGGCTTGCCGTAGCGCTGGCGGAAGGTGGGCCCGGGGCTCCAGGTGTCCCCGTAGCGGCTGCCGTATCCCCAGATGGTCGACGGCTGCATCAGCTCGGGGTGGAACAGGTGCTCGAAGGGCCGCGCGAACATCTCGTAGTACTTGACCGGCGCGAACTCGTCGAAGCGCTGGAGGGCGCGGTCGGGAGGACGGTCGGCGCCCGGCTCGCCGGGGTAGAGGTCGCAGCCGTCCGTGGGATCTCCGGCCGGCGGGTTCTCCGCCTTGCAGTTGTCGGTGGGATCCACGGCCGGGTGGAGGGCGCCGACGCGCACGGTGAGGTCGGCGCTGGGCGGCATGCGCAGCCGCTGGACGAAAGGCGTCAGGCGAAGCTGCGGCACCTTGCACAGCTTGCCGGTCAGGATCAGGCACTCGAAGTTCTCGAGGATGTCGACGTCGACGGTGGGAACTGCTACTGCATCTGCTGGTATGGACCCCGCACGGGGGTCGATGAGGACGGGTCAGACCACGAACGGAGGCCCGTCCAATGCCTCGTTGTCGGCCGTCATGGGGTCGTCGGGGCGGGCCGGGTTGCCGAAGTCGTCCTCCTGGCGGCGGGTGCGCACCGTGACGCAGACCTCGCCGCCCTCGTCGGGCTCGACGTCGGGGATGTCGCCCCGCGGATCGGGATTCGGCAGCCCGTGCGCGCCGGGCAGCGCGCCGGGCAGCACGACCTCGTCGTCACCCTGGCCGGCGACGAGGTCGCCGGCGGCGGCGTCGAGCACCTCGCGGACGGTCGTGAATATGGGCGTGCCGTCGGTGTCGAGCCCGTTGCGCTCCGCGAGTTCGTCCATGAACGCCTGGCACGCCGGCGTCTCGACGTCCGGGCCGTCCCAGGTGACGAAGACGATGCGCCAGAGCTGGAGCGGGTTCTTCGTCAGGTAGCCGTTGCCGGTGTCGAAGAGGTTGTCCTGCCGCCGGTTGCACGGGCCCGGGTCGAGGAAGTCGAACGCGGTCGCAGACCCTTCGCAGCCCGCCACCGTGCTCTCGTACTGCACCGCGCGGGGGAAGATGAAGACGAAGGAGCGGTTGGTGAGGTCCCTGGTCTCCTCGTTGAGAAACGCGCTCTCGAAGAAGAAGGCCGGCGGATCGGGATAGAAGAGCATCTCGCCCGCGGCGTTGAAGCCCATGTTGTGGATGCGGATGCGCGTGTCGTCGATGAACCGGTCGTCCGGAGCCGTGCCGGGAGCGACGAAGGCGTCGCCGATGCCGCGGTAGAACGCGCCGAAGCGGCTGGGGCCGACGGCGCCGTTCTCCTGCTCCCGGATCTCGTCCGCGTCGAGGCCGTTGGCCAGGTAGAAATCGTCCGAGAACTGGAACCCCGGACCCCTGCCGGCCTCCGGCCCGCTCTGGGGGAAGTCAGCTTCGCCGGGGGCGAACACGTCCCCGCCGATCGTGTTCTGGGCGTGCGCAGCGCCGCCCAGAGCCAGGACACCCGCGGCGAGCAAACCCGCCGCGAACCGCCAGTGTGACAGTCTCATGAAAGCTCTCCACCTCGGTTGACGGACCCGGACCATCCGAGCCGGCCCAACTACCCTGCCCTCGCACCAGGATCTCCATGATCGGAGACGACGATCTGCGTCTGCGATCATAGGTCCCGTGACCGTCGATCATAGGATCAACGAAATCCGAGCCCACCCTAGGCCAAAGGTCTGGCTCGTGTCAAGGGGATTCCGGTTCGCCAGGAACATAGAACCTACGAAAGCTCATAGAATCGATGGGGGCATCCGCCTCGGCCGCGGCTCGAGGTTCTCTATCGAGCAGAAGCTCGTCGATGCGGATAGACTCGGCCGCGTCATGTCCGATCTCCGTCAATCCCTGAAAGAGAAATTCGGCTTCGACGCCTTCCGCCCCGGCCAGGAGGAGGTCCTCGGCCACCTCATGGCCGGGCGCTCGGCGGCGGCCGTCTTCCCCACCGGCGGCGGCAAGTCGCTGTGCTACCAGCTCCCCGCCCTCGAGCTCCCCGGGCTGACGCTCGTGGTCTCGCCCCTGATCGCCCTGATGAAGGACCAGATCGACCAGCTCCGCCGCCGCGGCATCGCCGCCGCGCGCCTCGATTCGTCGCTGACGCTCGACGAGCACCGCGAGGTCATGGGCGGCGTGCGCTCGGGCGCCTTGAAGCTGCTCTACGTGGCCCCGGAGCGTTTCAACAACGAGCGCTTCCGCGAGGCGGCGCGGCGCCTGCGCGTCTCGCTCTTCGCCGTCGACGAGGCCCACTGCATCTCGGAGTGGGGCCACAACTTCCGCCCCGACTACCTGAAGCTCGCCGGCTTCGCCCGCGACTTCGGCGCCGAGCGGGTGCTCGCCCTGACCGCCACCGCCACCCCGCAGGTGCTCGACGACGTCTGCCGCGGCTTCGACATCGCGCCCGCCTGCGCGGTGCGCACCGGCTTCTACCGCCCCAACCTCACCCTGCTGGCGACGCCGGCGTCCGCCGCCGAGCGCGACGCGCTGCTCCTCGCCCGGATGAAGGAACGCGAGCCCGGGCCGACGATCGTCTACGTGACGCTGCAGCGCACGTCCGAGGAAGTGGCCGGGCGTCTCGCCGCCGCCGGCTTCGACGCCCGCGCCTACCACGCCGGCATGGAGACCGAGGACCGCAACCGCGTGCAGGAGGCCTTCCTCGCCTCCGACCGCGCCGTGGTGGTGGCCACCATCGCCTTCGGCATGGGCATCGACAAGCCCGACATCCGTTACGTCTATCACTACAACCTGCCCAAGAGCCTCGAGAACTACTCGCAGGAGATCGGCCGCGCCGGCCGCGACCGCCTGCCCTCGACCTGCGAGATGCTGGTCTGCCCCGACGACCTGAACGCGCTCGAGGGCTTCGTCTACGGCGACACCCCCGGGCCCGAGGCGGTGCGCGGCTTCGTCGACGACGCGTTCGTCAGGGTCGACGAGCACGGGTGGAACCTCACCGCCCTGTCGAGCCGCAACGACGTGCGGGTGCTGGTGGTGCGCACGCTCCTGACCTACCTCGAGCTCGACGGCTACCTCGAAGCGGGCACGCCCTGGTATTCGAGCTACCGCTTCCGGCCGCTGAAGACGTCGAAGGAGATCCTCGAGCGATTCGAGGGCGAGCGTCGCGAGCTCCTGCGCTCGCTCTTCAAACGGACGAAGAAGGCGAAGATATGGCTCGACGTCGACCTCGACGGCGCCAGCCGCGACCTGCGCCAGCCGCGCGACCGGCTGGTGCGCGCCCTCGACTACCTGGCCGAGCAGGAGCTGATCGAGCTCCAGGCCGCGGGCGTGCGCCATCCCTACCGCTGCCTGCGCCGGCCCGAGGATCCGGACGCCCTGGCCGCCAGCCTCCACGAGCGCACCCTCGAGCGCGAGCGCCGGGAGATCGCGCGTCTAGGCCAGGTGCTCGAGCTGGCGGCGCTCGACGCCTGCCAGGTCTCGCACCTCAGCGGCCATTTCGGCGAGCCGCTCGAGGCGCCCTGCGGCCACTGCGGCCGGTGCCTCTCCGGCGCGCCGCTGGCGCTGCCGCCGCGGCGGGTGGCGGCGATCGACGAAAAGACGTGGAACGAAGCGTCGGCGTTGCGGCGCGCCGAGCCCGAGGCCCTGGGCGAGGCGCGGGCCTTCGCCCGCTTCCTCGCCGGGGTCGGCTCGCCGCGGCTGTCGCGTCGCCGGCTCGGCAAGCACCCGCTCTTCGGACGTCTGGCGGACGTGCCGTTCGCGGCGATCCTGGAGAAGGCGTCGGCGTCGTGATGAGCCGACGCCCGATGTAGGGGCGCAAGGCCTTGCGCCCTGCCGGCGCGCTGGCGTCTGGGGCGCCTGGCTCGTCGGACCCGTCTGACGCGTCGGACCCCGTCTGACGCGCACGCCGTGCGCACCTACCTCGGAGGCCGCGCGTCACTCATAGCGCAACGCCACCACCGGGTCCCCACCGGCCTCAGCACGTGACGCTCACGCTGCCGCGAGGTCCCCAACGCCCTCAGCGCGTCGCGCTGAGGCTTGTGGGGAGCTCGCGGGGTGGCCAACGCGTCGCGCTGAGGCTTGTGGGGAGCTCGCGAGGTGGCCAACGCGTCGCGCTGGGGCTTGTGGGGAGCTCAGGACGAAAAAAAGACCCAGGGCCGCAGGCGCCCTGGGTCGAGATCAGATCGGGGGCGGAATCGAATCAGGCGGAGTTGGCCGGCGGCTGCGCCGGCGCCGGCGTCGTACCATCCGGGGCGGGAAGATTGGCGCCGTCGGGCGCGTCCTCATCGGACGTCCCCTCGACGACCTCCCGTTGACCCGGGCGGCGCGTCGACGGCTTGACCTGCGACGCCTCCACGTCCATCCCCGCCATGCGGTAGAGCATCTCTCCGCACTTCGCGTGGGTCGTGAAGATGGCGACGTGACGGTCATACGCTTCGTCCTTGACCTTCTTGGTCTTCTGGAACTTCCGTGTTTCGACGACCAACTGCCGCGTCATGGCCTTTACCTTCAGGTAGGGAGGCTCGAGCGTCGAGATGAGTTGGGAAGGCTTCAGTGCCAGTTCCTCCTTGCCCTTCGGAGCCGGGATCGGCTCGTCGGGGAGCTCCTTGAGGTTCATCAGCACCGTGCCCACCTGGCGCATCAGACGCGTGGGGACCCTCTCGGTCGGGAACGTGAAGCCGAGCGCCTCGGCCGCTTTACGGCCGTAGATGCTGGCGTAGAGATCCCGACCGTCGAGGTAGCGGGCGGCGAGCTCCGTCTGACCCTCGTTGCGGTTGACACGGACCACTCCGTCGCCGCCGCTCTTCGTGACATGGACCTGGGCGGCCACGACCATCGCCTCGCGCGACTCGGCGAGGTCGAGGGCCATGAACTCCAGGAAGTGGTCCATGTTGGGAGGCGACTTGTCTTCCGGCATGATCTGGCGCCACCTCTCGGCGACGCGCCGGTCGACGTCGGACTTGTTGAGCCAGAACGACTCCTCCACGAAGACGCTGGAGTCGGCGGCTCGGTTGACGGTCAGCATTGCCATGGTTCTCTTCTCCTTCTGTCGGTTCTCGGTTCCGCGCCGCCTCAACGACGAGACGGTGGCGGCGCCCGCGGGCGCCGCCGATCGCACCGACGAGGATAGGAAAGGGGCCGCAAGCCGGGGAGTACACCCCCCGTCACAATTTAAATAGTGACAAGGGGACAATTCAGGGTGTCCCCCTGATCACTTAGGTGTACAATTTAGGGCGATGGCTGCGCTCGGACCGACGTTCGGGGCTGGCGCGGCGGGGCTCCGGGCGGCGCGCGGCGAGGGCAAATGCCGTGCCGATCCTGGTGCTCACCGCCGCGGCGAGGAGGCCGACAAGGCCGCGGCCTCAAGTTCGGGTGGACGCCGCGGCGCGCACGGTCACCCGCGGAGGGCCGGCACGAAATTGTACACCTAGCTGATCAGGGGGACACCCTGAATTGTCCCCCAGGCACTATTTAAATCGTGACGGGGGGTGTCCCCCTCACTCCTCCCGGACGCCCCAGTACCGGTAGCGGCGCAGGTGGTAGATGAACGCTTGCCGCAGGTAGGCGGGGAACTTCGCCAGCTCCCGCGTGCTCAGCAGGCAGTGGACCCGCAGGTAGAACGCGGTCTGGCCGTCGAGGCTGCGGACGTTTCCGGCGGCGAGCGCCGTGAAGGTGCGGCGGCGCACCGCCGCCGGCACGGCGTAGAGCGGGTCGAGGGGCGGGCACGGCGGCGCCACGGCACGGTCCGTGACGATCAGCATCACGGCGAAGTCGCCGTCGCGCAGCGCTTCGGCCGCTTCCGCCAGGTCGTCGAAGCGGTGGATCTCCTCCATGCCGAGCAGCCGCAGGCCCTTCTCGTAGGGCGCGGCGGACGCCGGCGTCATCAGCACCAGGGCGGCGGCGGGATAGAGGCTGTCGAAGAGCTCTTTGTCGAGCTCGCGGATGGGCGGCAACGGCTCGAACGTCACCTCCCCGGCCGGATCGGCCGCCGCGGCGGCCGCCGCCGGCGGTGGGGAGGGATCGACCTGGACGCGCGCCTGGCACCCCGGGCAGGTGACGGCGAAGGGCCTGGCCGGCACCTTCTCGTCAGGCAGCGAGAGCGTCCGTTGGCAGTGGCTGCAGGTGATCTTCATGGCACGTCGGGCGGGCGTCGCGGGCCTCAGGCGGGCGGCGGGATCAGGTCGGCGATCTCGAGGCGCAGGTTGCCGGCGTTGGTGGCGTAGGAGAGACCGGTGTCGAGGTCGATGACGCCGTCGCGGATCATCGTCTCGATCACCTGGTCGAAGGACTGCATGCCGTCCTGGTCGCCGTCCTTGATCGCGTCGAGCAGCGAATGCCCCTCGGACTCGCCCTTGAGCACGTAGTCGCGGGTGCGGAAGGTGGCCTTCATGATCTCGATGGCGGCGACCCGGCCGCCGCCGCTCTTGGGGATCAGGCGCTGCGAGACGACGTATTGGAAGGTCTGGGCGAAGCGCATGCGCACCTGCTGGTGCTGGCCCCGGGGGAAGACGCCGATGACCCGGTCGATGGTCTTCGAGGCGTCGATGGTGTGCAGGGTCGAGAGCACCAGGTGGCCGGTCTCGGCGGCCTCGAAGGCGGTCTCGATGGTCTCGAGGTCGCGCATCTCGCCGACCAGGATCACCTTCGGCGCCTGGCGCAGCGCGGCGCGCAGGGCGAGGGCGAAGGTGGGCGCGTCGGCGCCGATCTCGCGCTGGTTCACGGTGGCCGCCAGGTTGGGGTGGAGGTATTCGATCGGGTCCTCGATGGTGACGATGTGGACCGGCAGCGACTTGTTGATCTCGTGGATGATGGCCGCCAGGGTGGTGGACTTGCCGGAGCCGGTGGGGCCGGTCACCAGCACGATGCCGTTCTTGAGCTTGCCGACGTTGTAGAGCTCGCGCGGCAGGCCGAGCTCGTCGAGCGTCGGCACCCCCTGGGGGATCACGCGCAGCACCGCGGCGAGCGTGCCACGCTGCTTGAAGACGTTGACGCGGAAGCGGGTCACGCCGGGGATGGCGTAGGAGAGGTCCACCGAGCCCCGCCGCTCGAGCTCCAGCAGGTGCTCCTTCTTGGCGTCCATCAGGGAAAGGGCGATGGTCTCGGTGTGGAACGGCGTGAGCACCGGCAGCCCCGGCACCTCGACCGGAATGAGCTGGCTGTCGATCTCGACCTGCGGCGGCTTGCCGCACGACAGGTTGAGGTCGGAGACGTTGTCGCCGGCCTTGAGCATCAAGAGGAGCAGGTTGTCGAGCTTGAAGTTGAGCACTGCGGCGGGGTCCTCCGAGGGGCGCCGATCATAGCAGCTCGCGAGCGACGGCGGCGGATCAGGAAGCGACGGTCGCGGCGCGCAGCACCAGGAGGAGGAAGGCGGCGGCGAGCGCCGCGGTCAGCAGCGCCCGCGCGTCGAAGCCTGCCAGCCCGCCGAAGCCGAGCACGGTGGCGGCGAGCCCGCCGGCGAGCGCGCCCGCGGCGCCGGCCGCCGCGTCGCGGGCGGCGGTGGCGCCGGCGAGGGCGAGCCGCGGCTTGCCCGCCAGCGCCACGGCCGCCAGGAGGCCGATCGCGAGGCCCGCCGCCAGCCACGACAGGAGGGCGAACGGAAAGGTCATGACGGGCAGGTGACCACCACCACCGTCCGGTCGTCCTGGGGCGGCGTGTCCTCGGTCCACGCTTCGACGCTGGCGAACACGGCGTCGAGGATCGCCGCCGCGGCCTCGCCCTGGTGGGCGCGCAGGACTTCGAGCAGGCGGTGGACGCCGTACTCCTCGCGGCGCGTGGTGTCGCCCGAGGCGAGCGCCTCGGTGATGCCGTCGGTGTAGAGCACCACCATGTCGCCGCCCGCCAGCGACACCATGCCGCGCTCGTAGCTGGCCGAGGGCAGCGGCCCCAGCACCGGTCCGCCGTGGATCAGGCGCGTGACCTCGCCGCCGGCGGCGATGTGGAAGGGCGGCGGATGGCCGGCGTTGACGTAGATGAAGTTGCCGTTCGACTCGAGCTCGGCGTAGAACGTCGACACGAAGCGGCTCTTCAGCGAGCTCCGGTGGATGATCTCGTTGAGGCGCTCGACGGTGCGCACGATCTTGAAGTCGCGCGAAAGGCCCATGCGCAGGCCCACGTAGACGTCGCGCACCTGGAGCGCCGCCGGCAGGCCGTGGCCCGAGGCGTCGGCGATGGTGATGCCCAGCAGCTTCTCCGACAGCGGGATGAAGTCGAAGAGGTCGCCGCCCATGCCGTGCATCGAGCTGGTGCGGCCGGCCACGTCGTAGCCGGCGAAGACCGGGGCGCGGCGGGGAAGGATCGAGGCCTGGATCTGCTGCGCCTGCTCGAAGATGTCCTCCACGCGCTGGCGGTGGATCTTCTCGTCGATGGCCCGCCGCACCACGGCGAGCGACCAGATGACGTCGTCGCGGTTGTGGCCCGGCGCCACGTTGAAGCCGAGCACGTAGTCCTCGTCGCCCACCTCGACGGCGGCGAACTCCTCCACGCCGAGGGCCCGCTCGAGCTCGGGGTCGATGCGCGGGTCGTCGGCGCCCATGTAGACGGTGCCCATCAGCAGGCAGAGCTCGAGCGGCGGGTAGGTGCGCGGCACCCGGAACTCGTGCGCCACCGCCTTGGCGTCGGGAAAGGTGGCGCGCAGCACGTAGCTGTCGCCGTCGCGCTGGTAGAGGCGGCCGCCGAAGATGCCGAGGGCGCTCCGAAGCTGACGGATGACCTCGTCGGCGACCAGGTGGATCGTGGTGGTCTCGTTCTCGCCCTCGCGGATGACGCCGACCACCTCCTCGACTTTCTTCATCAGCCGGCGGTAGTCGGCCGTCGTGGTCTCGTTCGTCGCGGCATCGGTGATCGCGGAATCGGTGCTCAAGGGTGTCTTCCTCCCGTAGACATCCGGCGAGCCTATCTCATCCGTGGTCGATCAGGGCCCGCACGATGCGGTCCTGCGCCTTCCTCGCCGCGGCCTCGCCGGCGATGCCATTGGCCAGGATCGCGAAGGCGTAGACCTTGCCCGAGAGCGCCTTGGCATAGCCGGAGAGCGTGGAGACGCCGGCGAGGTAGCCGGTCTTGGCCATCACGTTGCCGCGGTAGGGGGGCTGGGCCAGGCGCTTCTCCCAGCGCAGGTCGGCCTCGCCGCTGTGGGGCAGCGTGCGCACGAACTCGGCGCCCCAGCGGTGGTGGAACATGTGGGTCAGGAGCAGCGTGACCTGGCGCGGCGTGAAGCGGTTGCCGCGGCTCATGCCCGAGCCGTCGGCCAGCGCGTAGCTGCCGGCGTCGATGCCGGCCTCGGCCAGCACCTCGGCCACCGCGCGGATCCCGCCCGGCCACGAGCCGTCGCCGCAGAGCTCGGCGCCGAGCAGCTTCAGGACGCTCTCGGCGTAGAAGTTCTGGCTGCGCTTGTTGACCACCTCGAGCACCGTCAGCAGGTCGGTGCGGTGCGTGTGGAGAGGGCGCCAGCCGTCGCCCTCGAGCGCCGTGACGGGACGCGCCTCGCCGCCGGCGGCGACGCCCTCCTCGGCCAGGGCGGCAACCAGGGCGGCGCCGAAGTAGCGCAGCGGATCGTCGACGGCGACCCACTTGTCGACGGGCTCGGCGCCGATGCGGACGCGGCCGCCGGCGGTCAGCACGTGGCTGTCGGCGCCGGAGCGGCGGCCGATCGCCACCCAGTGGCTCTCGGCGGAGGTGACGGCCGACGACTCGACGGTGAAGTACGGCAGCGGCGGCACCACCTCCACCCGCGCCGGGCGGCCCGGCCCGCCGTCGGGGGCCACCCGCACCAGCACGCAGTTGTCGTTGAACGACAGGGCCTCGACCGGCGCCTCGTACCAGCGCGTGAGCTGGTCCCGCGGCCAGTCGGGATGGACGCGCTCGTCGTCGAAGTAGCCGTGGACGAGGAGGACGTCGCCGGCCACGCGCTCGATCCCGAGGGCGCGCAAGGCCGCGGCCCACTCCCGGAAGGCGCCGAAGGAGTCGCCGAAGTACTGGCGTCCCGAGAGATGGGGGTCGCCGCCGCCGACCACCGCGAGGTCGCCCGCCAGCGTGCCGCCGTGCACCTCGCCGCGCCCGAGCACCGCGGTCTCGAAGAAGAAGCCGGGGCCCAGGCGGTCGAGGGCGGCGGCCGTGGTGAAGAGCTTGGTGTTGGAAGCGAGGATGCGCGGCGTGTCGGGGTTGAACGAGTACGCCGTCTCGCCGCTCGCCACGTCGACCACGGAGACGCCGAGCTCCGGCGCCACCCGCCGGGCCGCGGCGACCTGGTCGTTGACGGCCCGGCGGAGCCCGGGATCGCCCTCGCCGGGCGACGAGGCCGCGGCGAGGAGGAGGACGGCGGAGGTCGAAAGGAGCCGGATCATCGTTCCACGCTATAATTACACATCGAGCCTGAACCTGTTCCTGGCCTGAAGCTGTTCCTGGCCTTGAATCCACCGCGGGGCTATACTGGAGGTCAGCAACCATCCTCCGGAAGGGAGGCGAGCGTGAACGCCACGATTCGCTCCGTCGACTACTTCAACGTGATCATCAAGGATCAGCCGGGCGAGGCCTACCGGCTGCTCGAGCACCTGGCCGCGGAAGGGGTCAACCTCCTCGCCTTCAACGCCATCCCGCTGACGTCGGCGCAGACCCAGTTCGTCCTCTTTCCCGAGGATCCGGCGCGCTTCGAGAAATCGGCCACCAAGATCGGCATGTGCCTGACCGGTCCGCAGAAGGCCCTGCTCGTGCAGGGCGAGGACCGGTTGGGCGCCCTCGTCGAGGTCCACCGCCGGCTCCTCGACGCCAGGGTCAACGTCTACGGCTCCAACGGCGTCGCCGACGGCCGCGGCGGCTACGGCTACGTGCTCTACGTGCGGCCCGAGGACTTCAGGGCGGCGGCGGCGGCGCTCGGCGTCTGAGCCGGCCCAGGGCGTCCTCCAACGAGGACGCTCGGGGTTCCGCCGTCCCCAGGCGCGCGCCGCCGCCGCCGCCCTGGCTGCGGCAAGTCGCTTCGTTTCAACGTCTTGGCCGACGGCGACGCGCTGGCACGCCGATTGCTCCTCAGTGTCGTCGACAAGAGTGTCGTCGACAAGCGACGAGGAGAAATCTTCAGAGGGAGAATCGACATGAACCGCAAGAAGCAGCTCACGTCCTGCCTGCTGGCGCTCGGCCTGGTGGCCGCCGCCGTTCCCGCGACCGCCCAGCCGCCGGACGCGGAGGCGCCGATCTTCGGCGAGATCGTCGACGTCAGGGTGATCAACCTGGAGGTGGTGGTGACCGACGGCAAGGAACGCATCCACGGCCTGCGCAGCGAGGACTTCCGCCTCCTCGTCGACGGCCGGGAGACGCCGATCGAGTACTTCACCGAGGTCCGGGGCGGCCGGGCCGCGGCGGAGCCGTCGGGCGCGGCGGTGCCGGCCCTGGCGCCGGGGGAGGCCGTGGGCACGCGCTACCTCGTCTTCATCGACGACGCCTTCGCCCTGCCCACCCACCGCAACCGGGTGCTGCGCCGGCTCGCCGAGCAGCTTCCGTTGCTGGGACCGGACGACCACATGGCGGTGGTCGCCTACGACGGCCGTCAGATCGACCTGCTGACGAGCTGGACCGGCTCGGTGCCCGAGCTCGAGCGCGTCTTCGACGCGGCGCGCGAGCGGCGGGCCTACGGGCTCTTCAACAAGCCCCGGCTCGCGGCATCCGGGCTGGGCTTCGATCCCTTCCTGACCGACTCGTATTACGGACACCCGTTCGGCTTCGACGCGTTCTCGCCTTTCGCCGACCCGCGTTACGGCGTGCCGGGCGTCGGCCATGCCTACGCGTACCGCGGCAGCCGCGCCTACTCGCAGGCCGGGCAGGTGATCGACGCGGCGACCTCGGTGCTGCGCGGCTTCGCGCGGCCGCCGGGGCGCAAGGTCATGCTGCTGCTGACCGGCGGCTGGCCGGTGGCCGCGGATTCCGGCTTTTCCGCCAACGTCGAATACGGCGACTACGGCACCTGGGCCGGCGAGGACCGCCAGCTCCTGCGCCCGCTGATCGACACCGCCAACCGCCTCGGCTATACGCTCTACCCGGTCGACCTGAGCGGCCTCGAGAGCCACTTCGGCGGCGCCGAATTCGCCACCTCCGGCGAGGCGGCGGCGGCGTCGCGGCTGCTGGCGGGCCGCGAGTGGATCGAGGAGGGCGCGCTCGTCCAGCTTGCGCGCGAGACCGGCGGACGCGCCCTGCTCGACGCCGCCGCCCACCGCGCCCTGGAGCGCACGGTGGAAGACACGCGCTCGTACTACTGGCTGGGCTTCACGCCCTCCTGGAAGGAGAACGACGAGCGCCACCGGGTGAAGGTCGAGGTGCTGCGCAAGGGGTTCAAGGTGCGCGCCCGCAAGGACTTCTCCGACCTGTCGCGGCAGACCGAGGTGACGATGCTGGTCGAGAGCGTCCACCTCTTCGGCCTGCCGATGCCGGGCGAGGGCGACCCGGCGACGGCCGCGGCGCCGCTCGGGATCTCCTTCGGCGAGCCCCAGAAGGGCGGTTTCGGCAAGGTGGTGGTGGCGGTGAAGATCGAGATCCCGTACGAGAGCGTGACCCTGCTGCCCGAAGGCGGCGCCGACGTGGCCCATCTCGAGCTGCGGGTGGCGGCGACCGACGACCGCGGCGGCCACGCCGACGTCCCGGTGATCCCGATCGAGGTGCGCCGGGAGGCGGCGTCTCAGGACGCGGTGGCGGTCTTCGAGTTCGAGATGAAGCTGCGCCGCCGTCCGCACCGGCTGCTCTTCGCGGTCCACGACCCGGCGTCGGGCGAGATCCTGTCGCAGCGGGTGGGCGTGGACTTGTAGAAGCGGACCGGTACCACGCGGCGCGCCCGCACGGGCAGGCCGGCGCGCCGCACGGGCACGTCGGCACGCCCGCACGGGCCTTCAGGCCCATGCCTCCTGCGGAGCCGCGCAGAAAAGTCCCGTTCCGGTCGAGCCGCCGCGACCGGATTTCTCGCGTTCTCTTTCAAGGAAGTGTTCCTAAACGTCTCGGAAACTGCACAACTATCTGAAAATAGACGTCTTACGTGTAGGTCAGGCTGCGCCTGACGATTCTGCCACGGATCGCGTGAATCGGCAGGCGGAGCCTGCCCTACACGGAGCTCCGCTTGTTGCGCAGAGCAA
>DASWIG010000495.1:0-2096 GCA_036397835.1 Thermoanaerobaculia bacterium
CGCGGCGCCGAGCCCCAGGCTCCACGCCGCCACGAGCGCCACGAGGAACGCGACGAGCGAGACGGCGTCGGGATGGATCGGCAGGTGCGCGAGCGCCATCGAGATTCGCGTCGAGACCGGCCGGTTGAGGTAGCGCGAGACCGGACCGTCTGCCTCCTTCGTCAGCGAGCGACGGAGCGTCCGGGACACCCGGCGCAGATCCTCCGGCGTGTCGACGTCCTGCCACCACGCGCCACGGGGGAGCGGCACGGCGGCGAGCGGGTGCGAGCGAGCGAGCTCGGTGACGGCGCCGGCCAGCGAGCCGTCCCCGCGCGACGCCGCTCGGCGTTGGGCGTCGAAGACGTCGAGCGGCAGCAGGAACGCGCCGCAATCGATCGAGGGGTGTTCGAGCTCCTTGGAGAAGGCGACGGCGCGCTCCTCGTGCAGGAGGACGCGCGTGCCCTCCGCCCACGCCTCGGCGTCGGGGGCGTGGTCGACGAGAACGCCGGCCCCCCCGGTCCGCGCCAGCGCGGCGAGGGCCCCGTCGCCGAAGATGTGATCGGTCGTCACGAGCATGAAGAGGTCCTCGCCCGCAAGATGCGGCTCGGCGGCCGCGAGCGAGGCGCCGTTCCCGAGTTCCCAGTCCTCCGCGAACGCGGCCCGGACGCGTCCGGGCGCGAGCCTATCCACCACGGCGGCGACGGGGCCGGCCTGGTAGCCGACGACGACCACTGCGCGCCGGATCCCTTCGGCGAGAAGGCCGCGCACGGCGCGCTCGACGAACGATCGCCCGCCCACGCGGACGAGCGCCTTCGATCTGCCGCCGGTCACGCCGGCCAGGCGCTCGGAGCGTCCGGCGGCGAGGACAACGCCGACTCGAGGCCGGTGAGCCGCGTGCGGCTCGCCGGGAACGGCTCCCCCCGGCTCGATCGCGGCGTGCCCGAACAGCGTCCCGGACATGCGCCTCCCTCCTTCGGTGAAGTGCGCGGACTAGACTCTCGCAGGTTTGCGGTGCGGACAATCCGGCCGGCGGGGCTGACGCGGCATCGCCGACCGACCTCCTCAGGCGTCGCTGATCTTGAGCTCCACGCGCCGATTCCCTTCCGCTCCGCCCGAGCCGCAGTGAGGTCGGCCGTAGAGGATCTCGGGGGACAAGGACCGTTCCTTCTACCGTCGGTCAGCTCATGGACTGTGGGGTGCATTTATTCGGATCACACGGTTCACCTGCCCATTTGGCCCATCGTGGGTCGGGTGCCGGGTGGGCCTGACGGGCCCTTCAGGGATGCCCTCGCGCCCGGCCTTCTGGGGGGCGAAGACCTGAGTCACCTTCTCTTCCAACCGCGCGCCCGAGCTGTCATGGCTCAACGGTCTCGGGGAACGTCGCAGGGGTCTGGCTAGTCCGGCTCTCGGCTCGACGGCGGGGCGAATCGCTCGTGGCGCAAGGAAACGGCTCTCTGCGCTCGCGGAGAAGCACGGGACGCAGGCCGTGGCCAGGGAAGCCAGGCGCGGGTAGTGGGTTAGTTTGACCCATCCCGCCATCGTTGGGCCGTCCACCGATACGCCCGTTGATACGCGGACGGCCAGAGAAGGCACCAGGCGACGGCCATCGGCAGGGCCAGCGCCATGTACCACCAGCTCCCGTAGATCAGCGAGATGATGACCGCCATCGTTGCCCCGAAGGCGAGTCCTCCGAGGCCGGTCGCCAGGGGTCCGGTCGGGTTCCAGAGTCGGCGCATGGTCGGCACAAGAATCTCACCCTAGGAGCCCGGTGGACCGCGCCAGACCCTTTGACCGGAATCGGTGAGGAAATTCCCACGCTCACCTGACTTCCCCGGCCCCTCCGTACGCCGCCATCTTCCTCTGCTCTCGTGCCCGGCGCATCCCCTCCTTCCTTGCCGCGATGATCGCGACATGACGTCCCTCGTGCCGGTCGGCCGGTGTGACGAACTGAAGGCCTGGTGCAGGCGCTCGTTGTTGTAGTAGTCGATGAACCGGTCGATCATCGACTCGACCTCCTCGGGCGTCATCTCCGCGGTGTCGGCCTCGTACAGCCGCTCGCACTTGAGCGTGGCCATCCAGGACTCGCAGGAGGCGTTGTCTGTCGGCGTTCTCGGCCG
>DASWIG010000496.1:0-8612 GCA_036397835.1 Thermoanaerobaculia bacterium
CGGGTCACGCCACGTAGATCGTCAATCGCTGCCCCGGACGGATCAGCGTCCGCGCGCCGAGGCCGTTGGCCGTCAGCACGTCGCGCACCGGCACCCCAAAGCGGCGGGCGATCTCGGCGACGGTGTCGCCGTTGCGGACGCGGTAGGTTTCCACGCGCACCGGACGCGGAGGATGGACCACCAATTGTTGGCCGACCTGCAGCCGGCTGCTGCGCAGGTCGTTCCACCGCATGATGTCGCGGTAGCGGACCGCGAAGATGTCGGCGATCGTCTCCAGCGTGTTGCCGAGTTTCACCGTGTAGACGACGCGCGGCGAGCCGCCCCCGCCGTCGCGAACCGTCAGCGTCTGGCCCACCTGCAGCCGATAGGGGGACGACAGGCCGTTCCAGCGCGCCAGGTCGCGGTACGACACGCCGTGCAGCGCGGCGATCTCGCTCAAGGTGTCGCCGCGGCGGACGCGGTAGGTCGAGGCCGTCGCCGTCGCGGGCGGGCTCGCGGGCTCGGCCGGCGGCGGCGCGGCCGCGAGCGACGCCCGCAGCGCCTCGCCGCCGCCCTTGGGCACGTAGAGCGGAAAGTTGCGCACCGGCGTCGAACGGGCTCTCGCGGCGAGGTCGGTGTTGGCGGCCCGCAGGTCGGCGACGCTGGTGCCGGCGCGCGCCGCCAGCGCATCCAGCGGCGCCGGGTTGGGAACCACGACCACGTCGTGGCCGGCGCGCATCTCGTCCTCGCCGGCGAGGTCGAAGCCGAAGCGGCGCGGGTCGCTGCCGATCACCGCCGCCGCGATGATCCGCGGCACGTATTCCCGCGTCTCGCGCGCCAGGCAGCCGCGGATCTCCCAGAAGCTGCGCTTGCCGAAGGGATCGTCGAGCTCGCGCAGGCAGCGCTGCACCCGCGTCTCGCCGCCGTTGTAGGCGGCCACCGCGAGCAGGAAGGAACGCGAGCCGAAGATGCTGATCAGGTCCAGCAGGTATTCCGCCGCCGCTTCCGTGGCCATCGTCACGTCGTAGAAGTCGTCGGTGCCGCGGAGCTGGTAGCGGCGTCCCGTCGACGGGATGAACTGCCACACGCCGCGGGCGCCGGCGTGGCTGTAGGCGCGCGGGTTGAAGCCGCTCTCCACCAGCGCCATGTAGCCGAGCTCCTCGGGTATGCCCCGGGGCTCGAAGACCGCGGTGATCGTGGGCCAGTACTTGTGCTTGCGCGCGAAGGCGCGCTCGAAGAACTCGCGGTGGTGGCCCTGGTAGAAACGGATGTACTGCGTCACCTCGTCCACGAAGACCGCGAGATAGCGCGGCTCGGGGGCGGTGGCGTCGAAGCGGCGGAGGATTCGGCGCACCTGGCGCTCGACGTAGGCGCGCTCGGCGAGCTCCGCGGCGCTCGCGTCCAGCTCGAGCTCGAGCCCGGCGACCACGCCCTCCGGGTCGAGGTGGCGCAGGTCGTCCGGCAGCACGCCGTGGATCGCCGTCAGGCCGCGCTCCTGCATGGCCTCCGGGAGCTCCGCCTCGATGAGGATGATGCGGGCGTCCGTGAGGTGGCGGTACGCCGCCTCGTGCTCGCCTCCCTCGTACAGGCGCAGGCCCTCGACCGTCAACGCGATCGCCCGCTCGAGGGATTCGCTGGTGGTCGGCGGCTGGTCGACGGCGTCGGTCGGATCCGCGGGCGCCGCGGCCTCCGCCGGCGCCGCCGGGGCCGCGAGGGGCTCGACCGCGGGCGGCGCGGCCTCCGCGGCGGGCGCCGCGCCCGTCTCCGCGACGATGCGGACGGTGGACGGCGGGGGCGCGTTGGTGGCGCAGGCGGCCACGAGCAGGGCGAGGGCGGTCATCGTCGAGGCGGGCACGATTCGGGCGAGACTGGGCATTGGCGTCCTCCGGCAGGTCCGTCAGCGATCGTCCACGCAGGATTGTACTTGCTTCGCGCCGAATGGTTGCGCTCAGAGGCGTCCGCGCCGCAGGATCGAGATCAGCAGCGCCAGCCCGAGGACGCCCGCCAGCAGGTAGCCCGCCAGCCCGATGATCGGGATGCCGTTCCACAGCGGCGAGAACTGCCCCAGGGCCACCAGCGACGAGGCGATCAGCAGCGCCGCCAGCACCACCGCGAAGACCATGCGGTTGAACACCTGCTCGAGCTTGTGGAGCAGCGGCTCGAGCCCCTTGTGCTCGAACTCCACGTGGAGCTTGCCGCGCCGCAGGAGCTGCAGCACCTCCACCGCGCCGCCCGGCACCTGGCGCAGCAGGTCGAGCCACTCGCTGCCCGCGGCCCTGGCCTCGCGCAGCAGCGAGGGCGGCGAGAGCCGCTGCCAGACCAGCTTGGTGAGCACCGGCTGGGCGCAGGCGCTCAAGGTGAACTCCGGCGCCAGGGAATGGGCGAGGCCCTCGACGGTGGCCAGGGCCTTGAGCACCAGGAAGAGCTCGGGCGGGATCCGGCGGCGCTGGCCGCTGGCGATCTCCACCGTCTGGTAGAGCATGCGGCCGAGGCGGATCTCGCCCACCGAGCGGTCGAGGTGCCAGTCGATGAGCTCGGAGAGGTCGGCCTCGAAGGCGCGGCGGTCCGGGGCCTGATCCGAGGTGGTGAGGGCCAGCAGCGCGTCCGCCGCCGCTTCCTCGTCGAGCTTCGCCAGCGCCGTCAGCAGCCGCGCCACGCGGTGGCGCAGGGAGCGGTCGAGGCGTCCCACCTGGCCGAGGTCGATGAAGCCGATCACGCCGTCGTCGAGCACCATCACGTTGCCGGGGTGGGGATCGGCGTGGAAGATGCCGTGGAGGAAGATCTGCTCGAGGATCGCCGTGGCGCCCTCGACGGCGATCCGCTCGAGGTCGTAGCCGCGCAGCCGCAACGAGTCGAGGCGCGAGGCGGGGACGCCGTCGAAGCGCTCCATGGTGAGCACCTTCGGCGTCGAGAGCTCGCGGAAGACCTCGGGCACCCGCACCCCGGGCCGGTCCTGGAACATGCGCGCGAAACGCCGCAGGTGGGCCGCCTCGAAGGTGTAGTTGAGCTCCTTGTCGAGCACCCGGGCGAACTCGGAGACGATCTCCCGCGGCCGCTGCACCTCGATTTCCTCGCTGCGGCGCTCGGCCAGGCGCGCCAGGTGCTCGAGGATCTCGAGGTCGGTGGTCACCTGGGCGTGGATGTCGGGCCGCTGCACCTTGACGACGACGCGCCGCCCGTCAGTCAGCTCGGCGCCGTGGACCTGGCCGAGCGAGGCGGTGGCCAGAGGCTCGACCTCGAAGGACCGGAAGAGCTCCGCCACGCTGCGCCCGAGCTCCTTCTCGACGATCGCCACCGCGTCCACGCCGGGGAAGGGCCGCGCCTGGGTCTGGAGCTTCCCGAGCTCGCGCACGGCGTCGAGCGAGATCAGGTCGGGCCGCGTCGACAGGAGCTGCCCCAGCTTGATGAAGGTCGGGCCGAGCTCCTCGAGGGCGCGGCGCACCCGCTCCGCCGGCACCAAGAGGCCCTCGCCGTGCCGCCGCGGCGCGCGCCCCGTCTTCAGCACGATCCCCAGCCGGCGCTCGATCTCCAGGCGCTCGAGGATCTCGGCGAAGCCGTGCTTGACCAGCACGGTGAGGATCTGCTGGTAACGGCCGAGGTGACGGTAGGTGCGCGACAGGCGTCCGCGGGCCATTGGGGGGATTCTATCTTTCGGCGGCGTGCCGGGCGGCCCGGCGGGAGCCCGATCGTGCGGTAAGATCCCCGCATCGGCCCTGGATCGGAAAGGAGCGCGCGCATGAAACGGACCCTTTGGGAAGCGGTGGCGGTCCTCCTCTTCGCGGCGGCGGGCTACGGTCTCTGGCAGTGGTCGGAGATCAACGCCCAGCGCGCCGTGGGCGAGCAGGAGACACGGCACCAGCAGGAAGTCGCGGCCGTGAAGGAAGGCTATTCGGCCTGGATCCGCAACCTCACCGAGGAGCAGGCCAAGGAGGTCTTCCAGGCCTTCGCCGCCGGCATCCATCCCGCGGTGCTCGCCGGCCGCTCCGAGGCCCTGCTCGAGGCCAAGACCCAGGTCCTGCACATCCCCGAGATCGTCTTCGTCCACGTCCTGGCGCCGGACGGCCAGGTCATCCTCTCGAGCGACGAGAAGCTCTCGACCGTGGGCCGGGCCGACGACGAGCGGGCGCGCTGGGCCCTGGCGGCCCAGGAGCTGGGCACGCGCGAGGGCGAGCGGCCCGGCACCCTCGAGGTCGCGGCGCCCGTCCTGGGCAGCGCCGGACCCGCCGCCGTGCTGTGGATCGGCTACCACGTCGAGCGGGCGCTCGAAGAGACGCGGCCGCCTGGGCTGGCGCCGGCGGCAGACGCGAGCGCCGCCCTGTAGCGCGTCAGTCGGGCAGCGGACGCTCCCCGCGGCTGACGGCGAGCGCGGCGCGCGCTCCCACGTCGAGCGGATCGAGCAGCTCCCCATGATCGGCCGGGTCGCCGCCGAGCGCCATGCCGACCTCGGTGCAGGCGGTCAGCACCACGTCGGCTCCGGCCTCGGCGAGGCGACCGGCAGCGCGCTTCAGCAGGCCGGTCAGCCGCGCCGTGGCGTCGGGGCCGGCGCCCGCCTTCAGGCCGTAGATCGCCCGCATCACCCACTCCTCCTGCAGGCGTTCGCCGTCCGGCAGGTCGAGGAGAGACGTGACCCGCAGCCCCGGCGCCAGACGCGCGGCAGCGTCCGGGAAAAGACGGCTCCGCAGCGTCCCCGTGGTCGCCAGGACGCCGACGTGCGCCCCCTCGCCCCGGCGCGCCGCCGCCTCGCTCAGGGTAGCGTCCACCAGGTCGAGGATCGGCAACGGGCTCTCGGCACGCACCTCGCCGAGAAAGGCGTGGGCGGTGACGCAGGCGATCACCGCGAAGTCGGCGCGGCCGGCGAGCAGGCGCAGGCTCTCGCGCAGCCGCGGCACCGGCGAGAGGCCGCCGTCGAGGAGGCAGGCCGTGCGGTCGGGCGTCGCCGGCAGCGACGCCAGGATCCACGGCGGATAGTCCTGCTCCGTCTCCACCGGCTGCGCGGCCCTGAGCAGCCGGCGCTCGAATTCGACGTGGGCGTGCGGGCCCAGGCCGCCGACGATCCCGAGCAGGCGCGGCCAGGCGGGGGCGGCTGCGCCGCTCATGGCGCCCCCTCGCCCGCCGGGTCGTGCTCGAAGACCACGGCGATTACGCGTCGGGCTGCGAACCGGCGCGCAGCTTGACCTTCTCGAAGGCCGCCGCCATCACGTTGAGGCCGCCGCTCGACTTGCCCTGACGCTTTTTGTAGTCGCGGTAGTCGACCTGGCTGCCCTCGGCCTGAGACTGCTCGGTGCCGAGCGAGATGCGGCGCTTCTCGCGGTCGATCGCGAGCACTCGCACCGTCACTTCCTTGCCCGGATGGAACTGCTTGCGCGGGTTGCCCACCGCGCTGCCGAGGGTGGAGAACGGCAGCAGCCCGGTCAGCCCGGGCTCGAGCTCGATGAACGCCCCGAACGGCGCCAGGCGCTCGACCTTGCCCTTGATCACGGTGCCGACCGGCAGCCGCTCGTCGACGCCGTGCCAGGGATTGCCCTTGGCCAGGGGCCGCAGCGACAGCGACAGGCGGCGGCGCTTGGCGTCGATCTCGTGGATCCAGCCCTCCACGGTACCGCCGATGACCAGGGCCTCCTCGTCCTCCTCCGCCCCGAAGGGCAGGCGCGAGTTGTGGACCAGGCCTTCGAGCCCCGGCTCGACCTCGACGAAGATCCCGAAGTCGGCGCGGCGCAGGATCGTGCCGGTGAAAGCGTCGCCGGGGGTGAACCGCTGCTTGATGCCGCTCCAGGGGTCCTCCTCGAGACGCTTCATCGACAGCGAGATGCGCTGGCCGCCCTTCTCGATCTTGAGCACCGAGACCTTGACCTCCTGGCCGACCTGGAGGGTCTCCTTGGGATGCTCGACCCGCCGGCGGCTGATCTCCGAGACGTGTACCAGGCCTTCGATGCCGCCGCCGAGGTCGACGAAGGCTCCGAAGTCGGTGATCGAGCTGATCTTGCCCTCGCGCACCATGCCGGGCTTGAGCATGCTCCGCACCTGGGCGGCGAGCGTCTCGCGCTCGGTCTTGAGCGCCTCGGAGCGCGACACCACCACCCGGCGGCCGCCTTTCTGGATCTCGATGACCTGGAACTTGAAGGTCTTGTCGAGATAGCGCTTGGGGCTGCGCGGATTGCCGATCTCGATCTGCGACACCGGGCAGAAGGCGGCGATGCGGTCGATCGCCACGTGGTAGCCGCCCTTGTTCCAGCCGATCACCTGGCCGTCGACCGCCCGTTTGTTGACCATGGCGTCGACCAGGGCGAGCATCTCGGGCGTCTGATTGGCCACGTCGAGAGGCAGGTCGTCCTCGACGGGCGCCGCCGCCTCGGCCGCGCCGGCCTCTTCGACCGGCGGGGCGGCTTCCGCCGCAGCCGCGGCGGAAGCTGCCGGCGCGGCGTCCTCGGCCGCAGCCGCGGCTTGTGCCAGGACCTCTTCCAACGCCAGGGCCGTCTCCTCGACCGCTGCCGCTTCCTCCGCTTCCGCGGCTGTGGCTTGCTCGACCGGAGCCGGCTCCGCGTCCTCGGCGTCAGGCGGCGCGGCGGCTTCCGCGGGCGGAGGGGCGGCCTGCTCCGAGAGCTCCGGATCCGCGGGCGGCGCGTCGGAGTTGGGATCCTCGTTCACGGGGCGATCTTCTTGGAGCGTGTCTTGGTGGGACATGGCTGTCCTCCGGTTGGAATCTTGCCTGCGGAATGAGCGTGGAATGACTTCGAAGGGCCGAGATCCGGAGCTTATCCCTGCCGGAGCGGACATTCGACGCCACCCTCGAATGTCTCGAAGTAGCCGGATGGGGGTGCGTCTTGGCCAAGGTGCGCCGCCCGTGAGTTGGGGAGTATACAGGAAAAGCCGTCGGGGCTCAAATGCCTCCTCGGTCCTCGGTGTCCGCGCCTGCGGCGTCCGCGTCGGTCTCCCGGCTCGGCCGCTTCAGCCGGCGAAGCTGTCGAGGGCGTCGTGCTCGTTGTCGTAGATGTCGAGGACGGGCAGGATCTGGCTCAGCTCGAGCACGTTGCGGACCCGGCCGCCGGCGAGCCAGACTTTGACCGTGCTCCCCAGCCGCTTGGCCAGCCGCACGCCGGCGACCAGCTCGCCGATGCCGGCGCTGTCGATGCGCGGCACCTCGGTAAGATTGAGCAGGATCTTCTTCCAGCCCTCGGCGACCAGCTCGTCCATGACCTCGTGCAGGAGCTCCTCGCCCGTCCCGGCGATGAGCCGGCCTCTGAGATCGACGACGATCACGTCGCCGGCTTTGCGTACTTCGACCTCCATGGCTTCACTTCCCTCGTGCGCGGACCGGGCGGATCATACCGGCCGCCGGCCGCCGAGTCCAGACGGGAATCGGGGACGCCGGCGGTGGGCGCTGTGGTAAGATGGCCAGCCACCCCCGAGCGACGGGGCTGGCGGCAACCCCGGAGGTGGCGCGATGAACATCAACGACCTGCTCAAGCTGGCGGTGGAGCGCAAGGCCTCGGACCTGCACCTGAAGGTCGGCGGGCACCCGTACATCCGAATCGACGGCGGCCTGCAGCCGATGTCCGAGCTCAAGCGCATGACCCAGGAAGACACGCTGTCGATCGCCTACTCGATCATGAACGCGCGGCAGAAGCAGCGCTTCAAGGAGGAGCTCGACATCGACCTCGCCTACCAGGTACCGGGCCTCGGGCGCTTCCGCTGCAACATCTTCCAGCAACGCGGCTCGGTGGGCCTGGTGCTGCGCGTCATCCCGGCGCGCATCAAGTCGGTCCGCGAGCTCATGCTCCCCCAGGTGCTGGAGAAGATCGCCGAGGAGCGGCGCGGCTTGGTGCTGTGCACCGGCACCACCGGCTCCGGCAAGTCCACCACCCTGGCGGCGCTGATCGACTACATCAACGCCAGCCGCAACGAGCACATCGTCACCATCGAGGATCCCATCGAGTTCCTGCACCGCGACAAGAAGTCGATCGTCAACCAGCGCGAGATCGACGTCGACACCCGCGGCTTCGCGCACGCGCTGCGCGCCGCCATGCGCCAGGACCCCGACGTGGTGCTGGTCGGCGAGATGCGCGACTTCGAGACCATCGAGACGGCGCTGCACGCCGCCGAGACCGGCCACCTGGTCTTCTCCACCCTCCACACCCTCGACGCCACCGAGACCATCAACCGCATCATCTCGGTCTTTCCGCCGCACCACCAGAAGCAGATCCGCATCCAGCTCGGCCAGGTCCTCAAGGCCTCGGTCTCGCTGCGCCTGGTGCCGCGGGCCGACGGCCAGGGCCGGGTGCCGGCGTGCGAGGTGCTGATCTCCACGCCCTACATCCGCGACTGCGTGGAGAACAAGGACAAGACCAAGTACATCCGCGAGCAGATCGCCGTCGGCACCAGCCAATACGGCATGCAGACGTTCGATCAATCGCTCTATCAGCTCTACAAGGGCGGGCTCATCACCCTCGAAGAGGCCCTGCGGCGGGCCACCAACCCCGACGAGCTCAAGCTCAAGATCGCCGGCGTGCAGTTCACCAGCGACGAGGCGCGCGAGCAGATGGAGGGGTCGATGCAGCTCTCCGGCGGCGCCGACGACCTCATGGGCGCCGGCGATTCGTTCCTGAGCGACGAGCTCGAGGTCGAGAGGCTGGGAA
>DASWIG010000497.1:0-13806 GCA_036397835.1 Thermoanaerobaculia bacterium
CCCGGCGCTGCGCGCCAACGCCGTCTACGAGTGGTACTACCTCCTCGGCACCGCCCTGGCGCGTCCGGTGATCGCCCGCGGGCTGATGGGCGTGGCCGCCGACCGCGGCGCCGAGGCCATCGCCCACGGCGCCACCGGCAAGGGCAACGACCAGATCCGCTTCGAGCTCGCCGCCTACGCCATCCGCCCCGACGTGCGCGTCATCGCTCCCTGGCGCGAGTGGGACATGAAGGGCCGCTCGGACCTCGTGGCCTACGCCAGGGAGCACGGCATCCGCATCGCTTCGGCGCCCAAGCCCGAGTACTCGATGGACGCCAACCTCATGCACGTCTCCTACGAAGGCGGCATCCTGGAGGATCCGTGGGCCTCGCCGCCCCCCGACATGTTCCGCATGACCACCGACCCCGAGAAGGCGCCGGACGCGCCCGAGCACGTGACGATCCGCTTCGCCCGCGGCACGCCGGTGGCGGTCGACGGCGAGGAGCTGGCCCCGGTGCCGCTGCTCGAGCGCTTGAACGCCCTCGGCGGACGCCACGGCGTGGGCCGGGTGGACATCGTGGAGAACCGCTTCCTGGGCATGAAGAGCCGCGGCGTCTACGAGACGCCGGGGGTCACGCTCCTGCTCCACGCCCACCGCGCGGTGGAGTCGATCACCCTCGACCGCGAGGTGCAGCACCTGCGCGACGAGCTGGTGCCGCGCTACGCCGAGATGATCTACAACGGCCTGTGGCTCAGCCCCGAGCGCGAGGCCCTGCAGTCGTTCATGGACTCGGTGCAGCAGCGCGTCCACGGCGAGGCGCGGCTCAAGCTCTACAAGGGCGGCTGCTCGATCGACGGCCGGCGCTCGCAGACCCACACCCTCTACGACGAGAAGGTCGCCACCTTCGAAGCCGACGACGTCTACAAGCAGTCCGACGCCACCGGCTTCATCCGCCTGCGGGCGCTGCGCCTGCGGACCCTGGCGTCGAAGCGGATCTCGGAGGGTGAGTGAGCCTTCTGCGCGGACGCTTCAGCGGCGCCACGAGCGCCGACATGGAGCGCTTCTCGTCTTCGCTCGCCGTCGACCTGCGGATGCTCGACGAGGACGTCGACGGCTCCATCGCCCACGCCACCATGCTCGGCGAGGTCGGCGTCCTGACGCCGCAGGAAGCGGCGACGCTGACCGCCGGCCTCGAGCGGGTGCGCGAGGAGATCCGCTCCGGCGCCTGGACCCCCGACGACGCCCACGAGGACGTCCACATGGCGGTCGAGGCGCGGCTGACCGAGCTCGTGGGCGACGCCGGCAAGAAGCTCCACACCGCCCGCTCGCGCAACGACCAGGTGGCCACCGACGTGCGCCTGTGGCTCAAGCGCCGGCTCGCCGCCGTCGACGCCGCCCTGCAAGACCTCGTCGCGGCGCTCGCCGAACGCATCGAGATCGACGGCGACGTGCTCATCCCGGGCTACACCCACCTCCAGCGCGGCCAGCCCATCCTCCTCGGGCACCACTTGCTCGCCCACGCCTGGGCGGTGACGCGCGACCGCGACCGCTTCCGCGACGCCTTGCGCCGTGTCGACCTCTGCCCGCTCGGCGCCGGCGCCATGGCCGGCACGCCGCACCCCATCGACCGCCGGCGCACCGCCGAGCTCCTCGGCTTCGCCGGCGTGCTCGACAACGCCATGGACGCGGTGGCGGCCCGCGACCACGAGCAGGAGGTGGCCGCCGCCTGCGCCATCGCCATGACGCACCTCTCGCGCATGGCCGAGGAGCTGGTCATCTGGTCGTCGAGCGAGTTCGCCCTGGTGCGCCTGGGCGAGGGCTACGCCACCGGATCCAGCATCATGCCCCAGAAGCGCAACCCCGACGCCGCCGAGCTGGTGCGCGGCAAGGCCTCGCGCGTCATCGGCGACCTGGTGACGCTCCTCGTCCTCGTCAAGGCCCAGCCCATGGCCTACAACCGCGACCTCCAGGAAGACCGCGAGCCCCTTTTCAGCGCCGTGGAGACCACGCTCGACGCGCTCGCCGTCATGGCGGGCTCGTGGCGGTCCCTGGAGGTGCGCCGCGACCGCTTCGAGCGCGAGCTCGTGGGCGACTTCAGCCTCGCCACCGAGCTCGCCGACCTGCTCGTCGAGCGCGGCGTGCCGTTCCGCGAGGCCCACGAGGCCATCGGACGACTCGTGCGCTGGTGCGAGGAGCAGGGCGCCGACCTGACCGCCGTCACCCCGGAGGTGGCCCGGAGCTTCCACGAGCGGCTGCCCGAAGACCTTTCGCCCTGGCTCGACCCACGCGCCGCGGCCGAGCGTCGCACGTCCTGGGGCGGCACGGCGCCGGCCGAGGTGGCGCGTCAGCTCGCCGAGCTCAAGCGTGCGGCGGGGCTTACAGCCCGATCCTGATCGTGCCCCAGCACCGGGTGGGGCTGATAGAGCTCTTCGAGGTAGACGCACTCCTCGTCGTCGAGCTTGACGGCGAGGGCGCCGACCGCGTCGTCCAGGTGCTCCATCCGGCTGGCGCCGATGATCGGCGCGGTGACGGCGCTCTGGCGCAGCAGCCAGGCGAGCGCGACCTGCGCCGGCTTGACGCCGCGGCGGCCGGCGAGCTCGACCACCCGCTCGACGATCTTGAAGTCCGACGCCTCGTAGTAGAGGTTGTGGGCGTACTCATCGGTGCGGGCGCGCAGCGTGTCGCCGCCCTTCCGGCCGTCGCCGCCGCGGGCGCGGTTGCCGGCCAGGAATCCCCGCGCCAGCGGGCTCCAGGGGATCACGCCGAGGCCCTCGTCGCGGCACAGCGCCAGCATCTCGCGCTCCTCCTCGCGGTAGATCAGGTTGTAGTGGTTCTGCATCGAGACGAAGCGCGGCCAGCCGCGGATGCTGGCCTTGAAGAGCATCTTGGCGAGCTGCCAGGCGAACATGCTCGAGGCGCCCACGTAGCGCGCCTTGCCCGCGCGCACGACGTCGGCGAGCGCCTCCAGGGTCTCCTCGATGGGCGTCTCCGTGTCGAAGCGGTGGATCTGGTAGAGGTCGACGTAGTCGGTGCCCAGGCGCCGGAGCGAGGCGTCGATGGCCTCCAGCACGTGCTTGCGCGACAGGCCGCGCTCGTTGGGCCCGTCGCCCATCGCGAAGAAGACCTTGGTGGCGAGCACCACCTGGTGGCGGGCGGTGAGCTTCCACAGGGTGCGGCCCACCACCTCCTCGCTCACCCCGAGGGAGTACATGTCGGCGGTGTCGAAGAAGTTGATGCCGTGCTCGAGCGCGCGGCGGATGAAAGGCCGGCTCTCGGCTTCCGAGAGTACCCAGGGCCGCCAGTCCGGCGTGCCGTAGGTCATGCAGCCGAGGCAGATCCGGGAGACCTTGAGGCCGCTGCGGCCCAGATTCACGTAGTCCATCGCCTGCTCCTCTGCCGGTTGTCGGGGAAAACCGCGGCGATCCTACCACCAGCAGGTCAGAGAAAGTCGGACAAGTCCGACGGGTCCGACCTGTCAGACCCCGGCGGACCTTCAAGGGCAGCGGCAGGCCACCCGCACCGCCTCGCGGAAGGCGTGGGCCACCCGGTTGACCTCGCGCCGCAGGCCGGCGAGCAGGAAGGGCAGGCGCTCGGGGCTCTGGTCCCGGTAGAGCGCCACCTTGCCGGCGTCGGCGAGGGCCGGGAGCACGCCGAGGGCGAGCGCCGGATCGTGGGTGAAGCGGCCGCCGCGGGCGTAGTTGATCGGCACCAGGACGCGCGCCAGGTCCTTCAAGGCCTCGTCGAAGGCCGCGGACTCCCCGGGCCGGCGCACCGCGAGCCGGGCATAGAAGTCGTCGAGGGCGGCGGAGAGGCCGTCGAGCTCGGCGCGCAGGACGCCGAAGTCCACCAGGCCCGCCGCAGCCTGCTCGTAGCCGTCGACGGCGGCGGCCATCTCGGCCACCGCGGCGCGGTGGTCGAAGGGCAGCACGTCGGCGTCGAGCACGCGGGCGATGGCGGTGGCGTAGACGGCGAGGTCCTGGCGCAGGACGTCGCGGTCGGCGATCGGCAGCCGGTCGTCCTCGGTGTGCCAGGCCACGTTGCCGCCGCAGCCGCCCACCGGGTAGTAGCCGAGCTCGTCGCGCCGCGCCCTGGGGATGTTCGAGAGCAGCATGAAGAACGAGGTGAGGCCGATCTGGTTGAACGAGTAGTCGCCGGCGCGGATCGGGCGGCGGTGCACGGCCTGCTTGCCGGTGCGGTCGGCGATGGCGCCGCGGCAGAGAGCGTCGGCCTCGGCCATCCACATCACGTCCTCGAAGGCGGTGGCCCCGGCGCAGCCCGGCGAGTCGACGTTGACCGCGGCGACGCAGCGCCGGTCGAGCTCGAGGGCGAATTCGTCGGCGAACCAGGTGGAGCCCGCGTAGCGGCCGGTCGAGTGGCCCGGCCACCAGGCCACCTTGAGCGAGCGCCGCGGCCGTCGACGGGCGCCGTGGAAGAGCCGCGCCAGCTCGAGCAGCGTCGCGTCGCCCACGGCGTTGTCGCCCACGCCCACGTCCCAACTGTCGTAGTGGCCGTGGACGAGCAGGAAGTCGTCCGAGCGGCCGCGGATCGTGGCCACCGGCAGCTTGCAGCGGTACCAGCCCTCCTCGAGCGCGGCGTGGAGGGTGACCGGGGTCGCCGGCGCCGCTTGCAGGCGGCGCGCCAGGGCCTCGCCGTCGGGGCGGCTGACGGCGACCACGGGGGTGCGCGGCCGGGAGTCGAGGTCGTCGTCGGACGGCGTGCCCCAGATCGGAGTGCAGATGCCCCAGTGGACGTTCTCGCCGGGGTTGACGTAGACCTGGCCCACGGCGCCGGCGCCTTCGAAGCGGCGGACGGCGGCGGGCATGGGATAGCCGTCGGTGACGACGATCTTGCCGGCCACCTCGGCGCCGCGCTCGGCGAGGTCGTCGAAGAGGGCGAGGAGCGAGCCCACCGGCGGCGCCGGCACGTGGACGGCGCCGGCGGTCAGGCCCGCGGCCGGCGTCGGGGCGGCGAACGACGGCGGCTTGCCGCGCGCCTCGCGGCCGTCCCAGGCCACGGTGGCGCCGCGCGGCAGCGACAGGTAGAGCTCGGGCTCGAAGACCTCGTAGGGGATGCCCAGCTCGTCGAGCTCGGCGGCGACGTAGTCGGCGGCGGCGTGCTCGTCGGGCATGCCCGACTCGCGGACCAGAGCGGCGAAGCGCTCGACGAGCCGCCACCCGCGTTCCACCGAGAGGTCGGCGAGGAGCGTCGCCTCGAGGGATTCGTCAGGACGCAACATGCGCGGGAGTCTAGCCCACGGTCGCGCCGGGTTGCCGCCCCCAAAGGACGACGGCCCGCGCCACTCTCAGAGCCAGGACCGTCAACAGGACGAGGACGGGTGGCAGGTACGCGGGCGATTCCAAGGCCCGGCCGCCGTAGCTCACCAGGAAGACCGCCAGGATCAGGTAGCCGCCGGTGGTGTGCGCCACGGTCCAGGCACGCCGGCCCACCCAGGCGGCGGTGCGGTCGAACGACGTCGCGAGCATGAAGACGATGAAGACGTAGGCCGCCGTGCCGCCGGCGACCTCGACGGCGGTCGAGGGCAGCACGTCGCCGGCGCCGGTGGCCGCGAGGGTGACGATGGCCACGCCGTGGACCACGTGGGAGAGACCGAAGGCGATCCCGAGATGGCGCCGGTTGGCCCGCTGCCACCGCGTCGGCCGCGACGGCGCCAGGGCCGCCAGCGCCGACGCCGAGAAGGCGGCGGCGAAAAGCACCAGCGAGGTCGCCGCGGTGATGCGGATGGCGGCCCGGAGCCCCTCCTCGCCCCAGCCCAGGCGCGCGAAGGCGGCGGCCAGGGATAGCCCCACGGCGAAGAGAGCGAGAACGACGATCCTCCAGCCCTTCACTCTTCGAGGTCCATGCCCATGACGTGGAAGCCGGCGTCGACGTAGACGGTCTCGCCGGTGATGCCCGCGGCGAGCGGCGAGAGCAGGAAGAGGCCCAGGTTGCCCACCTCCTCCTGGGTGATGGCGGTGCCGAGCGGGGCGACGGCGGCGAAGCGCTTGTACATCTTCATGAAGCCCGGAATGGAGCGCGCCGCCACCGTCTTGACCGGGCCGGCGGAGACCGCGTTGACCCGCACGCCCTTCTTGCCCAGGTCGTAGGCGAGGTAACGCACGCTGGCCTCGAGGGCGCTCTTGGCCACCCCCATCACGTTGTACCTCGGCACCACCTTCTCGGCGGCGTAGTAGGTCAGGGTCACCATGGCGCCGCCCGCGCCCATCAACGGCTCGGCGCGCTGCGCCGCCGCCACCAGCGAATAGGCCGACACCTCGAGCGCCGTCAGCCAGTCGCCGCGGCGGGTGTCGACGTAGCGCCCCTCCATGGCCTCGCGGGGCGCGAAGGCGATCGCGTGTACGAGGTAGTCGAACGTGCCCCAGGTCTCGCGGAGGGCGGCGAAGAGAGCGTCGAGCTCGTCCTCGCGGGTCACGTCGACCTGGTAGAGGGGCGTTGCCGGGCGGTCACGGGTGAGCTTGGCGAGCTCGGCCTCGAGGCGCTCGCCCTGGTAGCTGAAGGCGAGCTCGGCCCCGGCCTCGGAGAGCTTGCTGGCGATCGCCCAGCCGAGGCTGCGGGCATTGGTCACGCCCATCACCAGGGCGCGTTTTCCGGACGCGTCGATGTGGATCATGGGGAGTATCTTACCTACGTGGCAGGCTCGCGGAAAGGCCGTCTGTAAGGGACCCTACGACTATCGGCGCTTGCCGCCGGTTCAGTAGAGTGATTGCGGGAGGAATCCCCTTCGATGCCGTGGCGCTTCCGGGCCGTGCCGTGCGAGAGATCGACCGTCTGCAACCGCTGCTCCCTTTTGCGGGGCTCAAGATCGGCGTCGCCGTCGTGGCGCTGGCCGCGTCGCTCACGAGCCCGGCCGGCGGCGTCTTCGCGCCCCTGGTCTGGCTGGCGCAGATCGCGGCCCTCGCCGCCGCCGGCACGCTGCTCCTGGTGGGCGGGCGGCACGACCGGCGCGCCGTCTATCTCGGCTACGCCTGCCTGCTGCTGGCCGCCGCGCTCGCCCCGGGCGACACCCGCGGGCTGCACCAGCGGCTGGCCTGGCCCTGGTCTTCGCTGCTCTTCGCCGCCGCCAACCTGCGCATCGAAGTTTTCCTGGCACCGCTGCTCGCCCTCTTCGCGCGCGATTTCCCGTCGACGCCGCTGTCGCTGCGCTGGCAGAGCCGCGTCGACCGGCTCATCCGCTGGAGCTGGTACCTGGCCGCGGCGCTCCTGGCGCTGCACCTGGCGTGGCTGGCGCCGGCCGCCGGCTCGGCGGCGGCGATCACCGACGGGCGCCAGGACGACCCGACCTACCTGCCTTCGGCGCTGGCGGTCCTGGCGCTGGCGCTGGCGGCGCTCGTGCTCTCCGGATGGAAGGCCCACCGCTCGGTGGGCGAGGAGAAACGCCGCGGACGCCTCTTCATGCTGGCGGTGGTGGCCGGCGGCGCGGTGCTCGCGGCCGCCGCCCTGGTGAGCCTGCTCGCCGGGCGGGAAGGCTTCGAGGTCCCCGCCGAGGTCCGCTGGCCGGCGCAACTGGCGGTGCACGCGGTGCTGCTGGCGATCCCCTTCACCATCGCCTACAGCGTGCTGGTGGAGCACGTGCTCGACGTCCGCGGCCTCGCCCGCAATGCCGTCCAGCTCACGTTGACGCGGACCACGGCGCGGCTGGTGGTGGCGGCGCCGTTCGCGGTGCTGGCGCTCTACCTCTTCAAGTACCGGCACCTGTCGCTGGTCGAGCTGTTCTCGGCCCGGCACCTGCTGCTGGCGGCGCTCGCCGCCGTCGGCGTCGCCGGCCTGCGCTACCGCCGGCCCATGCTCGAGGCGATCGACCGCCACTTCTTTCCCGAGCAATTCAACGCCCGCCGGGTGCTCGACCAGCTCCCCGGCCAGATCCGCGGCGCGCGCGACCTGGACCAGCTCGCGGCCCTGCTGGTGAGCGGCGTCGGCCTGGCCTGGCGGCTCGAGCAGGCGGGCGTCCTGGTCCGCGATCCGGAGCTGCGGATGCTGGTCGACCCGCGGCAGGAGCTGCCGCCCCTCGAGCTCGATACGCAGCTCGCCGGCGAGCTCGCGGCGCGGCGCCGGCCGGTCGAGGTCGACCTGGCTTCGGAGAGCTCCCCGTGGCGCGAGCTGCCGGAGGGCGAGCGGCACTGGCTCGTCGACGGCCGCGGCCGGCTGCTCGCCCCTACCCTCGACACCGACAAGACCCTGAACGGCCTCCTGGTGCTGGGAGCCAAGCAGAGCGATCTGCCGTACCAAGGCGAGGACCTCGAGCTGGTCGGCGACGTGGCCTCGTCGGCCGGCCTGATCATCGAGATCCTCGAGCTGCGCCGCCGCGAGGCGGGCGGCGCGCCGAGCATGGCCAGCGACGAGATCCTGTCGAGCAGCCGCAAGGCGGCGGAATGCCTGAGCTGCGGGCGCGTCTATCCGGCGGGCACGCCGCGGTGCGGCAAGTGCGACCTCGAGCTCGCCGAAGCCAGCGTGCCCTACGCCCTGCGGCGCATGTTCCGCTTCGAGGAGCGCATCGGCACGGGCGGCATGGCGGTGGTCTACCGCGCCACCGACCTCAAGCTGGGCCGCCCGGTAGCCATCAAGACCCTGCCGCGGGTCTCTCCCGAGGCGGCCGCGCGCCTGCAGCAGGAGGCGCGGACCGCGGCCACGGTGTCGCACCCGGGCCTCGCCGCGATCTACGGCATCGAGACCTGGGAGGGCATCCCGATGCTCATCCTCGAGTACCTCGAAGGCGGCACCCTCTCCGGGCGTCTCACCGCGGGCCGCCCGGTCTCGGTCGCCGAGATGATCGAGACCGGCCAACTGGTGGCCGAGGCGCTCGAAGTGCTCCACACCTTCGGCATCCTCCACCGCGACGTCAAGCCGTCGAACGTGGGCTACACCCGCCACGGCACCGCCAAGCTGCTCGACTTCGGCATCGCCCGCATCTACCAGGACCTGCGCCGCGACGACGAGGATCCCTCCGAGGTGCTGACGATCGACGGCCGCCTGACGGGGCAGCCCGACAACGTCTCCGGCACCCTGTGTTATTTCTCGCCCGAGGCCCTCGACGAGGAGTCGCCCGATCCGACCTTCGACCTGTGGAGCCTCACGGTGGTGCTCTACGAGGCGCTGACCGCCCGCAACCTCTTCTACCGGCCGCGCCTCAAGGAAATGCTGGAGGCGATCCGCCGGGCCGAGGTGCCCGATCCCTGCGCCCTGGTGCCCGGCTGCCCGCCGGAGCTGGCGGAGTTCTTCGCCCTCGAGCTCAACCCGGACCGCGCCCGGCGCTCGCAGTCCGGCAGCGAGTTCTCCGAGCGGCTCGAGAAGATCCGCCGCGCGCTGCCGCCGGCCGTGCGCGAGAGCGGCGGCACGGTGCGGGGGTCATTCGCGGATGCGGCCAGCTAGCCAGGCCGGCCAGGCGCCCATCCCAACCCTTCGGCCTCGCCGCGCCACTCAGGGACGGAGGCTCGAGACGACCGCGATGGCGCCAGACCCCGAACCGACAGGCGATGATCGCCAATGGGCCGAGGCCTTGATCCGTCACGGCGACGAGCAGGCCTTCCGCCGGCTCTACCGCCGCCACACGCCGCGGCTCTACGGCTTCACGCTGCGCCTGCTCGGCGGCTCGCGGGCCGACGCCGAGGACGTGGTGCAGGAGACCTGGGTGAGGGCGGTGCGCCAGCTCGACCGCTTCCGCTGGCAGTCCTCGCTCGCCACCTGGCTCTGCGGCATCGCCCTGAACCTCGGCCGCAACCAGCTTCGCCGCACGGGGCGGCGCGAGGAGAAGGAGGCGGCCCTGCCGCGGCCGCGCCAGGCACCGGCGCCGGGCGGCCTGCGGATCGACCTGGAAAGGGCCGTCGCCCTGCTGCCGGCCGGCTGCCGCACGATCCTGCTGCTGCACGACGTCGAAGGCTGGACCCACGAGGAGATCGCCCGCGACCTGGGCATCGCCGCCGGCACCTCGAAGAGCCAGCTCTCCGAGGCGCGCCGGCGCCTGCGCGAACGGCTCGAAGGAGCACGCCATGAGACCGCAAGAACAGTGGACTGAAGAAGAACGCCAGGCGTTGGCCGCCCTCGGCCGCGAGGCCCAGCCCGACGCCGGCCTCGAGGAACGGACCGTGGCCCGCCTGCGGCGCGAGGGCCTGATCGGGGGGCCGCGGGCCTCCTGGTGGTCGCGCCTGCCCGTGTCGCGCCGCGCGGCTCGGCGCCGGCCGGCGCGGAATCTCAGGGCCGTCCACCTCGGCTGGGCGAGCGCCGCCGCCGCGTGCCTGGCGGCCGCCTTCCTCGCCGGCGTGACGGTGGGCCAGCAATGGGCCCTGCGCTCGACCGCCGGCGCCCTGGCCGCTTTCCAGGACGACGCCGTGAGCGCCGCCTCGGCCCGCGTGCAGCAGACCGGCTCGGCCTACGTGGCGGCGCTGGCCGCTCTCGGCCGGCTCGCCGCCAGCGAGCCCGGGCAGGAGGTGGCCGAGGGCCGCGAGGTGGCGCTCGCGGCCCTCTACGCCGCCGCCGCGCAGCTCGTGCGCCTCGATCCCGACGACCCGGTGGCGACCCGGCTCCTCCAGAGCCTCGACCGCGCCGGCACCCCCGGGGAGACCGCGGACGCCGCCGAAGCGCGGCGCCAGGTCGTGTGGTTCTAGCCTTTTCAAACTCACCGCAACGAGGAGTCGACGTCATGAAGACACGCAAGAGGGTTTCCGCCATCGTCGCGATGGCTGTCTTGACGCTCACGGGGACCGCGGCGGCGGACGTTCCGGCGCCGGACGACATCTGCGCCGGCGGCGCCGCCAGGGTCGGATGGCTCGGCGTCGCCGGCATCCAGGCCCGCCAGCTTTCGATCCGGCAGGGCGACTCGCCCGACGACCTCACGGTCTGGTTCGGCCAGGAGCCGGAGGTCCTGGCGGTCGACGGCCCGGCCCGCGGACGCCTGCGGCCCGGCGACGTGATCGCCGCCGTCGACGGCAGCCTGATCACCACCCGCGCCGGCGGATCGCTGCTGGCGCGCCCTGAGCCGGGACGGGCGGTGACCCTGACCGTGCGCCGCGGCGGACGCGAGGAGCAGGTCGAGGTGACGCCGTGGGCGGTCTGCCCCGAGGACGCCTTCCTGCCGCCGGCGCCGCCGACGCCGCCCGAACCGCCGACGCCGGTCCTGGCGCCCGCCGCGCCGCGCCCGCCGAGGGCGGCGCCGGCGCCGCCGGGGCTGCTCGAGCCGCCGCGGACGCCGGCACCGCCGCGGCCGCCGCGGGCTCCCGAGCCGCCGGCGCCGGCGCTGGCTCCCGAGCCGCCCGAGCCCCTGGCACCGCCGTCGGCCGCGGCCTGGTTCGGCATCGGTTTCGAGTGCCGGGGCTGCGGCTGGCGCGAGGAGGCCGGCGTCCGCAGCTACTTCTTCACCGCGCCGCCGAGCGTCTTCTCGGTCGATCCCGGCAGCCCGGCCGCCCGCGCCGGCCTGCGGCGCGGCGACCTGCTGACCCGCGTCGACGGCCGCCCCATCACCAGCGCCGAGGGCGCCGGCCGCTTCTTCGCGGTCGAGCCCGGAACGGCCGTCACCCTGACCTACGAGCGCGACGGCGTCGCCGGCGAGGCGGCGGTGCGCGGCGAAGAGCGGCCGCGCGCCGTGCTCGCCCCGACGCCGCGGGCGGACGAGGACGTGCACCACCTGCGCTACGCCGGCTCCCTGGGCGACGTCGCGCTCGAGGTCCGGGGCCGCGACTCGGTCCAGGTCAGCGTCGACGAGGCCGGCGGGACCGTCGTCATCCGCACCCGCGACGCCTTCGTCCGGCTGACGCGGACGGACCTCGAGCGCGATCCCTGATCCCGTCTGATCGAGCGCGGCCCCTGACCCGCTCTCATCCGGATTGTCGAGAGGATAGGATGGGTCCATCGATCGTGTGGCGAGAAGGAGGAGGAAGCCAGGGTGCCGTAAACCGACATGAAGAGCCGGGTCCTTCAGCTCCGGGCCAGCCCCGCGACCTTCCAGGGATTGATCGACGCGGACCGGGAGCTCGCGGCGCCGCGCGAGCCCGACCTGATCCTCGCTTACCTCCCCGCCGACGGCACCGCCGCCGTGACCCTGTCGGCGATGTCCGAGGTGTGGCCCACCAGCCGCCGCGCCGGCTGCGAGGCGGCCTACCAATTCGCCGGCGGCGAGATCGCGTCCGCCGGTTGCCTGCAGTTCTTCTGGCTCGACGATCCCGCCCACCGGATCCGCTTCGAGGTGGTGCAGGGCTCGCTTGACGAGCCGCCCGGGGCGAGCGAGATCGAGTCCGCCTGCGCCGCCCTGGCGCCCTGCGACGCCGCGCTGCTGCTCGCCGACGGCGTGCGCTTCCCGGTGCCCGCGCTGCTCGCCGAGCTGCAGCGTCACCGCGCCGGCCTGCCGCCGATCCTCGCCGGCGCCCTGGCCTCGCTCCCCGTGCCCTACGACGCTGCCGGCGACGGCGCCCGGGTCTTCCTCGACGACGCCGTCCATCCTTCCGCCTGCGTCTTCATCGGCTTCGAAGGCTTCACCATGGACGTCGAGCTGGTGCACGAGTTCCGGCCCGCCAGCCCGATCTACACGGTGACCCGGGCCGACGGCCAGACGGTCTGGGAGATCGGCGGCGAGAGCGCCGTGGACTGGTACCGCCGCTTCTTCCTGGTCGACGGCCAGCTCGCCCCCATGCCGCGGACCGCCCATTCGTTTCCGCTGATGATCGACGGCTCCGATCCCGGCCGCCGTCACCTCTGCCGGGCCCTGCGCGCCTTCGACGAGCCGCCGGGCGCCGTGACCTGTTGGGGCGACGTGCGCGAGGGCGATCAGGTGCGCCTCGGCCTCGGCGGCGAGCCGGAGCTGGTGGCGACGGGCGCCCGCATGGCGCGGGCGCGGCGGGGGGACGCGGCCTTCCTCGCCGCCTTCGCCGGCCGCCAGACCCTGCTCGGCGAAGACGCCGAAGCCGAGCTCGCCGAGCTCCACCGGGCGCTCGGCGAGGTGCCGCTGGCCGGCCTGTTCACCTTCGGCGAGATCGCTCCGGACGCCGCGGGCGGCCTGGCGCTCCAGAACCAGACCGCGCTGCTCGCCCTGCTGGCGGAGAAACGGTCATGAGCGCCCGCGAGACGGACGCCGCGATCGAGCGCGCCGTCCTGCGCAACCTCCTGACCGAGACGCTGGCCGCCTACGAGGAACGCCTCAACGCCTTCCGGGCCGAGAAGGAGCTGGTCCGTCACCTGCTCGCCGAGATGGCCGAAGCGGTGTTCCTGACCGACGCGTCGGGCGCCCTGACCCGCCTCAACCCGGCCGCCGAGAAGCTCACCGGCTGGAGCGCCGCCGAGGCGCGCGGGCGCGGGCTCGGAAACGTGCTGCGGCTGGTCTCCCACGGCCAGCGGGTCGCCCTCGACCTCGCTCCCTGTCTCGCCGAGGGACGCCAGTTGACGTTGCGCCGGGACCTGCGGGTGGTCGACCGCGAAGGCCGGACCAGGTCGGTGACCGGCCGCGCGTCGCCGATCCGCGGCCGGCAAGGGGTGCTCGGGGCGGTGCTGGTGCTCAGCGCGGATCCCGCGTCGCTGCCGGGTTGACGGCGATTGCAGGCTCTGCAACGTCTTCCGGGAGCGAGAATCTAACCGGCTCAGGCGCTGAGCCGGTCAAGCGTGAATTCCCAAGTACTGGTGCAGGGCTTGCTGCGCCACTTTGCCAATTGAGAGAATAGCATTGCAGGCCTTGTTGCGCACCTCCGGTAATTCCAGGAACACGACTGCGACCCTTGCAGCGCCACTCTGCTGAGGAAGGAAGAGCTTTTCCGGGTCTGCGGCGCTGTTCGGAAAACTCCGTCTAACCGGAACAGACCGAGAGCCGGTCAAGCGAAATACTCGGGAGGGGG
>DASWIG010000498.1:0-9139 GCA_036397835.1 Thermoanaerobaculia bacterium
GTCTTTGCTCTTCATCAGGACGCTCCTCGAGGCGCTTCCGAGCGCCGGGTACGGTACGTTTCGCCCGTCTTCCGCGCCGACGGCGCGGCGCGGAAGGACCTTCTTCGATGCTGGCGAGGCCGACGGTCTCGACCCGCCGCCAGCGCAGGCTCGTTCATAGAGCCGAAGAGCCATATGTTACCGGATCAAAAACAGGATTGCAAGCCCCCAAGCCTCAAAAAGAACGGATGAACGCTGGAAGCCAGAAAAAAAGTAACGGGCTCGCCCTGCGGCGAGCCCGTTTGGCTTGCCGGGTCCCGGGAGGGATCCGGCAAGGTGGCGTTCAACCGATCGTCTAGTCGATGATGTTGACGCCGCCGTTCTCGATCGCGCCGTTCAGGAACTGGTTGTAGTCCTGGCAGGCGTCGTAGAGCTGGACGGCCTGGAGGCCCACCGAGAACAGACCCAGAGCGCTGTGCGTCGTGGTCACGTAGCTCTGGGCGATGTTGCCGTCCGAACCGAAGTCGGCGTCGCCGATCGGCGCGTCAGGCGGCAGGTTCAGGTTGAGCCAGGCCCAACCGAAGTTGAAGGGCACGGAGAGGTCGCCCTCGCCCCAGTTGTAGAGGTGGGTCTCCCAGGGGAAGCACGGCGGATCGCTCTCGTCCGGAGGCGAAACGAAGCCACCGGTGAAGAAGCAGATCTCGACGGCGTCCTCGGCCTCGTTGAACGCGATGACCTCGGTCTCGTTGAGCGGGAACCAGGACGGCCCCGCACCGTTGCACCAGCTCTGGTTGGGCGGCGGAGCGATGTCGTCGGCGGTCGAGTCGCGCCACACGATCAGTCGAGTCTGGTCGAAGACTCCGCCGTTGAGGTAGCGGGTGCCCCAGATGGTGCCGAGCGGCTCGCGGTTGTCCGGGCCGGTCGGAGGAACGAAGTACCGGCCGTAGAAGGTGTAGCCGGTGGCATTGGCGACGGTGGTGACCGTGACGCCGGTGTCCGGGTCGAGGAGCGGGATCTGGAGCGCGTCGAAGTTGCTGTTGGCCTCGATGTGGACCAGGGTGTCGCCCTGGGCGAAGTTGTTCAGGGTGTCGACCATGAACCAGTCGCCCCAGAGCTGGTTGATGTTGTTGGCGATGCCGGTGCCGCCGCTCACGAAGTAGCCGGGGAAGCCCGGATCGAGGACGAGGCTGCACTGGCTGGAATTGTCGATGGTGACGTAGCCCCGGAAGTGGCCGTCACCGTGGTCGTCGCCGACGCAGTTGTTGATGGAGGGAACCACCTGGCCCGAGTGGCCGTTCACCAGACGGCTCAGGGCCGTGCCGGTGATCACCGGGTTGTTGAAGTTCGGGAAGATGTTCTGGCAGAACGGGAAGCCGCCGGCGGGTCCGCCGATGACGTTGTCCCAGTGCGGGTTCACCGAGTTCACGCCGCCGCAGGGGCTGCTGTGCTCGCCCGGAACGCCCTGGACGTTGACGCCGCAGGTCGCGTTGGCGTCGAACGGGTCGTTCGGCGGATCCGCGGAGAGCGGGATGATGCCTTCGAAGACGTCGGCGACGTTGACCGTCGCGACGTCGTAGCCGGTCAGGTAGATGTCGAAGTCGATGGTCGGGAAGGACCAGTCGGTCCAGAAGATCACGTGGGCGATCGTCGGCGCCGCCGACGCGTTGTTGATCGAGAACAGCGTCGTGACGCCGTCGCCGACCTCGAAGTAGGGGACCAGCAGCGTCGCCGCCGGCACCGCGTCCACGGTGCACAGCTCGGCGAACGACTGGCCGCCCAACGCGAGCAGCCCAAATACCACGAGAACTAGGCTGAGTCTCTTCATTTCGGGTGTCTCTCCTCAGTTCGATTCAGTAGCCGTCCAAGAGGCGGAGACCGTCGCCATGACCGTCTCGTCCACCTCTAGTTTGAAACTCGTTTGAAACTCGGTCCCTTGCCGCCAAACCGGTTCCGTTGCCGCGGCAAGAACCTGCGGCGGCCGTGAGCCGCCTGTTCTCCTGGCTGGGCTATCACCTCCTGTTCAAAGTCTCTTCTTCCCGAATGCTCGAATCTCTGTCGTCTCGCTCAGGTGCGAGGCCGCAGTCTAACAGAACCTCCGGGAGAGTGCAACCCATGTCGGGTCACCAGGCTCCCCAGAGGTCGAACGGCTCCCGCACCGCGACGTCCGACGCTTGCGCCGGACGACCAGATCAGGCCGTCCCGAGCTGGGTACGACAGGACTCTAAGGTCAAACCGGCGCCGCTGTCAACACCTCAGCGCGGATTTTGCCGACGCGGCGCGGATTTCGGCCCGCCTCGGCCCCTCAGGACGCGGGCCGCGGCTTCCAGGCCCGCAGGCTGCCCTGGCCGCTGCAGCCGGGGGCGCTGAGTCCCGGGATGCCGGGAAAGCCGGTGGGCTCGCCGGCGAAGCTCGCGATCATCTCGTCGCGGCCGTCCGCGTCGAGGTCGACCAGGCGCAGCCCGAAGCCCTCGCAACCTGCCTCGGTCGCAGTGAGCTCCTCGGTCTCGCGGACGAAGAAGCCGTGGCCGTCGCCGAGGAAGAGCCGGACCTCGCCGTCGCCGGTCAGCGCCGCGAGGTCGCGATGGCCGTCGCCGTCGAGCTCCCCGACCGCGAGGGCGGTGATGCCGCGGCGCGTCTCCTCGTTGAAGAGCGGCCGCCGCTTCCAGGCGAGCTCCGGCGCCCCGTAGAGCACGTCGATGCCGCTGCGCCAGACGTTGAGCTCGCGGTTGGTGTAGGCGAGGACCAGGTCGCCATGGCCGTCGCCGTCGAGGTCGGCGACGGCGACCGCCGTCACCAGGCCTTTGGGGCGCACCTCGGCCATCGCCTCGACGGTCAGCGCGCCGCCTTCGGCTCCCCGGCGCAGGATCTGGTTGTTGCCCATCTGGCGGGAGACGCTCACCAGGTCGGGGCGCTGATCGCCGTCGAAGTCCGCGATCACGAAGCCGTCGCCGAAGTTCGGCCGCACCATCCCCGTGGCCTCCAGCGGCCGCCGGGCAGCCCAGGTGCCGTCGCCCTGGTTGAGGTAGACCAGGTAGTCGCGCGAGGTGTCGACGATCTGGGTCGGCGCCCCCCGGCGGCGGCTGGTCCCCTTCGGCCCCTCGCCCAGGGCGATGAGGTCGAGCCTGCCGTCCCGGTTCCAGTCGATGGAGGCGATGGCGCGGGAGGAGAACGCGGAGTCGTCGCCCCCCTGGCCGGGGTGGCCGAGAGCGATGCCCTCGCTCCACGGCAGGAAGCCGGAGCCGCCGTCGCTGACCAGCACCAGCATGCCGCGCAGGTGGATGCCGAAGGCCAGGTCCATGTGACCGTCGCCGTTGAAGTCGGCGGCCTCGACGTCGCCGTAGTCGTAGGGCAGCGGCGGATAGGTCGCCTCCCACAGTCGCCAGTTGCCGCGGCTGTCGCCGAGGAAGACGTTGGGCTGCGCGCGTCCCTTGCGGGCGGGTCCGAAGACGACGTCGAGGTGGCCGTCGCCGTTCATGTCCGCGACGTCGAAGCCGTTGCGCCACTGGCCGTGGCGCGGCAGCCCGTGGCCGAACTCCTCGAAGCGCAGGCGGTCGGCGGCGGCGAGCTCGAACCGATAGGCCGCGGCGGCCTTCTCCAGCTCCTCGGGAGTGGGGCCCACTTTCTTCCTTCGGACGGGGAGGTCGATCTGCGGCTTCATGTACTTGACGTAGAGCCACTCCTCGTCGTGCTCGACGACCTCGAACTGGACGCCCAGGGGCATCTGGACGTGGTCGTCGTCGATCCACCGGTACGCGCCTTCCCGCTTGGGCAGCTTCTCGATCCGATAGGGCAGTCCCGTCTTCTCGTCGACGAGCGGCCATTCCTGCGCGTCCAGGTCCTCGGCCAGCGCCGTGAGCTTCGCTTCGGTCCTGCCGACCTCGATCTCCGGTACGGCCGCCGGTTCCGTCTCCTGGCCTGGCGCCGGTTCTGTCTCCTGGCCTGGCGCCGGCGACGCGGCTCCGGCGATCCACAGGGCCGACAGCGTCAGCAGCGTCCAGGCACTCAGTGTACGCGTGGGGACGATCGAACGGTATGTCATCAGCAGCTCTCCTGGGTGGCGGTACGGATTCGTGTCGGAAGCCGCCGCGCGAGGTGCGCCGGGCGGCGGTCATGGCGACTGGGTCGCATCTTGTACCAGATCGCCCCGAGCGCAGCGCGGCGCCGGCACTTCTTGACAAAACCTTTTCGCCCGCGCGCTCAGCCGGAATCTCCGATCCTCACCGGCCGACCGCTCTCGTAGAGCCGCAGGTGCGCCGTCAGATGCTCCATCGAGGCCGGCGGCACTCGGCCCGCGGCCTGACGGATCAACGACTGTTGCCAGCGCGCCGCTTCCTCGTACCTCCCTTGCTCCGCCAGCGCCATGCCCACGGTCGCAGCGTGCTCGAGGGAGCTCTCCAGGGACGAGGCGGCCTGCGCCAGCACGAGCGCGCGGTCGCCGTCGCGCAGGCCGGGATCGGGACAGGTGGCGAGCAGCCGCGCCAGGGTGTGGGTCAGGCCGGCGTGCCCGGGCACCTGCTCGAGCGCGGCCTCGAGACGGCTCACGGCGCGGGAATAGTCCCCCGCGAGGATGTGCAGGCTGGCCTCGGAGAGCCAGGCGGTGGCGTTGCCCGGATCGAGCTCGACGGCGCGGGCGAAGAGCTCGGCGGCCTCGGCCCGCTGGCCCGCGACCTGGAGGGCGTTGGCCAGCCGCGTCCAGGCCTCGCTCGAGTCGGGCTCGAGCGACGCGGCGCGGCGGAAATGGCCCACCGCCTCGGCCTGCCGCCCGAGATGCCAGGCCACCTGGGCGAGCCCCTGCCAGGCGGCGGCGTTGCCGGGCTCGTCGGCGGCCAGGGCCTCGAGGCGCGCCAGGGCCTCGCCCGAGCTACCCTGGCGGTGCAGCGCCATGGCCGCCAGGTAGCGCGCCCGGCCGTGGCGGGGGTCGCTCTCGAGCAGCTTGCCGAGGTGCTCGCCGGCCTGCGCCCAGCGGCCCAGCTCGCCGAGCACGTTGGCCAGGTTGAAGCGCGCCGCCGCGAGGTCCGGGGCCAGCTCCAGGGCGCGGCGCAAGGACGCGACGGCCCCTTCGCGGTCGCCCTGGGCCAGGCGGGCGTTGCCGAGGTCGAGGTGGAGCTGCGGATCGTCGGGGGCATGCTCGAGGGCCGCCGCCAGCTCGGCCGCGGCGGCCCCCGCCCGGCCCTGGCGCACCAGCGCCAGGGCCAGGTTGCGGCGCGCCGCGGCGTTGCCCGGATCGGCCTCGACGGCGCCGCGGTAGGCGGCCACGGCCGCGTCGAGGCGGCCGGCCATGAGCGCCCGGTTGGCCCGGCGCAGATAGGCGCCGGAGCTGACGGCGAGCGCCTCGAGGCGCTCCTCGAGAGGGTCGTCGAAAGGCGCCTCGCCGGCGCCGTGGCGCTCGAGGTGGACGCGGGCCTCTTGGTGACGCCCCAGGCGCTGCAGGGCCAGGCCCAGGGCGTGGCGTACGCTCCCCGCCCGCGGCTCGCGCTCGAATGCCGCCGCGAAGTGCTCGGCGGCGCGTTCGGGCTCGCCGGCCGCCAGCGCGGCGTGTCCGAGGCCGGCGTGAGCCGCCGCCGTAAAGGCATCCTGGCCGAGCAGCGGCTCGAAGGCCGCGCGCGCCTCCCGCGGCTCGTTCAACGCCAGCAGGACCTGGCCCAGGCGCAGCCGCGCCGGAGCGTTGCCGGGCACCAGCTCGAGGACGCGGGCGAAGTGGCCGCGGGCCGCCGCGAGCCGCCCGTCCGTCTGCGCGAGGAGACCGCGGTGGTAGGGCCACAGGACGCTCGCGGGGTCGAGCCGCTCGGCGTTGGCGTAGCAGGCGGCCGCCGGCGCCAGGAGCTCGTAGGCGTGGTAGAGACGGCCCATGTGGCCGAACGCCTCGGCGAGCTCCCGCCGCTCGCCGCGGCCGCGGCCGAGGAGCTTGCCGAGCACGGCGCGCTGCTCCCCGAGCTGGCGACCGGCCACCTCCTCGACGCCGGCGAGGTCGGGATGGTCGACCGCTTCGAGGTCGCGCGGCCAGGGCTCGCCGCCGCAGGCGAAGGTCAGCGCCGCCGCCACGACGAGCGCCGTCCCCCTCACGGCCCACCCCCAGCGACGGCCTGGCCGGTGCCTTGCCGCAGCGTCGTGTAGCGGTCCGTGCCGACGGCGGTCCACCGCTCCTCGGCGCCGTCGGGCCAGCGCACGCGCACGTCCACGGCGCCCCCCTCGGCGCCGAGCCCGAAGAGCAGCCGCGGGTCGCTTGACGAGGCGTAGCTCGCGGCGGCGCCGACGCGGCGCGCGAGCTCGCGGCCGTCCGGCGCGGCGACGATCGCCAGCGCTCCCCAGGCGTCGCGCTCGCCGGTTCCTCCCGCGCCGTCGGGCACCGCCGCCAGCAGCCGCAGGCCGAGCCAGCGGGCGCGGTGGCCGACCTGGTTGACGAGCAGGCGCGCCGGGCCGCCGTTGTTGCCGACCACCACGTCGACGTCGCCGTCGTTGTCGAGGTCGCCGAAAGCGGCGCCGCGGCTGACCTCGGCCGCCGCGAGGGCGGCGCCGGCCTCGTCGGTGACCTCCTCGTAGAGGACGCCGGCGCCGGCGCCGCGGTGGCGGAAGAGCTGGTTGCGCTGGCGCAGCGGCAGCGCCTCGCCGGCCAGCGCCTGCTCCTTGATCACTTTCACCGCCCCGTTGACCGCCAGCACGTCCAGCCAGCCGTCGTTGTCGTAGTCGAGCCAGGCGGTGCCGAAGCCGGTGGCGTTCCAGCTCGGCGAGCCCAGGCCGGTCTCCACCGAGCGGTCCGCGAAGACGCCGGCGCCGTCGTTGACGTAGACGGTGTTGATCTCCCGCGCCAGGTGGGTGATGAAGAGGTCCTCGTCGCCGTCGCCGTCGAAGTCGGCGGCCGCCACCCCCATGGAGGCCTGGGGCTGGCCGCGAGCGTCGACGGCGCAGCCGGCGAGGACGGCGCGGTTCTCGAAGCGCCCGTCGCCGAGGCTCACCCAGAGCTGGTTGGGCAGGCCGTCGTTGCCCACGTAGAGGTCGAGCCGGCCGTCGCCGTCGAAGTCGGCGGCCACCGCGCCGAGGGCGCCGCCGTACTCGGCGTTGAGACCCGCGCGGCCGCTCACCTCCTCGAAGACGGGACCGCCGCCGCGCGCGCCGGTGTTGCGGTAGAGCGCGTCCGGCTGCGGCTCGAAGGCCAGCGGGCCGCAGTAGTTGGGCAGGCCGAGCTCGTCTTTGCAGCGCGGATCGGCCTCCAGCGTCCACTCGACGTAGTTGCCCACGAAGAGGTCGAGCCAGCCGTCGCGGTCGTAGTCGAAAGCCACCGCCGGCACGCTCCAGCGCGCGTCGCCCACGCCGGCCGCGGCGGTGACGTCGACGAACCTCACCGGCCCGCCGCCGGCGCGGCCGGCGTTCTTCCAGAGCTGGTTGGCGCCGAGGTTGGTGAGATAGAGGTCGACCCGGCCGTCGTTGTCGAAGTCGGCGGCCGCCACCCCCATGCCGTAGCCTATCGCCCCGGCAAGGCCGCTCTCGGCGGTGACGTCGGTGAAGCGCAGGACCGGCCGGCCGCCGGCCGCGGCCGCGAGGTCGTTGCGGTAAAGCCGGCCGCTCGGCGGCAGCGGGCCGGCGGGCGGAAACGCCGGCTCCCCCGGCCCCAGGGGCGCGCCCTGGACGAAGTAGACGTCGAGGTCGCCGTCGTCGTCGTAGTCGAAGAGGGCGAGGCCGGAGCCCATCATCTCGGGGTAGTAGAGCTCGCCCGTCATGCCGTTGAAATGGACGAAGTCGAGGCCGTTCGCCGCGGCGGCCTCGACGAAGAGGTCGTCGGCCGCGGGCTCGACCACGGCCGCCGGCGCCTCGACGGGCTGGGGAGGCGGCGCGCCGCAAGCCGTCAGCACGAGGCTCGCCGCGAGGGCCCAGGTTCGCTGCACGCGTTCGCTCCGTCCGTCCGGCGCCGTGTTCGATGCGCTCATCGCGATGGCGGGCCGGACGACGTGCCCCCACGTCTCTCGGCCCGCGCAGGCTGGCGGGAGTATAGCTCCCTGACGAAGGCCCGTGACAAGGGGCCCTGGGTCATGCTAGAATTCCCAAAGAAAGTTCAGCGCACCTATTGACACGGGATGGATGCCGGGGTAGCATTCGACTTCTGGCGACCTGAAACGCCTTGAAGAAGGAACAGGAAGGAAGGAGCGTAACCGTCATGCCGTTTGTCCACAAGATCCGGCAGGTCCACCTCGTGGGACCCAAGATCCGCCAACTGCGCAAGGAGCGCAAGATGACGCAGACCGAGCTCGCCCAGAGGATCGGGATCCAGCAGTCCGACCTCTCGCGGATGGAGAAGGGCGAGTACCGGGTGAGCCTCGACACGCTGTTCAAGATCCTGGCGGAGTCGAACGTGTCGATCGGCGAGTTCTTCGACGACCTGCACCGGGAGTCGTTGACGCCCGCCGAGATGCAGATGATCACGGAGTTCAAGGAGCTGGCGCCCGAGGACCGCCGCGAGGTGCGCGCGTTCATCAACTTCAAGCGCCAGCAGACGCGTCGCGACAAGCTGGCGAGGCGGAGCTTCCAGCCGGAGGACCTGACCGACGAGGCGCCTCCCGAGCAGGCCGTGGCCGCCGCCGGCAGCTAGCCCGGAGTCGCCGTGACGGCCGGCGGCGGCAAGCCGTGCCCTGGGACGCGCGTCCCGGGGACGGCCGCCGCGCCGGCCCGACGCGCGCCGGATGCGATGCCCGCCTACCGCTTCTGCCGCCCGGACGACGTGCCCCGGCTCGTGCGGGCGGTCAACCGCTGCTACGACGTCCACTTCCCCGGCGCCCCGCCGCTGACCGTGGCGGGCCTGCGCGCCGAGATGAAGGAGCTCGACGTGTGGCCGTCGAGCTCGATGGTGGCCCTCGCCGGCGACGAGCCGATCGCGGTGCTCATCGGCACCAGGCGCGAGCGCGAGGTGCTCGTGGTGCGCCTCGGCGTCCGTCCCGACCACCTCCGCCGGGGCCACGGCGCCCACCTCGTCACCTCGCTCGGCCAGAAGCTGGCCGTCCTCGGGCCGCCGCGCATCGTCGCCGAGGTCCCCCTCGACCTGCCGGCCGCGGCGGCCTTCTTCGCCGCCCTCGGCTACCGGCGGGAGGCCGACTTCACCGACTGGACGCGTTTGCCCGGCGGCGCCGAGCCGGTGCCCGCGGAGCTGACGGTCCCGGTCACCGTCGACGAC
>DASWIG010000499.1:0-2504 GCA_036397835.1 Thermoanaerobaculia bacterium
GCCGGCGCTGCCGACGCGCTGGTGGATCGCCTGGCAGCGATTCGTCGACGCCAAGATCCGCCGCGACGACCGCTGGCAGCGTCTGCCGCCGGCGGCGGACGTCGTGTAGGTCCGGGCCTTCATGTGCACGGCTCGAGCTGACGTTCCGCGATTTCGACGACGCGCTCGGCACCATGCTCGGCGTCGTCCACCCGGCCCGGGCCGAGGGTAGGTGGGCGTCGATCAAGATCTGCGGCGAGCACCACAACAATCCAAAATATTGGACGTCAGAATTCGAGCCTCTCGTTCGTCTATACGGGGTTGAGGATCGTCATGGGGACGGTCCTCGGCTTTCGAGGAGGATGGATGAAAGGCGAAGACGAGGTCTCGAGCGACAAGCTCTTCAAGACGGCGATCCGGTACTTCCTGGGCGACTTGGTCGAGCTCGTCGATCCCGAGCTCGCGGCGGCCCTCGACCTCACGGCGCCGGACTATCTCGCCCCCGAGGTCTTCAAGGACTTCCAGAAGGCCGGTCACCTGGTGCCGGACGTGGTGGCACGCGTCTCTACCCGCGAGGGCCAGCCGCGGCTGGTGCTCGTCCACGTCGAGGTGGAGGACAAGTTCCTCAGGGAGACCGAGGACCGGCTCAGGCTCTACGCCCTGCACCTGGAGCTGGAGCTCCGGTACCCGGTGATCACGGTGGTGGTATACCTCAGGGGCGGCCCCAGGAAAGGCGTCGAGCTGCGCAGGGTCTCGACGGTGATCGGCACGCGGGAGATCAGCAGCTTCTCCTACGTGGCCTTCGGCCTGTCGCGGAGCCTGGCGGAGGACTACGTGGATCGTCCGCAGCCGCTGGCGGCGGCGCTGGCGGCGCTGATGCGCTCGCGGCTGTGGGACAAGGTGGAGCAGAAGCTCTTCTGCCTGGAGGCGGTGGGCCGGGCGCGGTTGCCGCTGGAGCAGGCGTACGTGTTGGCCAAGGTCGTGGAATCCCGGATAGACTTGAACCCGGAAGAAGAGAGACGCTACGAGGAATTGGTGCGGGAACGTGGCGAGGAGGTACAGGCAATGGCAGTGACGTGGGAAGAAGCGCTGGCGGAACGCGAGACCAAGGGAAGAGCCGAGGGACTCGCCGAGGGCGAGGTGAGAGGCGAGACCAAGGGCAGAACCGAGGGACTCGCCGAGGGGAAGCTCACGGCGACACGGCAGGCGATCACCTTGTTGGCGAAGCACTGTTTTCGCTCGCTGCCGGCGGGCTTCGAGGAGAGGCTCGAGGCGATTGACGACCTTGGCCGTCTCTACGAGATCCTCGAGCAGGTCCCCGACGTCCACACCGTCGAGGCGCTCGACCTGAGCCCGCGGCAAGCCGGCTGAGCGGGCGCGGGGACGCTTCAAATCATCCGCCCGAGCACCACCTCCGGCCGCGTCTTGCACGCGGTGATCCCCTGCTCGAGCTCGCGCAGCAGCGTGTCGACGTCGGTCTCCGCGGCCTGGTCGACGGCCTGGGTGCGAGACGCTAAGCGTCTGATTCACAAGCGCTTAGACAATGCCCTCCATGATCGGGCGCCGTTCAGTCTCTGACCGAGTCGACTCTCTCATTTGACAGTATTCGCTGAATTGACAAGAATCGCTGTCAAATGGAAGCGACCGCCCCGCTCGCGAAGCGGCCTGGCTGCATGGGCCTCTGACGGCCGTGCCAAGGCCTCAGCCCTCGACATCGGGCGCCGGAGCGGCTTCGGCGGTGAAAGACCCCGAAACTATGATAGTATGTGCCCATGGCAAGACGGAACAGGACCGCGAACGCCAGCCCCGGCGACCCGCTGTGGACCTCGCACCTGAAGCCGGCGCCCGGCGAGCTGCGCATCGTCCAGGCGTTCGTCAACACCGAGGGAGGCGCCAAGGCGACCGACGAGATCGCCAGCCGCGGGGGCTCGCCGCCTGGCTGGAGCGCTGGCGGCTGCTACCGCCTGACACCGAGCTGACCTGGCCGAAGGTCGTCGCAGACGTCCATGGCCAGCTCTGGACCAAGGGTCCACTGGGAGCGCTATTCTCGTTTGGTCTGTCGGGCGGCCAGACCCCGCCGAGGGGCGTCCCGATCCACTGCGGACGCCTGGAGCGATTTTTCCAACCCGTCCGCAGTTCTTCGAGTCGCGTCCCGAGGCGCGTCAGCCGCAGAAAGAGGTACTGCGGACGGCTCGAGCGAATTCTCCAACCCATCCGCAGTTGCCATGGATGCTCCCAAACCCTGCGCCGGACCTTCTGGAGGCCGCCGGCAGCGGCTCCGATCCGCCGGGAGGCGTTCCGAAGCACTGCGGACGGCTCGAGCGATTTTTCCAACCCGTCTGCAGTTGGCGTGGAGAGCCTCTGGCGTCCTCGAGAGGTCCGGAGCCGGCAGCGCCTTGGGCTCGTCGGCCGCGGGCAGGCCGGCGCGCGGAGCCGGCGTGCCTCGGCAACTGGGTACCTCTCGGGGCTCACGGCTGGAGAAGTACACGGCCCACGCGAGCTGGGCTAAGATGGTCCCGGAGGTA
>DASWIG010000500.1:0-35177 GCA_036397835.1 Thermoanaerobaculia bacterium
GGCGTCGCCGGTCTGCATGCCTACGTTCTCAGGGCCGAGCTGGTCGCAGAGGTCGAAGAACTTCTCGCTGGCGAGGGCCTTGATCGGGCTGGTGTAGAAGGTCTTGCGCCCCTCGCACAGGGCCTTGAAGTGGAGCCCCAGGGCGACCAGGGACTTGCCCGAGCCGGTGGGCGTGTTGAGGATCACGTGGCGCCCGGCCATGACCTCGAGCAGCGCCTCCTCCTGGGCCGGATAGAGCTCAAAGCCCTGGTCGACGACCCAACCGAGGAAGAGGTCGAGGATCACGTCGGGGTCCTTGGTGCCGCCGCGCGGGATGCGCTCGAAGAGCGGCGTGGTGGCGGGTGGGGCGGTGACGTCTGTGGTGGACACTCTCGGGGGTGACTCCTATGCCCCGTAAGGGACAGGCGCTTTGCAGCGCCTTGCGCGAGGTGTCCGCGTCGAGGTGGAGCCGGACCTCAGACAACTGCGGGCTCGAGCTCCTCTTCGGCCGCGATCACGAGGTCCATCTCCCGCCGGTTCGCCTGGTAGAAGCCCAGAACCTCCGCGACCTGAGAGGCCGTGAGCTCGTATTCGGCGGCGATCTCTTCCGCCGGCATGTGCCAGTGGTGGGCCGCGATCGCGACCGTCTGCGCCCGGATGCCGGTCCCGCGGATCACCGGCACCGGCCACCCCGAGGCCCCTACCCGGTAGGCGACCTGAGCGAACCGCGGATCGTCGAGCTGCTGCTTCAAGGCGCCGATCTTCTCCGCCACCGCCCAGACGATGAACTGATTGAGCGAGACGCCCTGGCGTCGCGCCCATAGCTCGGCGTCGTGCTTGAGGAGCATGGGCAATTTCAGCGGGTAACGCGACATAGGTCCTCACCTCGTCGACATCGTACACGACGTCGCGTGCGACGTCAAAGTGCGCGTCCTCCCCCGGAGCCCTGCCAAGGGCGGCAGCGGTCAACCCTGGGCCTACTCGTCGAGCAGCCCCAAACCGTCCGGCGCCATGCGCCGCGCCACCTGGGCGCAGGGCGGTCATCGCGTCAGGGGCTCAGTCCTCGTACAGATACACGCGCAGGAAGTCCGCCTCGGTCAGGATCCCCACCAGCCGCTGCCCGTCGACCACCGGCAGGCAGCCGTACTTCTTGTCGAGCATCAGGCGGGCGGCGTCGCGCAGCGTCATGCTCGGCGTGCCGACCTCGAGCTCCCTGGTCATCACCTCTTCGACCCGCAGCTCCTCGAGGATCGAGTCCTCGACGTAGCTCGAGCCGCCGGGACGCTCCATCAAGGTGTTGCGCAGCAAGTCGCGCTGCGACACCAGGCCCACCAGGTAACGCTCGGGGTCGACCACGGGAATGTGGCGGATCTGGTGCTCGTACATGCGGTCGCGCAACGCCGCCATGGAATCCCCGGGACCCATGGTCACCAGGTCGCGGCTCATCACTTCGCCGACGGTCAAGGCACGCATGACGTTTCTCCTACCAGGTCCGAAGCCGGCGCGTCGAGGCGCTGGGACCCGGCGAAGTAGCCGAGCAGCAGCGGCACCGGCCCGTCGCCCCGGCGGTTGCGGAAGTGGACGCCGTGCGAGCGGCGGATCGCCCGCAGGACTTTCAAGCGCAGGTTGCTCTTGCCGGCCATCGTCAGGACGCTATCAGCTCTCCCGGCGTTTCTCCCGACCCGGCGGAGCGGACACCGATCGTGCTTCAGGATGGCGGCCCGCCTGCGGCTCCACGGAACGCACGTCGCCGCGGCGATGCTCGTCGCCGGCGGCGTCTTCATGCTGCTGCGCGCGGTCCTGGCGTCGCCGGACGCGGCCCATGGACACACCATGCCGTAATCCCTACCCCTGAGGGTGGCGCGGCGCCGAGACGGATAGAGTAGATTCGACGCTGACGGACTCAAGACAACGAATGCAAGGAGACGACTCCATGAGACGTTCGATCGCTCTGCTGGGCTTGCTGCTCCCCCTGCTCTTCGTGCTCGTCCCATCGGTCCTCGCCGAGGAGCACGCTTACGTCGGCAACAAGAACTGCCGCAAGTGCCACCTCAAGGAACACAAGTCGTGGGCCGAGACCCAGATGGCGAAGGCCTTCGAGACCCTGAAGCCCGGCGTCGCCGCGGAAGCCAAGACGGCGGCGGGCCTCGATCCCCAGAAGGACTACACCACCGACTCCGAGTGCCTCGCCTGCCACACGGTGGGCCACGGCAAGGAAGGCGGCTTCGTGGACGTGGCGACCACGCCCGATCACCTGGGCGTGGGCTGTGAGATGTGCCACGGCCCGGGCGGCACCTACACCCAGGACCACCTCATGAGCCTCAAGAACCGCGAGTACAAGAAGGCCGAGGTGGTGGCGGCGGGCATGGTCGCCGAGGTCGGCGAGGCCCAGTGCCTGGCCTGCCACAACGAGAAGAGCCCGTCGTTCAAGGAGTTCGACTACGCGGCCCGCAAGGCCGAGGGCCTGCACGAGATCTTCCCGCTGAAGTACGAGCACTGAGCCCGCTCGACGCGGGTCGACGTCACGGGCAGAGCGAGCGGATCGACTCGGCAGGCTCCAGGTCCGGGAGTGCGGCCGAACGGCAGCGATCAGCCGACGAGATAGGTCCCGGTGCCGACGGCGATCAGGGTGCCCTCGTCGTTGTGGAGCTCCATGCGGGTCACCGCCACCTTGTTGCCGGCGCGCAGCACCGAGCCGGTGGCGGTGAACCGCTTGCCGACGCCGGAGCGCAGGTAGTCGACGCGCAGGTCGATGGTGCCGACGTTGCCGAGCCGCGCGAGGCCCTGCTCGAGGTTGGCGCGGTCGAGCCGCTCGAGCACGCTCAGGAAGGCCACCAGGCCGCCCACCGTGTCGAGCGCCGAGGAGATCACGCCGCCGTGCAGCGAGCCGCGCACGAAGTTGCCCACCAGCTCCTCGCGCATGTCGAAGGTGAGGCTGGCGCCCTCGGCGGCGACGGCCTCGAGGCGCAGGCCGAGGAGGCGGTTGAAGGGGATCTTGTGCTCGAAGGCGTCGATGGCCGCCTGCAGGTCGGCCGCGGGGTCCGTCATCGGGCGTCCTCCTGGCGGGATCATAGACCCGTCCGACCGGGAAGTCTTCCCTGCCGGCTCCGTGCGGTAGGCGAGCGTCTTGGCCGCCGCGCCGGATTGTGGCCGAGTGACACGGTCGCGCCGCTTGGACTCAGACGGATTCTCACCCCGAGCCAACCGTGGGGGACGCGGTAGACTCGACTCTCGACCCCAGACCGGGCGCAGGATAGACTGTCCTCGTCCGGCAAGGAGGACACCGACCATGCAGAGCGTGGCGACTACACGGAGTATGTAACTCCATGAGAGTCTTCGAAATCCGCGACGCCTTCGGCCTCGACCGTCTCGTCGCCGCCGAGCGGCCGACGCCCGAGCCGGGACCCGGCCAGGTGCTGCTCGAGATGAAGGCCGCGTCGCTCAACTACCGCGACGTGCTCACCGTCGCCGGCAAGTACAACCCCAGGCAGCCGCTGCCGCTCATTCCCTGCTCCGACGGCGTCGGCGTCGTCGCCGCGGTCGGCGACGGCGTCAGCCGCGTCAGGGCGGGAGACCGGGTGGCGACGCTCTTTTCGCAGAAGTGGTGGGGCGGCCGCCCCGAGTACGACAAGATCCGCTCCACCCTCGGCGGCCCCCTCGACGGCACGCTGGCCGAATACATGGCGCTCGACGAGAACGGCGTCGTGAAGGTGCCGGAGCACCTCTCCCACGTCGAGGCCGCCACCCTGCCCTGCGCCGCCGTCACCGCCTGGAGCGCCCTGGCCACCCAGGGCGACGTCGGCCCCGGCGACACCGTGCTGGTCCAGGGTACCGGCGGCGTGTCGCTGTTCGCCCTCCAGCTCGCCCGGATCCTCGGCGCCCGGGTGATCGCCACCTCGAGCAGCGACGAGAAGCTCGAGCGGGTGCGCGAGCTCGGGGCCTGGGCCGTCGTCAACTACGTCGACGAGCCCGAGTGGGGCAAGAAGGCGCGCGAGCTCACCGGCGGCGTCGGCGTCGACCACGTAGTCGAGGTCGGGGGCGGCGGCACCATCGCGCAGTCGCTGAAGGCGATCCGCATCGGCGGGCAGATCAGCGTCATCGGCAACCTGGCGGGCGGCTCCACCGAGCTGAGCCTGATCCCCATCCTGATGCAGAACGTGCGCCTCCAAGGGATCATCGTCGGCTCGCGCGAGGGCTTCGAGGCGATGAGCCGGGCGATCGCCCAGCACGAGCTGCGGCCGGTGGTCGACCGCGTCTTCCCCTTCGCCGAGACGCCCGAGGCCTTCCGCTACGTGGCCGCCGGCAAGCACTTCGGCAAGGTCTGCATCGAGATCTGAAGGGAGGACGAAGCGATGAAGATGGAGCTCTCCTTCCCGGGAAACGCGCGGGTCCACGCCCACTTCAAGGGCCATACACTTGCAACGGATCAGCCGGAGAAAGCCGGCGGCGAGGATTCCGCGCCCGCCCCGTTCGACGTCTTCCTGGCGTCGATCGCCACCTGTACGGGTTACTACGCGCTTCACTTTTGCGAGCAGCGCGAGATCGCCACCGAAGGTCTCGGGGTGAGCCTCGAGGTCTTCCGCGACGAGGAGAGGAAGCGCGTCGGCAAGATCCGCATGGAGATCCGTCTGCCGCAGGGCTTCCCCGAGAAGTACCGGCAGGCGATCGTACGGGCCGCGGACCAGTGCGCGGTCAAGCGCCACGTCATGGAACCGCCGGAGTTCGAGATTGTCGCGGTATAGAAGCGGGAGCGCCGGAGCTTCGACTGCGTCCTCGCGACGCCGCCATCGTCACGGACGGCCTCGGTTCGGGCGACGTGTCAAGATGGTCGGGCGGCCAACTCCTCGTCACCGATGACCTTCCCGAGGAGCCGGACGAAATCGGCGCCTCGAGGGACATCGCCGGGAATGAAGCTCGCCGCCAGGCCGTTCTCTCGCACTCGGTCGAGCCACTCGGAGACCTGCACGGCGTCGACGCCGTCAGGACGCGCCAGGAGAGCTTTGCCGACGCGGACGTACTCGTTGCGCAACGTGGTGTCGAAAATGCCCGGGTTGTCGGTGTTGATCGTGACGCGAAGCGCCGGCACGTCGGCGCCCGCCGCCAGCCCCGGAGCTCTCCCCTGCCGCACGACCGGCAGGTCCGTGTATGCCTCAAAGCCGCCGATGATCAGATTGGAGGTGGGGTTGCTCTCGATGAAGAGGCCCTTGTTATGCACGCGCTGCCAGACGACGCGCCTGGCGGCATGCACACAGCGCCGGTGGTCGTGATCGAGCACCGGGACAGGCAGCTCTTCCTCCCACCGGGCCAGAGGAATGCCGAGCATCCGGAGCAGCTCGGCCTCGCCGCGAAAGGACGACCCGCGAAAGTGAGCCCCGGTCCGATCTACCGCCGTGTCGACGAGGCTGCCCGGGTCCGCCCCCTCGGCCGGCGACCCCCACTTCGACACGAGGTCCATGGCCTCCCGCCGTAGCCAGAAGGCCTCCTCGCGGAGCTCGCCGCCGGACTCGGTGGTCAGATAGAGCAACCACAGCAGGTCCAGGAGACGCTCGCGGAGGCTCAGGCCGGGGCTCTGGGCCGACTTGTAGAAGGCGTCGATGTCCCACCCGAGCGCCAGGGCGTGGCCCAGCCGGTCGTTAGGACGCAGGCCGAGCAGGTGGGCGGCCTCGTCCACGTGCCGCAGGCCGGTCAAGAGGTCGGGGAAGTCCTCTCCCACGTGGACCGTGAAGCCGGGACGCCAGGGAAACGCCGAGGTGGCCGGGTCCTGGCGGTCGACGAAGGACCGGACCTCGCGGAAGAGGTCGGCGCACTGACGCGGCGGACGGTCGCGCTCCACTCCGCACACGTCGATGCCCACGAGGAGGCGGCAGAGGCCGGGCCGGTCGTCCATCAGGTAGCGCAGGCCGTCCATCCGCACGCAGACGTCGTCCCACCAGGTCGGCGAGCCCGTCTTGACGGAATGCAGGACGAATCCGATCCGCAGGGGCGGCGTTCTCCACCTCTCCATCGCGTCCCGGGCGCCGCGCAGCCAGCCGCGCAAGGTACGGACGAAGGACGGTCCGGCACCCGGGCTGACGCGCAGCTCGAGGTCCATGCGCGGCCAGCTCGCGAGCGTGGCGGAGCGACCGTGGCCCAAGGCATCTTCGAGGAAGCCGTCGATGGCCAGCGCCACCCGCCGCCGCTCCAACGCCTCGCACATCTGCGACCGGGCGGGCCCGGTCCCGGCCGCGGGGCTGAAGTAGAAGGACCGGCGCTTGAACGTGCGGTCGAAGGCGAAGAAGCCGCGCCCGTACTTGCCGAGGATCAACGCCTGGTGGAAGCCGTTCTTGATCCGGAGATAGGCGAGGAGCGCACTCCCGACCTTCCGGACCGCGTCCCGCCGAGGCCCGGCGTCGGCCAGGGCGAGCAGGCGCAGGGCCCGCCACACGAGCAGCCGCTCGCCGGCCAGCACCGAGAGCGAGGCCTTGCCGGCGATCACCCACTCGCCGAGCGGCCAGCGCAGCACCTCGATGTCCAGCTCGGTGGACGTCATGCGCCACGGGGGCGTCGGGCGCTCCGGCGTGGCCTGGAGCTGTTGGGGCACGAAGGAGAAGAGTAAACGCCGGAGGGCGAGGAGGTCGACGCCGTCCCGCGCCTCGGCGGTCGCGGGCTCGTCCACGAAAGCGGAACCAGGCCGGGTCGCGGTTCCAAGGTACAACGCGGCGCGCCGCGCGCGGTTGAGGCACCGGTGCCAGACTTCCTGGTTCGGGGTGCCGGCCATTCCCGGGAACAGGCCGTCGACGGGACCGTCGCCGCAGAGCGCGAACACCCACATGGCCGCCGTGCTCATGGTGCTGCCGAGGTGACAGTGGTTCTCGGCTGTGGAACGTCCGAGAACCGGGTCGAATTCACTGCGCTCCGGCGGCAGCGTCGCCGACCAGTCCAACCGCGACGCGGCACCCGGCTCGAAGGGGCTCCATCCGAGCCGCGCCAGGCGCCAGCAGACGAGGGCGTCCGCCTGGACGAGGCGCCGGAGCCGGTCTTCCAGCACCCCGATCGAGGCCGCCGGACGGCCCGCTTCGAAGCGCACGCAGCGCTCGGCGAGCCGGCGCAAGGAGTCCCACCACTCGGTCTCGTGCAGCGCTCGTCGCGCCCAGCGAAACGCGTCCTCGAAGGCCAGGCCCGGCTTCTCTCGTCTCAACAGACCGGCGAGGCGTCCGACCTCGTGGCTGGACAAGTGGAGGTCTCCGTCGAGAGGAGTCGGCCCGTGGTGTACGAGGGCGGGCTCGCTCAGCCGCCAGGCGTGCGCCAGGAGGACGGCGGGCTCGTCGTCGGAATCTGAAGTCCGCATCCGCGTTCACGCCGCTTCGACGGGCGCTCCGTCAAAGCCCGGATCGGCCAGGTGGCGGAAGGCGCGCGACTTCGTGTAGGTACTCAGGCAGTGGACGAGCTCGTTGTAGGGGGTGAAGACGAATTCCCAGTCAACGTGCGGAGCAAGCTTTCTGGGCAGGTCCTTGGCAGTCAGCTTTCTGTGCGGGATCTTCTCCTTCAGAAGTGCGTGGAACCGGGCTTCGACGGTGTCGTCCGACCACTCCACGATGGGCGTGTGTCCACGGTCGTGCATCGCATCCAGCCAGGCAAGGTCGGCATCCGAGGACGCACGCTTCACCGTCTTGTTGACGTTGCCATGCCCGATCAGCGCGTCGAGCATACGTTCCAGTGCATCGACGTAAGCCGCGCGCACCAGTCCAGCCGCCAACAGTGCGTTGGGCCGCAGGTGTCGGCGCCGAGGGGTTTCGGAGAGCAGCCGCCACGGCGCGCGGGAAAGCGAGTCGACGAAGACGACCAAGGGCCGCACGGCGCGAGGCAGCAGGGGGTTCGCGTCCTCCGGTCCGCCGTCCTTGTCATCGAGTACGCCGGAGCGTTGCAGGAAGAGCCCTTGTGCAAGGATCGTCGGCCAGACGTTTCGCCGTCTCTCGGCCGCCTCACGGAGCGGCGCGAGCCCGATCCGGGCGTCGAACTCCTCGGGGAGGACGCCGTGCCGATCGAGCACTACGTCGAATCGGGTCCAGGCCAGCGTGGCCATGGTAGAGCCTCGGGCGTCTCGGAGCTGGTCCTCCATCTCGTCCCGGTGGAAGTCGGTACGGATCTGCGCCTGATCGACGAGGACGTTCATGCGGGGGAAACGGCGGATCAGCTCGGCGGGGGTAAGGTGGCCGGAGGCGAGGGAGAGGTCGAGAAGCACCTCGATCCAGAGAACGGCGTTCGACGGGCGCTTCGGCAACGGCAACGCGTCGCTGCCGGCCTGGAATCCGAGAAGCGGGCTTCCTTCGAGCGCGGAGATCACCATGTGCTCCCATTGGGTGTCGCCGATCGGCTGCTCCGGCCAGGTCAGATGCCGGGTCCACGCGGACACTGGACGGCCCGAGATGCGGCGTGCCAATTCATGCTCGCCCCTCGCCTCCGCGAGATAAGCGAGGTAGTCCTCGACGGAGTCGAGCATTCTTGACTCATCCTCGAGACCGCGGAGCGCGAACCAGACGCTCTCCAACGAGCGAGGAAAACCGGGCAAAAGGGCGGAGTTTCGAATCGCCACTCCCCAATCGGTGCGCTGCAACAGGAGGTCCTTCACGCTCATCTCTTCCGGGAAGGTCGGTGCGGGCCCCGGAGGAAAGGTCCACCTTTCTATTTCCTTCCAGGGGCGTAGCCACTCCCGGTTTTGCTGGGGGAGAGCCTTGTAGAGCAGGTCCCGCGCGGCTCCCAGTTCCGATGCCCGGTCCTCGGCGGAGGAGTCCGCAATGCGATGTTCGAGCCGGGGCAGGTCCGCGCCGAGAAACGATGCCCGGTCCTCGCCGGCGGAGTCCGCAATGCGACGTTCGAGCCGGGGCAGGTCCGCGCCGAGCACGAGGATCAGCCGCAGCTGGTGCAGCTCGTCGAGCAGGCTGCGAATCAGGCCTCGGAGGCCGTCCCGCGCGAGGTCGACGTCGTCGAGGACCAGGATGAATCCTTCCACGTCGGGACCCAGTCGAACGGCGGCTCGCTGGAGCCAGTCTGCCACCCTGTCGGGCAGCGCCAGGGCCCCCGCCGCCGCCGCGGACGCCTGTTGAGCAAAATGTGAACCGCTCGAGGACGTACTTTCCAGCACCCGACCCGCGGCCAGGCGGCTCAGCATGTAGGCCTCTCGCATGGCCCTGAAGGCTTGTTGCTCATCCCGGACACTTGGGTTCGCGCGTTCTTCCCCCTGATCGGACCACGAGGCTGGCTGTTCGGGCTCCAGGTCGAGAACGCGGCGAAGACGCATGAGGGCCGACAGTCCGAGCGGTATTTCGCGGGGGCCGAGCGTGCAATCGACGGTCTGGTGTACAACCAGGAACCCGGACAAGCAACAAAAGCTCCTCGCTCCCACCATCAAGGTCTTTGCGGAGGGATCTTGCGAGAGCCCGTGGATCAATTCGACCATGCAGGTGCTCTTGCCAGAGCCCCGCGGTCCGAGCACCGCCAGAGTGGTGGCGGTCCGCGGCTGCTTGAACCTCGGAGGCGGATACCGGTGCGCGCCGACCATCGAGTCACGACTCCACTCGGGGTGACTCCTCGCAATCGCTACGAGGTTCGTTGCGAGCTCTTTGATGCGCCTCCTGTGTCGGTCCACGATGCCGCACTGGATGCCGTTCAAGGTAACCGTCGTCCCGTTCGCGGATCTCGCTGCTGGCTCCTTCATCCCACACCTCCAACCGCACGGTAGCGATCCGGCGAGCGAAGGGGGCCCGCCGCCCAACTCGCGTGCGCCCTGGACCGGATGGCCCACCGCCCGTCAGCGTCCTGGCCGATCCAGCCGGCCAGGAACAGCGGCAGCTCGTCCCGGGTCACGCTTTCCCGCGGCTCGTCTGCCAGGAAGTTGCCGACCTTCCTGCGCAAGAGGGCGCTCTCGCCGACGATCCGCGCCAGTTCCTTTTGCCAGTGCTGGAGGGCGTTTCGCGGTGGGTGCTCCAGCAACCACTGGCCGGCCTGGTCGAACGACTCGCCGGTGTCACAAAGCCGCCCCAGGTAGAGGTTGACCAGGACGGGCTGGCCCCCGGTCCATTCGATGCATCCCCCCGCGACCTCGCCGGCCTGGTCTGCGCGGTCGGGGACCCAATCCCGCCACATGGCCTCCACGTCGGCGACGGTGAAGTCGGCGAGCCGGTACACCTCGCACACGTCGAGGAACGACGAGAACGGCTCGGCATCCTCGAGAGGCGCTGTTTCGTGGGCCAGAACGGCGAAGCGCGCTCCCTCCAGAGCCCGACGCTCGAAGAGGTCGCGCAGCCGCCCGAGGAGGATCTCCTTGTTCTCGGGGTGGAGTCGATCCACTCGCCACAGGATATGGGTGCGGAGCCGGTCGTTGGACGGCGCGTCGGGAGATTCCGGGAGCAGGAGCCGGTCGAGCAGTCCCGCGAGGTCCGTATGCGAGTGGTCGCCATTGCGACCGAGCCAGCTCGACGCGAGCCGCGTCCGCTGCTCCGCCGGATTGTCGGTCTGGGCGATACGGGCGAAGTCCAGCTCCACGAGGCGGACCTTGTTCCGCTGGGTGCGCAACCGGAGCCAGCGGTGAAAGGTGGTCAGGCCCGCTCCGGCCGGCCCGAGCAGCACCATGGGCGCTCGAAATCCCTGGCCCGCCAAGTGGTCTTCTTCTACGAATACCTCGGCGGGTTTCCCGCCGGGAGGCGGAAACAGCGACGCCTTCCCCAGCGCCAGGGGAACGACCCGCCACTTGCCGGCTCGTAGCCAGGTCGGAACGGCGCGGCCGTCGGGTGCCAAGGGGCAACCGTCGTCGTCGCCAGCCAGCAGGTCGTCGTCGTTCAATGCTTCCGTGGAAAACGGGGTCAAGGGGTTCCTCCTTCAGTGGTGGCAAGAAGACGGGCCAGATCCTCGAGGGCGTCGGCAACACGCTGCTCCGGGCCACCCTCGAGCCTGGCCAGCTCTAGAGGATAGATGTGGTGTTGGAATGCGTAATCCGGCTCGCCGCCCGAAGACTTTTCGACCTCCTGGACGATAAGCGTCAACGTGAGACCACCTAGCAGCCGCGCGATGTCCAGGCCCCGGACAAAATTCTGCACGCGGTCGTCGGCCGGTGTTCCCTTGCCCAACCAGGTGGCGGCTGCCCGGCCGAGCATCTCGCGGGCATCGGTCGGGGTGAACGAGTAGTAGCCCGGGGTGGCATCTCGCAGCCGGAAATCGCGCCCGGCGGGGGCGCTGCCGGTGAAGTACCGGTCCTGGGCCACTTGGGTCAGAAGCGCCTTGCCCGCCAGTCTTACCGCGAGGTCCTTCTCGCGCCCCACCAGCTCGCCCAGGTCGATATCGTCGAAGTGATCGAGCACCGGCTGCGGGTCCTCGGCGACGCGGCGCACGTCGTCCAGCCGCAATACCGGGCGCCGGTCCTGGTCGAGCAGATCCACGAGCTTTATGCACAGCGCCTGGATCACCCAGGGTACGCCATAGGACCTTTGGACCAGCAGAAGGCGGCCCTCTTCCCGCTCCGACTCCTGCCCCCAGCGTAAACCGAGCGGCTCCGACTCCAGCTTGTCGACCAGCTCCAAGGCCTCTTCGCCGGTCAGCACCGAGAGATCAAAATAGCGCTTTCCCGAAGCACCGCTGGTGAAGTGGAAAAAGGGACCCTTGAGCTGCCACAGGGCCTCGCGGGCTGTCGTGTAGCCCCCCAGGACGAATCGCATGTCGCCGCTCTCGTGCAGCTCCCTCAACCCTTCGAAAAACTCGGGCTCGGCCGGCAAAAGGCCGTCTACCTCGTTGACGATGAGCACGGCTCGCTCGTCTCGGGCGCGGTAGGCGGCTCCCACCCGGCGCAACAGCTCGATCGGGGGGGCGCCGGGCGACGGTTTCGCGTCGGCCTGCTTGCAGAGCTCGACCAGCCGATCCACGATGGCGGCCGACGCCTTCACGCCCTGGAGGCTGAGCAGAATCGGCCGCGGCCGGATGCCGTCAGGCCCCGGCCGGGACTTGCTCAAGTCGTCGTAGATCGCGTTCAACAAGCTGGTCTTGCCGATCTGCCGGGGACCGAGCACGAGGAAGCTGCGGGAGTGGATGTGAGCCAGGACTTCCTCCCGCTCAACCCGGCGCCCCACGAAGATCGAGCTGCCCGGCGGCAGGGCCCCCAACGCCATGAAGGGGGCGATCCGAGCCAGACCCGTATGCGAGCGCACCGCCGCCCAGAACGCGGCCTGAATGGTCTCGGCAGCCAGGACCGGCCGCAGGTCGCGCTCACGGAGGACGACGATGCCCTTGTCCCGAGGCGCCGGTGGGAGCTTTTCCGCGCCGGGCCCCAGCATGAGGAGGAGCGGCCGGTCGGCATTGACCTCGTCGCCCCGCAGATCCCTTAGCTTCGCCAACGTGTCAAGCCAGCGGTCGACTTGATTCCAGTCCGGGTCGGCAGGGCGTGACCACCAGGCGAACAGGTAACGATACCCGCCGACCGTGTCCGACGGGTCGACGCCGACCAGGGTGCAGCGGTCCGCCGGCAGCGGAGAGGCAGGTGTGGGCCCCGACGAGCTCCGCAGAGCGAGCTTGGCGGTCTGCCCCGCGAGTGCCCGGGTCAGCTCCTCCGCGCGGTTCTGGCCCGGCGGGTCGTCGGCTCTGGTGGCATCCGACCAGAGCTGGCCCACCAACCGGGCCAGGGTCGTGTTGATGCCTAGCACCTGAGCCGCCGCGTCCGAGATGTCCGTCAGGCGCTCCAAAGGGACGCCATCTAGCAGATGTCCATCCTCAGCCAGATCGATGTAGGCTGCTTTGGGTCCACCCTTCGACCGGACCGCGCTCTGTACGACACACTGGCAGAAGGAGGTCGCCTGCGTGAGCTGGCCTCGCTTCTCGGCCAGGCCGAGCGCCATCAGCGGCTTCGCCAGCTCGCCCAGCCGCCCGCCCAGCAGCTCGTGGAGCGCCTTGACTTCGCTGGCCAGCTCCGTGGCCCCACCGGCGTCTCCGATCCCGCCAACCCACACGGCTTGGGGTCGTGGATTGATGGAGGTGAGTCGCCGGATCAGGCGCTCGGTGAGCACCATCCCAACATGCCCGATGGTCTTGGGCTGGCTGCCGCTGTCCGGCCGGACCGAAGTCCGGATGTCCTGGGCGAGGACCATGCCCGCTTCGAGTCGCTTGAACGACTCCGCGGTGACCGCGCCGGAGACCACCAGGAGCGCGGCCAGCTCAAAGGGATCCAGCGCCGCCAGGTCTTTCCGTCCCCATTCCCGGAGGATGCCTTCCAAGGTCTCGATCCGCCACGTCTTCCTTTGAAGCGACCTCCGCGCCCAATCGTGCATGACCCGCAGATCCGCGCCGGAACGCCAGAACACCTCCTCCGCCTCGTCGCCATCGAGCTCCGCGACCTTCTGCAGCCAGGCCACCGCCTCGGTCTCGGCTTTGTCGAATCCCGACTTGCCGAGCCACCGGGCGTCAAGGGTCGCGGGCGCCAGCCAGGTCACCTCGCGTCCCAGCCAACGCCGCAGCCGCGCCGCCAGCCGGCTCGGCAGCACGAAGACCAGCGCCAGGCCTTCCGTTCTGTGCATGGAGTCCTCGTGTACATCACGCAGCACGGTCCGCGGCTCCGCCAGGTGACTGTCGAGCACCCGCTCCAGCGTCTCCTCGCACGGCCAGAAGACCAGCCGCCTGGCTCCGCCGGCCTGGACGCCAGAGAGAGGGGTTTCGCCGGCCGGGGGATGCGGGCCCAGGCCCGACAGGGCCCGCAGCAGGGCCGGGCGGCGCAGGAGGTCCGGGTAGCGCCGGCCCGGCCCCAGCTCCGATAGCAGGTCGTCCAGGTTCACGATGCGGGACTGGGCGTCCCTGCCCACGTCTTGAACGAGCTGGGCGGGATGAATCGCCGCGTCCGCGGACACCACGGCCACACCGGCGCCGAGCTGCCTCACCGCTTCCAACGCCGCGGCATAGGCCGTGGGCACCGCCATGGGGAAGGGAGCGATGCCGCCTTCGTCACGAGCGTCATCGGCGGAGGGCATGGGGAGGTCCCAGGTGTTCTCGTAGTGATAGCTCCCCGCACCGTCGACCTTGACTTCGACCCGGAAGGTCTCGGCCGCCGCGTCACACCGGGCACGAAGATTCAGGTGCTCCGGGGTCTCTCCATCGCGCAGCTCGCGCCGGTACAGGCTCCACTCAACCCTTTTACCCTCTTCGAAAGAGACCAGGTCCGGGCAGCGTACGGTGATCCGGGCCTCACTGACCGACCGGCCCTCCGGCATCAGCCGCAGGGTGACGTCGAGTCGTTGCGGAATCGGCCGCCCCGATCGTGCAACTTCAGGACGCAGCCGACCGATGTCCTCTACTTCGTCGAGGCGCTGCCGGTAGGCCCAGCGGAGGCGCTCGTCCAGCAGCCTGGCCACTCGGCGGGCGGCTGCTTTCCAGGAGGCCGGCGGGTCCGGATCGAACCTCCCGGCAGGTCGCCGCACGGCCCGGTTCAGCCAGTCCACCTGTTGCGCCAGCGGCGCGGCCTCATCCGGCGGCGGGCCAAGGTCGGCCGGGAGCAGGACGGGCCGTATCAACTCGGCCCAGAGCTCCGGAGCCCTGACCTCCCGGACCTGATCGATGAGTCGGCCAACCTCCTCCCAGGACGGCGTGGACCCGGCCGCGGCAATTCGCAGTGCCGCGTCCAGGGCTTGGGCCAGCGGGGTCTCCTCTTTCTCCAGATCGTCGGCGACTCCGCGGAGCTCGGCGACGTTGTCGTCTTCCGTTGCCTGGGCCCAGCGTGCCAGACGCGCGAGCCCCCGGGCCCGACCCGGAGTACGGACCAGCAGGGGCAGCCCCGTCGCCAGGGACGGCGGGAGTTGGTGGACGTGCTCCAAGACCGTGTCGATCGGGACCTCGGCGACCGCGATGCCCACTTCCCGGGCGATTGCGGCGAGCCATGCCTGGCCCGCCTCCAGCGCCAGCCAGGCGCTGTCCGGGGAAGGGTTGGTGGCCACGCGTTGCAGCACCGCTCCGACCTCGGCCACCTTCTCGGCTCGGGCGGCTAGCCGGCGGACCAGTTCCACGAGGGCAACGGACCAGGCGCTCTGGGAACGGTCCTCCGCCCCCCAGGAACGAGCGGACGTCACCGTGTCGACGATGTCTCTCTCCCACTCACCGGCGCCCGGTGGAAAAGCAAGGAGCAGGGCAGAGGTCTCTTTCCAGGAGAGTACGTCCAGGATGTCCGTGCGCTCTTTCGGGCCGGCTTCAGACTTCGCCAGCTTCTTGACGATCTCCATGCGGGCGCGGCGGCTCCGGGTCCGCGAGAGGCGCTCCAGCAGTTCGCTCGTTGCGCCGCCCTCCAGCGCCGCCGCGACCTCGACGGCCTCGGCGTGGCGGAAACGCTCCGGCTCGCGCGAGCCCAGCTTGCGCCGCTCCTCGGCCGTCCGGGTGGACCAGTCCTCGTCGGGGGCCTGCATCCGGAACACGTGCAGCCGGTCGCCGGTGCCGGCGAGCAGGCGCGAACCGCCGGAGAGAGAGGCGGCGGCCAGATCGCCGAAGGGTCCGCCGTGTCGGCAACGCCACACCCGGGCGCGATCCTTGGAGACGACGACGAGATCGTCCGGCGGGGCCAGGATCCCATAGCCGCCCTCGCCCGGGAAGTGCTCGGCATGGATGGCTCGGACGGCGTGCCGCGAACGGAAGGTCCAAAGGACCGCGCCGTTCTCGACGTCGACGGCCCAGGTGGTCCCGGCGACGCTCCCCGCCAGGACTCGGCCTCGCTCCCGATCGACGTGTACGGCCGTCACGCCGCCATCCAGAGGGACGCGCCACACCTCCTCGCCGACGTCCAGGTCCTCGCTGTCCACCCTTCGATGAGCTCTGATCCGGACCAGGTCGCCCGTGAGAGCGTCACCGGCAACGAGCTCGACGGTGCCTTCCCGGACCGGACCCAGCACCCCGAGGCCACCTACATTGCGGACGCCCAGCGGCCCGTAGGCCACGCGTCCGCCCGTGCGGCTCCCCTCCTTCGGGCGGGTCTCCCAGATCTCCAGAAAGCACCGCCGGCCTTCGTTCCAGCCGAGCAGGCACCATACACCCGTCGCGGTGGGGGCAACAGCGATGGCAGCGCACGACGATCCGGACGGACCGTACACAACCTTCCACTCACCTTCGAGGTCGAAGAAGCGGGCGCGGGCGGCGTGCTCGCCGAGAACGAACGAGGGAGGGTGGTCCGAGACCTGGACGAGGCAGGCGGGGACGAGACCGCGAGGGTCGACGGGCCTGTCCAAGACCATGGACGGATGCGTGATGCTCTCTCTGGACGGCTGGAAGCGCACAATACGTAGGCCGTCTCGGCCGGCGCCCACGGCCAGGAGATCGCCGGAATGGACGCAGGTCGTGAGGCGATCCCACCTCCCCTTCGCACGATCCTGCCGTTCCGACAGGTAGCGCTCTACGGCGAAGTCGACCAGGAGGGTCAGGCGGCGGAACGACGCACGCTCTTCACTGGCCAGGGTCGCCCACTCGTCCCAGCGGTTTCGGGAGCAGTTCCGCGACAGATCCTCTGTCGCGGAACTGGCAGGCCGCTCGGCGCGGTCACCTAGCGCGATGTCCAGTTCTTCCTGAAGCGCGAATCTGCCCTCGTCGTAGGCCCAGGCCGCCAGGGCGTTTCGGACGAGATCCGAGTCAGGTCCCGTCTCGGGATCGGGCCAGGGGCAGCGGATCTCCTCCTCGGCGGCGGCCGGAGAGCGCAGCGCCTCGCCAAGGGCCTTTCCCACGCTCACCTCGGCGCCGGAAATGAGCTCACCTCCGAGAAGCCGGGCCAAAGTGTGGACCTCGGAACCAGTGGGCTTCGTCAAGTCCACGAGACGCACCAGCAGCCGTCCGATGCGGGCGCGCGTTTCGCGATCGTCTACTTCCGAGAGCCGGGCCTTGATCCATTCGACCCAGTCGCCCAGCCGCTTGAGCTCCAGGTCGCGGCGCATCCGCTCGATGAGGCGATTCCGGCATTGGAAAGTCCGTTCCGGGCGCACGTACCGAAAGCGGTGCAGCCGCCCGTCGCGTGCCGCCACCACGACGTCCGGCCACCCGAGCTCCTTGGGGAGGAGCGCCACGGCGACGGGGTGCCAGGGCAGACGCTGCAGCCAGGGGCGGATCTCCTCGGGCTCGTCGTCGGCGAGAGGGACGCCGAGCACGCCCCATTGCCCGCAGACGACCGCGACCGGCACGGCGCCGGCGGCTCCCGCCGCCAGCGCCGTGCCGGCCCGGTCTAGGGGAAGGTCTCGGGCAGGGTTCGAATTCTGTAGCTCGACGACCAGCTTACGTCCGCTGCTCAACCAGACTCGCCGCTCGCCGTCCCAGGCTACCGCCTGGGCCGGAGCCGGGTCTATGGCTGCCCAGCGGTCGGCGGTGATGCCGAGGGGCGGATGGGTCAACGGCGAGACTCCCGGCGCCATGGACAGCGGTCCCGCCACGACCCAGGGCGGGATGTCGCCGGCCTCCAGGTCCAGGCACGGCCAGGCAGCTCCCGGGACGGCGTCCTCGATCCCCGGCGTGAAGTGCGGGCGACCCTCGTTCCACCAGGCATTGGCGCGATACATGCGCAGGGCCGGCACGCGCCCCTGCAAGTCCCATCGCCGCACGGCCACAAACAGGTCCGACCGCGCACCGAGGACGCGAGGGTGAGCGAAGACCGTCACGACCTCGTCCACGTTCGAATCGAATCCCGACATGGCGAGAGAAGCCTCGGGCGGAACGAAGCCCTCGCCGTCGACGGCCAGGAGCGTGAGCCAGCCCTCCTGGCCGGTCGCCGCGATCATGGCGCGTCCATTGACGACGACGGTACACACGAAGCCCGGGTGGCCGGGGAGATTCACCTGGTCGCCGACGGGAAGCAGATGACGCTCCACGATCTCCTGGACGTCTCGCAGCCATCCAAAGGCTTCGTCGTGGGTGAGAAGCTCCTCCTTCTCGCCGAGCCGTCTCTCCAACTCCTCTAGCCGTGGGTATGGTATGAGGTCTTCAACTGGGGGTCTGTTCCTTGGATCCAACGGCATCTAATCTCCCTGTGATACTCTTGAGCGGGAATATTGACCGACGAACCCATAACCTTTGATGTACAATTCTAGTAGTGCCTTGGCGGCCGGTCAAGCACGGATCTGGAGGTCGCCGGGGCCGAACGTGCCTGAACCGTTCCGGAGGGTGGTGTAGAGTGCGCATCTCTCCCAGGGTCATATCAGCCGGAAGCACAGTGCTGGGGATGGGGCTGTTCTTCGCGGGCCTCGCCGACTTCACGTCCCCGGATCGGCGCGTCGTCCTGGTGGACACGCGTCCGATACAGTCCGTCACTCCGCCGTTCGACTACGACAACGACCTTCGCCGCTTCATGAGGCTAGTGCTCATTCCCATATGTCCGGGGGTCGAGCTGGCACCGGTGGCTGTCGGACGCGCTTGCAACCCGACGGCAGGCGGCGTGCGGGTCGAGCTGCGTGGCGACCTCGTGGCCGGAGAGGCGGGAACGGCGGTGCATGCAGCGGACCTGGCACAGGGGCTCCAGGAGTCCCTCGAAGGCTATGTGGTCCAAGCCGAAGGCGACGTCCTGTCCATCGCCCAAAAGGTAGGAGAGCAGACCGACGTTCCCCCCGATCTGCTCGTCTCGTGGCTGCGCGTGCAACCTGCCGTCGTCGACCTCGAGGGGCAGTCGGCACCCGTCGGTACCGGACCCTTCTACGTCGACCAGCTTTGGTGCCACGAAAGCCGGAGCGTGCCATGCTCACGGGTCGGCGGCCCACCCCCGGTCCGGCTCGGTGAGCTCGAAGACTGGCTGGAAGACGTCCTGGTGCTGCGGCGTCGGGAGGGGACCATGGGGGCCAGGGCCACGTCGGAGATCGTCGTAGTCGGCTTACGCGGTGAAGACGACTCTGTTTCGACGCCGCTTGTCCCCCGAACCGAGGCCCTGGCTCGAGCACTGGACAGGAGCTACGTGCACGGAGTCTTCGACGTCGAAGCGGACCTGGAAGCCGGACTCATCAAGGAGTCTAGCGGAGGACGTTCAAAGGGTTGGCGGTTCAGTGAACCGCGGCAGGACCGAGTGCTGGTGGCTGCCCTGCGCCAAACTGACCGGAGCGGCGCAAGGCACCTGTCGTCTCAATGCCGATCCCGCCTGGTGCATGCGCTGGCGAGAATCCGGCAGGACCCGACGTTCCTGCGGCAGCTCGGAGCTCGACCGGCTGGTCAATTGCTCCCCGAACCCTTTGAGCCCGTGCATGTATGGCAGGATCCGTTCGCGACGGATGTCGAGTTTTCGGAGCGCTGCGAGATCGACCTCGTGACCAACACGGCGTGGAGCTATGCCGCCGAGGAGATCCGAAAACGAATTGGGCAGTTCGACCAGGAGCTGCAGGTCGAGGTATCGGCGCTCTCCCCTGGAAAAGAAAACCAGAAACGAAGCAAGGGGGACTACGATATTTCCCTCCTGGCCCTGGTCTACGGGCTCAGACCGGACGCGTACTATCTCTGGGACAACCTTCGAAGCACCAACTGGGCCACCAGTCCGCACGTGCAGGCGGCTGCCGACTTGGCGGCGAGGGAAGCCCGGCGGGAAGAGCCAGAGGCGATCCACGCCGCCATCGACGAGCTGCACCGGGATCTGGACGCCTACCTCATCCCCATGGGCGCGCCCACGCGTGTCGTGGCCACGAGCGACCGCCTTCTCGGTCTGGATCCCGGGGGTTGGAGCCTCGACCCGGACGGCCTCCGGCTGGCACCTTCCGCCTCTGAGTTCCGTGTCCGCTCCCTGCTTCTCGTCGCCGGCGTCGTCCTGCTGGCACTCGCGACTACCCTTCTGTTTCTGACGAGAGCTTCCGACCGCCGGAGGCGGGTGGAGCTTTCGCTGCGCATGCTGCGCCACGACCTGCTGGCGCCGCTCTCCACCATCCGGGCCTATGCCGACCGGATCCACGCTCGCGACCCGAAGGTCGGCGAGGCCCTGCTCGCCGAGGCTGACGCGGCGCTGGCGGTGGCCGAGGATGCCCATTTCGTGCTCCAGGAGGGCAGGCCGCAAGCCCGGGGTAACGCGTCGACCCGGCTGCGGGACGAGGTCGTCGCTCCCATCCTGGGGAGCCTGCGGCGACGCTCGTCCTACGAGACGGGGCAGGAGCCCACGATCCTTCTCGACTTGCCGGACGAGCCGCCGGTCTCTGTGCCTCCCGAAGTGGCCAGGTTCGTTGTCCGCACCCTGGTGGAAAATGCCTGGAGACATCGCGGTGGCCGTCGACTGATACTCGAGCTCGCCGGCACCGTGACCGGTGGATCCTTCCATTTGGAGGTGAAGGATCACGGACCCGGAATCAGCGCCGCGCACGCGGAGCGTCTGCTTCAACCGGGCTACAGCTCCGACGTGGACCGTCGCGACTTCCATCAGGGTAGCGGCATGGGGCTCCACCTCGCCTGGTCGGTCCTGCACCTGCATGGCGGCGAGGTCGGGCTCCGCCAAGCCGCCGACCCTACGATCTTCACAATCCGCTTCCCATTGGCCTCAGCGGGCCGGATCAAGCCGGCCAAGCCGCCCGAGAAGGAATCCCCATGATCCTGTTCATCGACAACGAGGAAGCCCGTATCCGCTCCTGGGTCGACGAGCTGAACGAGGAGGGCTTTCAGGTAGAGGTTTTATCGTCAGCAGACGCGGCGCGGCACGCGCTCGACGCCGCCGACCCGCCGCAATGTGTCGTTCTGGACCTGATGATCCCTGCCGACGGAGAGGTCCCCGACCGCGAAACCGCCTACGGGACGCGCACGGGTCTGTGGCTGCTCCAGCGCTTTCGCAAGATCCACGGCCAGGTCCCCGTCGTGGTGCTCACCAACGTCGACGATCCCGGCGTCGAGGAGGCGGTCATCAGCCTGGCCGCCGTCTACCGCCGAAAGCGCGACTGCGGTCCCGCCAGGCTCGTCGAGTTGATCCGTCTGCTCACCTCGGGAACCGGATGACCTCGACGCATCGAGATCTGAAGCTCACTCCAGCATCCGCCGGCGGTAGTGCTCCACGGCGACCGGCCCCAACTCCATCATGCCGTCCATGAAGGCGCGCAGCTCGAACTTCTCGCCGCGCGCCGCCTTGACGTCCTCGTAGAGCCCCCACACCTGGCGGTACCCCACGTAGTAGGTGGTGAGCTGCGGCGGCCAGGTGATCGCGCGTTGCCACATGTTGGCGGCGAACCGGTCGTCCTGGATCGCCTCCTCCTTGACGAAGCGCACCACCTCCTCGCGCGTCATCCCGCGGGTGTGGACGCGGACGTCGACGATCGCGCGGGCGACGTTCTCGAGCTGCTTCTTGAGGTGGGCGAGGCGGTCGAGCGGGCCGCCCCAGCCTTCGTCGAGCATCAGGCGCTCGCAGAAGGTGCCCCAACCCTCGACGTAGACGCCGTCGGCGAAGAGCGCGCGCACCTTGCGCGGATGGCGCGCCGCGAACGCCAGTTGCAGCATGTGGCCGGGTACGATCTCGTGGGGCGTGATCATGCGGTTGAAGTGGTCGTTGAAGTCGCGGAAGAAGGCGGCGCGCTCCCCGTCCGTCAGGCCGTCGGGGGGCGTCGGCAGGAAGAGCAGGGTGGCGGCGTCGGGCGCGTAGGGTCCCGCCGGGTAGACCCCGCCCACCGCCTGGCCAACGAAGTACGACGGCGAGCGGTCGACGTGGACGGTAAAAGGCTCGGGCATCTCCACGATGCCGCGCCGGCGCACGAAGGCGATCGCTTCGCCGACCAGCTCCCGGTACTGCGCGACGAAGGCGTCGGTCGACGGCGCGCGGTCCTCGGCGACGCGCTCGAAGAGCCTGCGGACGAGGACGGCGTCGTCCTCGGGCGGCGGGACGCCGGTGAAGACCTCCTCCCACACCCGGCGGCCGTAAGCGGCGGTCTCGGCGCGCTTGGCCGCCAGCGCGGCCTCGGCCGCGGCCAGCACGTCCGCGACCGGCTCGTCGACGCCGGTCACCAGGCGGAAGAGCGGCGCGTAGTCGTCGCCGAGGCGCGGCGAGGCGGAGGCCTTGCCGGCGAGCTCCTCGACGAAGCCCGCGAGCTCGTCGAGCGCCGCGGACGCCGCGGCGCCGGACGCACGCAGCTCCGCGCGCAGCTCTTCGTCGGCGGTGACGCCGGCGAAGCCCTCGGCGTAGAAACGGGCCGAGCCGCGGAGCTGGCGGGCCGCGACCTCGCAGAGCTCGGGCACGACCTCCCGAGGGTCCGCCGACGTCAGGGCCGCGCGCGCCTGGGCCGCGAGGCGCGGCAGCAGCCGGGCGCGCGCCGCCGCCGACGCCAGACGCTCCGCTTCCGGGTGGTCGTCGCGCACCAGCAGGAAGACGGTGGCGTTGGCGAGCGTGCCGCTCCAGAAGAGCGGGTCGCGCTCGGGGCGCCGCAGCGTCTCGAAGGCGAAGAGCTCGCGCTCGGCCTGGCGCAGCAGCAGCTCGCCGTCGAGGCGGTCGTCGAAGGGCAGGTCGTTCGCGGCCAGCCGGGCGCGGAACGCCGCGGCGCCGGCGCGGTTGAAGGCGGCCCATTCGGCGCGGCGCTCGGGCGAGAAGTCCTCGAGCTCGTGGTCGCGGTCGTGGCGTCCCTCGGCGGTGGCGCGCGAGGGGTACACGGCGAAATAGCGCTCGATGTAGGCGTCGGCGGTGATCGCCGAGGGGGCGGCGGGCGTCGATGAGAGGAGGAAAACGAGGATCCAGTGGGCCGAAGTCATGGTGCCGGCATTCTCGCACCGAAGGGGCGCGCTGCGCGCGCCGCTTCGCCAGGATCCGTCGGACAAGTCGGACAAGTCGGACAAGTCGGACAAGTCAGATCTCGTTTGACGGTTACAATCCCGCCATGCCCAAAGCCGTCCTCGCCCTCGACCAGGGGACGACCGGATCGACCGCCCTGGTCTTCTCGCGCCGGGGCGAGATCCTCGGGCGCGGCTATGAGGAGCTGCCCCCGGCGGCGCCAGCGGCTCTTCGAGCCGGCGATGGACGCGCAGCGCCGCGAGCGTCTCTACGCGGGGTGGAAGCGGGCCGTCCAGCGGGTGCGGGGGAGGTAAGGCGCCCCCCAGACCCAGGTTTTACACCCTGGACTGGGCGTGCCCACAGCACTCCGACCAAAGCCAGGGTCGCCCAGCTCACGGCGACGAGCCACGGATGCCCGGCAGGACGATAGACCATGACGACGCGGTGCGTCCCCTCCGGCACCGCGACCGCCCGGAACAAGAACCACGCCGGCAGGAGCTCAGCGTCCCCGCCGTCCACCGTGGCGCGCCAGCCGCGGGCGAAGCGGTCCGCCACCAGGAGATATCCTGCTTCGGGCGCCTCGATCCGCAGCTCGAGCGCCTCCGGCTCGTAGCGCAGCAGCTCGACGCGCGCCGGCTGCGCCGGCGGCAGGTCGGCGATCCGGCTCATCGAGGCATCCTCAGACCTTCCGTTCCCGGACAGCACGGCATCGCGGTCGTGCACCACGATCGGCAGCGAGCCGATCTCTTCGCCGCGGTCCGCGAAGGCGGCGAGAGCGTCCTGGGTCCAGGGGACCTCGACGGCCTGCGGAGCGAAATAGAACCGCCGATCCCCGGTGACGGCGGCGGTCAGAACCGCGCTCTGCAGCCAGCGGTCGAGTAAGGTGCTCCGCAAGCCGACGTGGCCTGCGAGCGCCGCTTCCCGGGCCATCACGTTGCGGTTGTTGGGGTCCTCGCCGAAGCGGGACCGGAGGTGCCGCCGCCAGCCGCTGCGCAGGAGGTCCAGGCGATGGTCGCGGGCGGCGTCGACTCGTCTCCAGATCTCGCGCGCGGCGTCGTCCCAGGCGATGACGAAGTAACGCGACATGCGGATCGCCGCGCCGCCGTCGACGCACGCCAGCACCAGGAGCGCCGCGATCGCGGACGTCCGCCGCGCGATCCCGCGCCAGGCCGTGACCGCGCAGCCCAGCCAGAGCGCCAGCGCGACGGTGGCCGCCAGGAAGAAGTGGCTGCCGGAAAGATCCGCCAGCGCGCCCGTAACGCCGAGTGCCAACGCCGCGCTCGCCGCCGCGGCCAGACTGAGCACGGCGAAGCGCCGCCAGAGCCGGCGTGACGGCGCCGCGAGGTCGCGCGCGGCCAGGAGGGCGAGGACCACCGCGGTGAAGACGTAGTAGCCGCGGAAGACCACGGCGTGGCGGAAGTAGCGCGCGGGGGGGAAGAAGTCGTAGAGCCACCCGCGGAGAGGCAGCGCCTCGCCCAGGGCGCAGCCCAGCATCAGCGCCGCGACCGCCGCCAGGTAGAGCCGCCAGCGCCGGCGCCGGCAAAGCGCCAGGGCCGCCAGCACCAGCACCGCCGCCGGCAGGTAGATGCTGGCGCTCGACGACTCGGTGTAGGGCCACAGCTCCTCGTCGAGCAGGTCGAGCACGGCGACGTAGGGGCTCGCGAAGGTCGCCAGCGCCCCCGGGTGGAGGGAGTTGCTGCCGGTGGCGAGCTCCCGCGGCAGGCTCTCGGTGCGGTCGGTGTAACCCCGGCCGTCGCGGAAGAAGGCCCAGTAGGCGGGCGAGAGCACCACGAGGCCGATCGAGGTGGCGAGAAGGAGCGCAGCGGCGGCACGAGCGAGCGTCGCCCGCGAAAGACCGCCGCGCACCAGGTGCCCCAGGACCCAGAGCGCCATGTAGCAGCCGCTCAAGACGGTCAGGGCCGGATATCCCGACAGCGCCGAGAGGCCCCAGCACGCGCCGGCCTGCGCCGCGGCCCGCCAGCTCGCCGACCTCAGGGCCACGTCGAGCCGCCAGACGGTGAAGGGCAGCCACGACAGGGAGACGAGGATCGCCGTGTGCTGGGCATGGCCCACGTAGAAGCCCGAGCACGCGAAGCCGACGGCGGCGATCGCGGCTCCCCAGGCCGGCGCCCGCAGGTGCCGGGCCAGCAGGAGCACGCCGGCCGCGCCCCACCACCAGATCAGCAGCCAATAGACGGCAAAGCCGCGCAGACCCGGTCCGAAGAGCAGACCGAGCCCTGTCGAGACCGGCGAGAAGACGCCGATCTGCGGGTCGGCGCAGTCCGGCGCCCCGCCGCTGATCCACGGATTCCACAACACGAAGCGGCCGGCGCGCGCGGCGTCGGCCTGCAGGCTGTGGGCGGGAGCGAAGAAGCCCGCCGCATCCCACCGGGGGACGGCGTCACCGGTCAGGAGACGGACGTTGGCCAGCAGCAGGACCGCCGTGGTGACGATCCAGGCGAGCCGGTAGCTCGCGAGCCATCCGCTCGCGGACGCCGCCGGCGTCGGCGGACGGCCGCTCGTCAGTCCTGGCCCCCGCCGGGGCCGGGGCGCTCGATCGGGCCGCCCCCGCCGGGCGGCTCGCCGCCGCCGTCGTCCTCACCGCCGTCGTCCGGGGGCACGGGCCCCTTGGGATCGGTCGGCACCTTGGAACGTTCAGTGAGCACGATGTGCCCGGTTCCGGTGTTGGCCCAGGAAAGGGCCTTGGCGTCCGCGAAGCGGATGAGGTTGAACTGGCGTCCTTCGTCGCCCCGCAGCGTGTAGAAGACGTTTTGCTGGAGCAGCTCCTGCTCGGGCGAGAGCCCGCGGCGCAGGATCTGCTCCATCTCGGTCATCGCCTCGCAGATCCACCACGGCTGGGTCTCGTAGTCGCTGTGGTTGCCGGCGTTGTAGTTGGCCTCGGTAACGGCGACGGGCTTGCCGCGGGCGAGGCGCCGGTAGTCGAGCGCCCGCTCGGCGGCGTCCGCGGCCCGGCGCTCGTAGATGTGGGCGCTCAGCACGTCGACGTAGGCGAGGCCGCCGGCGCGGATCATGCGCCGGGTCTGGCGCACGCCCTCCTCCGAGCCGAACCAGGCCGCCGAATAGAGGAGGATCCGGTTGCCCGCAGCGCGGTCCTGGTTGAAGCGGTCGACGAGCTCGCGCGCCGGCCGCAGGTAGCGGCCCACGTACTCCTCGGGGGTGACGTTGCTGAAGTTGAGCGGCTCGTTCATGAACTCGACGTGGCGCACCCGCGGCCAGCGCACCAGCAAGCTCGAGAGCTTGCGCAGGATGTCGTTCGGCGTCGGCTTGGCGTGCGCGCCCTCGTCGACGCCGTCGTCGATCAGCACCAGGGTCTTCTCGGGGCCGAAGATCTCGAAGACGTCCTCGAAATAGGGGTCGAAGTCGTTGACGGTGAAGAAGCGCGGATCGCCCGGCGAAGTGTTGTCGAGCGTCACCGGCGCGACGCGCACGCCGGTGACGCCGTCTTGCACGTGCCGCAGGTAGGGCACTTCCTGCAGCCAGCAGTCGAGGCCGCAGTTGTGCAGGTTGAGGAACAGGCTGCGCGGACCGTTGCCGCCGTTATAAGGCGTCGAGCAGGGCTGCGCCGCCGCCGGCATCGCCAAGACCATGCCGAGGAGGAGCACGCCGAGGAGGAGCACGCCGAGGCGCGCCAAGGGGAGGGTCCCGGTCATTTTCATCGCTCACCTCTTGAGGCCGATGGAAAGTCTGCCGTAGGCGTCGCCGTCCTGGACGCCCACGTCGCCTTGGATCACCACCCTCCGCAACGGGATGCTGCCGAACAGGAAAGGACCGTAGGTCTCGTCCAGGAACCGCGCCGGGCCGACCTCGTCGCGCCGCACGCCGACGCCGTACTCGCGCTCCGCGCTGCGGGTGAAGAGCCCCAGACGGGTCATCACCTGCCGGTCGGGAGCGTTGTCTTCCCACATCAACCACAGCCCCAGCCGGCGGCCGCTCGGGCGTTGCCAGGAGGCCGTCAGGCCGAGGCCCGCCGTGTCGTAGACGTCGGGGATCTCGTCGAAGGACCGCGCCTCGCCCTGGACGTAGCCGCCGACGCCCCACTCGAGGCGCCCCGGGCGGTGGCGGAAGTCGGCCCGCGCGCGGCCGCGGTCGAAGGAATCGAAGCCGCCGGCGACGTCGAGCCGGCGCAAGTCGAGCTCGGCGTCGAGGCTCCAGAGACGCGCCGCCACCTGGAGCTCGCCGCCGAAGCCCGTGAAGTCGTCGCTCTCGGGTACCCCGCGAATCAACTGCTCGCCGCTCTTGGCGTAGAGGCGCGCCCGCCAGGCGCGGCGGTCAAGGCCGACCTCGACGCCCACCGAGTCCTCGAGCCGCGCCTCGTCCACGTCGATGTCGGCCAGGGTCTCGGCGCCCACGATCGCGGAGCGCGGCAACCGCTCGAGCAGCTCGCCGGCGCCGCGCATGAGGTCGTAAGTGGCGCTCGCCGCGCCGAAGACGGCGAGCTCGAAGCCGTCCTCCCGCCGCCAGTACGCGCGGCCCACGAGCTGCTGCTCGCCGTCGTCCACCAGGTAGTCGTCGATCTCCAGATCGGCCTGCCCCCACACGACCTCGGCGCCGAAGGCGCCGCCCGTGGCAGGGCGCGCGTAGGCGACGCCGAGCGCGGTGTCCTCGCCCTCCGGCTTGCCGGTCCGGCGGGCGACGGCGAGGAGCTCGGCGCCGCCGACCGGCCGCGACACCAGCAGGCCGATCTGGTCGCGCTCTTCACGGAAGCGCGGCGTCAGCGACGCCACCAGCCCTTCGAAGTCCCAGACGCCGGCTTCGTAGCGCAGGTGGAGGCGCTCGTCCTCCTGACGCACCACGTGGGAGCTCGACTCGATCTCGACCGTCATCTTGGGCTCATCCGGCGGCGCGGAAACGGGAGCGGCCGGGGGATCGGCCGCGAGCGGCGTCGTGGCGCCCAGCGCCACGAGGGACAGGAGGAAGGAGTGCAGGGTGTGACGCATGGCTCCGTCCAGGCGGCGCGGAGAAGAAGACGTACCGGTACGGGCGCGGCCCGTCCTCGTGCCACGACGCCTGTAAGCATCGGAGCGGGAGCATACTACAATCGGCGGCGCCGCCCACAGCCAGCCGCGATTCTTCATGGAACCTACACGAAACACAGGAACGGAGGACGGACGGGAGCGCTCCGGGGCCGGCGACCTCGCCCTGGTGCTCGGCGGCGGCGGCGCCCGGGCGGCCTACCAGGCGGGCTTCCTGCGCGGCCTGGGGCGCGCCTGGCCGGAGCTGCGCTTCCCCGTCGTCACGGGGATCTCGGCGGGCGCCATCAACGCCGTCCACCTCGCCGCCCACCGCGGGCCGCTGGCGGCCGCCGCCGGCGACCTGGTCGACCTCTGGTCCGCCCTCTCCATCGACCGGGTCTTCCGGGTCGACACCGCGTGTCTGGCGCGCAACCTGCTGCGTTGGGCCGTACGCCTGGTCTCCGGCGGCTCGGCCCTGGCGCCGCAGGTGCGCGGCCTGGTGGACACCGGGCCGCTCGACGACTTTCTGCGCCGCGTCCTGCCGGCGCGCGACGGCGAGATCGCCGGCATCGGCGACAACCTCGAGCGCGGCGTGCTCAGGGCCTTCGCGCTCTCCACCCTGGACTACGCCACCGGGCGCACGGTCACCTGGGTGCAGGGCCGCGACATCACGACGTGGGAGCGGCCGCACCGCCGCAGCCGTCAGGCGCGCATCACGGTGGACCACGTGATGGCGTCGGCGGCCTTGCCGCTGCTCTTCCCCGCCGTCGAGCTCGACGGCTCCTGGTACGGCGACGGCGGCGTGCGGCAGTCGGCCCCCCTGTCGCCGGCGCTGCATCTCGGCGCGTCGCGGATCCTCACCGTCTCGACCCGTTATCCACGGACCTTCGCCGAGGCCGACCGCGCCGCCACCCGTGGCTATCCGCCGCCGGCGCAGGTGCTCGGCAACCTGCTCAATGCCATCTTCCTCGACGTGGTGGACCAGGACGCGCTGCGTCTCGAGCGCCTCAACCTGTTGCTGCGCGAGCTGCCGGAGGAGAAGCGCCACGGGCTCAAGCCGATCGACCTGCTGGTGATCCGTCCGTCGCAGGACCTGGGACGCCTGGTCAGCGGCTACGAGGGGGAGCTGCCGCGCGGCTTCCGTTTCCTCACCCGCAGCCTCGGCACCCGCGAGACGGCGAGCCCCGACTTCCTGAGCCTGGTGATGTTCCAACCCGAGTACCTGCGGCGTCTGATCGAGATCGGCGAGGCGGACGCGGAAGCGCGTCGCGAGGAGATCGCGGCGTTGCTCCAATCTTCGGCGCCGCCTTGAGCGACCGCGAGCAGGCCCGCACTACTCTGGTTCCTTCGCTTTCCGCGGCGTCATAAAGCGCTCGACAAGCGCCGTCGGCAAGACTCGCGTGGCGAGCCCGATAAAAGCTTTCATCTGCCACGGAAAGACCACCTCGCCGCGCCGCTTCTCGATCGCGTCGGCGATCTTGCGCGCGGCGCGCTCCGTCTCCCAGATGAACGGCATGCGGAACTTGTTCTTTTCGGTGAGCTCGCTTTCGACGAAGCCCGGGCAGATGGTGGTCACGGCGACGCCGTAGGGCGCAAGCGACACCCGCAGGCTCTGCAGGTGGACGCGCATCGCCGCCTTCGAGCCGCAGTAGGACGCCGAGTTGGTCATGCCCAGGAACGAGGCCACCGAGGCCACCCCCACGAGGTGGCCCGAGCGGCGATCGAGGAATCGCGGCAGCGCCCAGTCGACGGTCCGCAGCATGCCGAACAGGTTGACGTCGTACATGGCGAGGGCACGCCCGGGCTTGAACTTGTGCGGCGGCTCGGGACGCCCGTAGCCGGCGTTGGCCACCACCACGTCGGCGCCGCCGAGCTCTTCGGCGAGCCGATCGAGCCCGCGCTCGAGCTCCCCGGCGTCGACCACGTCGGCGCTCGCCCAGGCGGCACGGCCGCCGGCCTCTCCGATCTCGGCGGCGAGCTGCGCCAAACGCTCCTCGCGCCGCGCCAAAAGACCCACACGAGCGCCGCGGCGCGCCGCCTCGCGGGCGAGCCAGGCGCCGATACCTGACGAAGCGCCGGTGATCACGACGGCCTTGCCGGCGAAATAGGTCATCGTTCCTCCTACACGACGTGAGGGAAACTCTATCTTATCTCGCAGAAGCTCAGAGGTGGGAGCGGCTCAGGAAGGCGATTCAGCCCGAGAAGGCAAAATTAAAGGGCCGGGACATCGGGAGGGTGTGAGAGAGGGGGGTCGTGTCCGGTCGAGTCAGCAGGGTCGATGTCCTCGGCCCGAATGAATGCTAGCACCCGTTCCTGAATCGTACAGGTCCAAAATCCCTGAGCTATCTTTCTTGGAAGAGGAAATCAGGACTGGCGCCGGCGCGGCGCCCACCGGCGGACGAGCGGCAGCGGCAGCAAGGCGACGCCGAGGAGCACGATCGCCGGCCCGGAGGGCAGGTTCCAGGCATAGGACAGCGCCAGGCCGCCGACGGTGATGAGGGATCCGATCAGCGTCGAGAGCAGCAGCACGGCGCCGAAGCTGCGCACCAGCATGAGGGCGATCACCGGCGGAATGGTGAGCAGGGCGATCACCAGGATGATCCCGACGAGCTGGATGAGCAGCACCACCGAAAGGGCGATCAAGACCATCAGCAGCGTCATGAACGGCCCCACCGGGACGCCCTGGACGGCCGCGAACTCCTCGTCGAAGGCCACCGCCACGAGCTCTTTGAAGAAGGCGGCGAGCAGGAGGGCGACGATCACGACGAGAGCCAGCGTCAGCCAGACGTCGCTCTCGCCCACGGTGAGCAGGCTGCCGAAGAGGTAGGTCGTCAGGTCCGGCGCGTAGCCCGGGGTGGCGGCGATGAAGACGATGCCGAGCGCCATGCCGGCGGCCCAGAGAATGCCGATCATGGCGTCGTGCGAGCGTGCCCAGCCGCGGCGGTGGGCGCCGCCCAGGGCCACCGCGGCGAGGATCGCCACCGCGGCGGCGCCCAGCCGGTGGTCGAGTCCCAGGTAGTGGCAGGCGCCGAGGCCGCCGAAGGCGGCGTGGCTCACGCCGCCGCTGATGAAGACCAGGCGCTTGACCACGACGAAGGTGCCCAGCACGCCGCACAGCACGCTCGCCAGGAGCCCGGCGGCGAGGGCCTGGCGCACGAAGTCGTAGGCGAGGGCGTCGGCGAGCGCGCTCATCGCCGGCCTCCGTGGTCGTGGCTGGCCAGCACCCGGTGCGGCACGCCGTGGGCGATGAGCTCCACCGGGCAGCCGTAGACCGATTCGAGCATCTCGCCCGTGACCTCGCCCGACGGGTGGTAGTGGAGCCGGCGGTTGACGCAGGCGACCTGCTCCACGAGGCGCGCGAACGGCGTCAGGTCGTGGGTCACCACCACGATCGGGATCTGGCGGTGGAGCTCCTCGAGGGTCCTCGTCAGGATCTCGCGGGAGACGCTGTCGATCGAGGCCAGGGGCTCGTCGAGGAAGAGGATGCGCGGCCCGCTGACCAGGGCACGGGCGATCAGCGCGCGCTGGAGCTGGCCGCCGGAGAGCTCGCCGATCGGCGTCTCGGCGAGGGCCGCGAGCCGGAAGCGCCCGAGCATGTCGTCCACCGCGCGGTCGTCGGCGGCGGCAAACCGGCGGCCGAGGCCACGGCCGCCGAGACGGCCCATGCGCACGACGTCGCGTACCCGCAGGGGGAAGGTGCGGTCGAAGCCGGCGAACTGCGGCACGTAGCCGAAAGCCCCCGGCGGCCCGGCGCCGTGGCGGCCGCCGAGGCGGCGGCGCACCCGCCCCGACCACGGCGCCACGAGGCCGAGGACGACGCGCAGCAGCGTCGTCTTGCCGCCGCCGTTGGGACCGATCACGGCGAGGAAGTCGCGCTCGGAGATCGACAGGCTCACGCCGTCGAGCACCACCTCGCGGCCGTAGCCGAAGGTCACGTCCTCGAGCTCGATGAGGACCTCGCCGCGCTCCTTTGCGTCTGTCATGCTTCCTCGAGCGGAAGCCTACTCGATTCCCGATTCTCAACAAAGCAGAACCCTCACCCCAACCCTCTCCCAGGGGGAGAGGGGGCTCGATCGTCGACATCCGTCTCCCCTCTCCTCCTGGGAGAGGGGCAGGGGGTGAGGGTTCAGAGCTCGAGGCCGAGCTGGCCGAGAAGACGGCCGAGGTCGTCGCCGGAGGCCGGAACCGTGCCGGGAATGCGCTCGGCGTGGCGCCGCACCCAGTCTTCGGCGCCGGGGGCAGCCGTCGCCGGGCGCTCGAGCCCGAGGAGACGGCGCCATTCAGCGGCACGCTCGGCCTCATAGGCGGCGAGGAGGTCCGGATCGCCGCCGCGGCGAAGGATCTCGATCAGCCGCCGCGCCAGGTCGTGGCCCTCGCGCAGCCCTACGTTCATGCTCTGGACGCCCACCGGCGAGGCGAGGTGGGCGGCGTCGCCCGCCAGCCACGCGTGGCCCTGGCCGAACCGCGCCGCCAGCCGGCGCTCGAAACGCACGCCCACCGACCAGCGCACGTCGCCGAGCGCGGCGTCGAACCACGGAGCGCGCTGCGCGATCAGCTCCGCCAGCCGGCCCGCGTCGAGATAGGGGAAGGTGTCCTCGCCGATCTGCACGGCGAGGCGGCTCTTCTTGCGCGTGCTCGGCACCCACTCCCAGTCGTCGGCGAGCTGGAAGCTCCAGCGAAAGCGGCCGTCCTCGAGCGGCCACAGCACGCTGACCGCCTCGCCGTCGAGGACCACGGGCACCTCGGACGAAGCGGGGGCGTCGGCGGACAGCTCGAAAACGCCGAAGAACTGCGTGTCGCCGTAGACGGGAAACTCGATGCCGAGGGCGCGTCGGACGCTCGAGCTGTGGCCGTCCGCTCCGACCACGTAGGAGGCGGCGGTGTCGTGGACGCTCTCGACCACCCACCCCGTGTTGGCCACGGCGTAGCCGAGGGACTCCTTGCCGAGTCTTTCGATCCTGGCGGCGACGCCGTCGCGCTCCGGCGTCAGCGAGGCCAGGCGGTGGTTCCACTTGACCTTGACGCCGTGACCGGCGAGGCGCTTCTCGAGCGCGTCCTCCAGGGTCTGCTGGGGGATCACGAGGACGAACGGATGCGGCCCTCCCAGCGCGGCGTAGCGTATCTCGGCGCGCCGCTCGGCGCCTTCGTAGAAGGCGAGCTTGTCGACGTGGTGTCCGCAGCCGACGAGCTCGTCGGCGAGCCCCAGCTCCGCCAGGACCGCGAGGGAGCCCGGATGGAGGGCGAGGGCATAGCTGCGCGCGGTCGTGCGCCATTGAGCGTCGAGGACCTCGACGGCGAGGCCCTCCCGCGCCAGCGTGAGGGCGGTGAGCATGCCGACCGGACCGGCGCCGACGACCAGCACCTCCGTCTTCTGTTTCCTGAACATCATCGGGCCTCCTGTGGGGAGCCTATAGTCTCCGAGGGGCGGATTTCACCTCTCCGGAAGGGTGGCCGCCGCCAGCTCGCTCACTCCGAGCTCCACGCGCCGCAGCAATTCGGGAAGCGCCGCCGCGGCCACCGAGCACACCGCCAGGCGCAGGTAGCGCTCGCCGATCGCCACCACTCCGGTATCGTGGCGCGCCAGCAGGTGGCGGCGCACGGCGTCGGCGCCCACGCCGAGCTCCTCGGGGAGCTCGAGGAGCACGAAGAAGCCGGCGTTGAACGGCAGCGAGCGCAGCAGGTGCGGGTCGAGCTCGGCGAGCAGCGGCCGCACCGCCGCGTAGCGCTCGCGGGCGATCCGCCGCGCCGCCGCGACCTGGTCGCGGATCGCGCCGTCGCGCAGGGCCTGGAGGAGGACCACCTGGCTCAGGGCCACCGGCGAGCCCACGGTGGAGCGCAGCAGACACGCCAGCTTGTTCTCGAGCGCCTTGGCCACCGGCGAGCCGGGCCGATAGCCGAAGGTCAGGAAGCCCACCCGGCCGCCGAAGAAAAAGAACTCCTTGGTGGCGCCGTCGACCTTGACGGCAATGAGCTGCTCGTGGACGCCGGCGAGCTCCCAGAAGGGCGAGCCCGGGGGCGAGGACTCCTCGTAGACGAGACCGGCGTAGGCGTCGTCGACGAGGACGACGAACGGCCGCGCGTCGGCGATCTCGAGCAGCGAGGCTCGGAGCTCGCGGCGTTCGGCCGCGGTGGGCGCGTAGCCGCCCGGATTCGAAGGGAAGTTGAGCAGCCCCACGGCGGGCTCGCCGGCGGGTACTTCGGCAAGCGCCTCGGCCAGGGCGCGCGGGTTGAAGCGGCCGTCGCGGTAGCCCGGGCCGAGGCGCATCTCGGCGCCGGTGCGCAGGGCGAAGGCCTGGCTGTAGTTGCCCCAGAAGGGCGCCGCCACCGCCACCGCCCGTCCGGGGCCGGCGAAGAGGTCGGCCACCAGCGACAGGCCGTGGGCGAGGCCGTCGGTCACGAACGGCAGGCTCGACGGCACCGCCTCGTCCTGCCCGAAGCGTTGCCATTCGCGCCAGCGCTCGCGCAGCTCGCGCAGGCCGCCGACCGGGGAGTAGAGGAAGGCGCGGTCGCGGTCCTCGCCGCTGAGGGCGAGAACCGCCGCCATCGACGGCAGCGGCATGGCGCCGCCCTGGCCGTCGGTGAGCTCGCCGATCGTGGCGTTGTAGCGGGCGCCGCGCGCTTCGGCCGCCTGCACCGGGATGTCCGGCGGATAGAAGGCGCGGCGGCCCAGGGGCGAGAGGCAGCGGTAGAGCGCCGGAGCCTCGGTCTCGAGGGTGCGGTTGACGTCGGCGGCGGTCTTTCTCATCGTCGGCTCAGACGGCGACCTCGGCCCGGATGGCCGGGTGCGGATCATAGCCGACGAGCTCGAAGTGCTCATAGCGGAAGTCGAAGAGGCAGCGCACGTCCGGGTCGAGGTTGAGGCGCGGCAGCGGACGCGGCGCGCGGGAGAGCTGCTCGTCGGCCTGCTCGAAGTGGTTGGCGTAGAGGTGGACGTCACCCAGGGCATGGACGAAGTCGCCGGGCTCGAGGCCGGTCACCTGCGCCACCATCATCGTCAGGATGCTGTAGGAGGCGACGTTGAAGGGCAGGCCGAGGAAGACGTCGGCGCTGCGCTGGTAGAGCTGGCACGACAGGCGGCCGTCGGCGACGTAGAACTGGAAGAGCACGTGGCAGGGCGGCAGGGCCATGCGCTCGAGGTCGGCCGGGTTCCAGGCGCTGACCACGAGGCGGCGGCTGGTGGGCTCGCGCCGGATTCTCTCGACCACGCCCGCGAGCTGGTCGATCCTGCCGCCGTCCGGCGCCGGCCACGAGCGCCACTGGTAGCCGTAGATCGGCCCCAGCTCGCCGTCCTCGTCGGCCCAGGCGTCCCAGATCCTGACGCCGTTCTCGCGCAGGTAGGCGACGTTGGTGGAGCCGGCCACGAACCACAGCAGCTCGTGCAGCACCGACTTGAAGTGGACCCGCTTGGTGGTCAGCAGCGGCAGGCCGTCGCGGAGGTCGAAGCGCAGTTGGTGGCCGAAGAGGCTGCGCGTGCCGGTGCCGGTGCGGTCGTCCTTCCAGGCGCCGTGGCGGCGCACCTGGCGCAGCAGGTCGAGGTAGGCCTTCATCAAGCGTGATTGTAG
>DASWIG010000501.1:0-2159 GCA_036397835.1 Thermoanaerobaculia bacterium
TCCCGGGAGACCTGGATCTCCACGTGGAGGACGAGGTAGAGGGGCTGGCCTGCCAACGTCCGGACCTTGACGACCTTGTCGACGCGGCGGGGACCGGTCTCGGCGTCGCGGAGCATCGCCCGTAGCTCCTGCTCCAGGAACGTAGCCGGCCGACCAGTCGATGATCGCGTAGAGGTCTGGAGCGAAGAACTCCACGAGCTGGGGGAAGAACCGTCCGGAGACGTCCTTCCATGGGGTGTCGTAGTCGTCCGCCGGGGTTGGTACGGTGCCCGCCAGAGGCTTGGTGACGTCGGCAGCGGCCATGCCGATACTCTCCCACGGGATGACGCCAGGCGTCAATGCGGCCGGCATCGCGGTCCCACCGTCGCGGCGCCGGCACCGACCTTGGTGCATGGCGATCTCGGCCCGGGGGCTCGTACGCCGCGGGATCCTCATGCACGATCACGCGAATCCCGCGGAGGTTCTTTGTAGCTCCTGCGCCTTCGAGGGAATGCCGATGGAAAGCCATACGATCTTCATGGACACCCACACGGGTGACATTTGGGCATATTCCGACAAGGCAATGGCGGGCACAGCTGCACCGGTCTATCTGGGCACCCTTAGTGCACTGGGCCAGACCGTAGTTAAAAAGCGATGAAGGACATACAGCCGTCAAAGGGCTGCTAATTAAAGAGATAGGTTTACTGGGACAGAGGCTACACTGGCGGCGCCGGCTCCGTGTTGGTGACGGCGGTCACGTCCGGCGGAAAGCTGCCAAGTGCTGCTCCACCAGTTCCCCCTTGACACGGCAGTAAAGCTCTCTGGTCGGCCTGGATCCTGACGCCGAGAACGGAAGGAAATCATGATGAGCCGGAACAGCGGCTTGTCACCCTTTCAGGGTTGCGTTCCGAAGGCCCGGGTCAGCGCGAAGCTCGCCACCGATCACGCCGCCACCACCGGATGGTCGATTCGCTGGCGGGCGAACCGGAGGCAGGCGAGGACGTCGGCCTCAGTCAGGTCCGGGAGCTCTTCGAGGATCTCATCCGGTGGCCGTCCACGCGCCGGCGTGACCGGCGCGAGGTTTCTTCCGAGAAACCGGCCCTTTTCGCTTGACTTCCTCCGGTTTCTCCGCTACTGTTGGCGGTAACAGGGCGTCCGCCCATCAACAAGAGGGCCCGGGCGAGATGACAGCTCGCCCGAGCCCGACCAGGCAAAGGAGACATGTTCCCATGCCCGATCACGACGATTCTACCCCCGTCAACGCCTTCCACCCCGACTACCTCCGACAGCTCGACCAGCACGACGATCCCGTGACCGCCGGCGAGGCGGTGACCGGCGGCTTCTGGCGCGTCGTCGCCTTGGGCAACGAGCGCTACGGCCTGTTTCGTTTCTGGGAGAATCCTGAGGACGGCGATGAGCCCTTCGGCACCTTGACCGACCGCGACACGGCCCTGCTCGCCGCCGCCTTCCTGCCGCTGGTAGACCGCGCGCGGAGCTTCTCCGTCGACCCGGAGGACGCCGGCGGTCCCGTTCTCTACCGGGACGGTCGAGCCGTCGGCCGGCTGCGCCACGGCAATCCGGAGCTGACGGAGGCGCTGAACCTCGCCGACGGCCTGGCGCGCTCGCCGTCGTCGATCGCCAGCTTCCTGGAGGCGGCCGGCGCGGCGGCGCTGGAGCTGGCCGGCACGATCCTGGTGCGGCGGATCTGAGACGTCGTCCCCTCCCCGAAATGACCCGCGGCTTCGCCGCGGGAATCCCCTTCTTGATAAAGATATCCTCTCCCACTGCGCGCCTACTAACTCGACGTCTCGGAAGTTGCACAACTATCTGAAATCGACGTCTTGAGTGTAGGTCAGGCTGCGCCTGACGATTCTGCCACGGATCGTGAATCGGCAGGCGGAGCCTGCCCTACACGGAACTCCGCTTGTTGCGCAGAGCAAGGATATCACCGTCCGCGAGCGCAGCGAGCTAAGCTCTCAGGATTCCGCCCCAGCAAGCCCGGTCCGTTGGACCGGGTGGGCGAGCACGGGGGCTCGCCCCTACGCCGGATGACGCCCGAGGATCATCGCCGGTGGCCGGGTGGGGAGAGTCCGCGGCGAGAGCCTGCCAAGGCGCCGGCGGGAATATCGCCGCCGGAATCGACGTTGCCAGATGAGGCTCCGGGCCATGTGGCCGTGGAC
>DASWIG010000502.1:0-2592 GCA_036397835.1 Thermoanaerobaculia bacterium
TGACGATTTTACAGGAGATTCGACGGATTCCCGGAAGCCGTCGCGCGCTCGAAGGTCCTGAGGGCCAGGGCCACGATGCAGTCCTCGCCGACCTTGAACGCCTCGAGATGCTCGGTGCCGGCGCGCGAGGGGGCGGGTGCGGTAGCATGGGGCACGCCGCTCGCGGCTGAGCGGCTGTCGCGGCGCCGTCTCGGCTCGCACCCGCTCTTCGGGCGTCTGGCGGACGTGCCGTTCGCCGCGATCCAGGAAAAGGCGTCCGCGTCGTGACGAGGACGATTCGTGCGGATCTCAGGAGGCGGGAAAGAACAGGCGGGGCGCCAAGTTGTACTTGTGAGCTGCGACAAGGCCGTCGCGCCGGAGATCCTGCAAGTGACCCTCGAGACCGGCCTCCAGATCGCCGCCGCAGCGGTCGAGGTAGAGACAGACGTTTCGTTGCTGCACCGCATGCCGGCCGAGATAGCGGATGCCGTCGGCCTGCGGATACCACTCGTGCCAGGCACGGCTCCAGGCTCGGGTGCGGGCGTAGTCGAGACTGGAACAGATGTTGAGGTCGAGGCCGAAAGCCTTCAGCACCTCGGCACGATCCAGGGCGATGAGCTGCAACGGCCGATTTGATCGAACCTGCGAAAGGAGCCGCCTGCCGGACCAGGGAGGAATCTCCAAGACGTCGCCGAAGACCTCCGCGTAACAGGCATGACGATCGAGATTGACATAGGTCACGGGATATTGCCCCGTGGGAGCGTCGAAGCGGAACTTGCCCGTCGGATACTGCCGTGCTTCGAGGGGATTCGCCTCGGCGTGGATACGCCAACTGACGATCGGCTGTTGAGCCGCCAACGGTGGCAAACGGCCCGGTGGCCGCTCAGGAGGCGGAGGAATCGAGAGCCGGTCCTCAGACATGCACCCGTCAACCGCCCAGTTCGCCCGCGGCGCGCAACGCGTTCAGAGCCAGATCGACTCTGCCCTGCTCACAGAGCTCGAACGGAGTGGGGTTCCCACCAGACGACTGTGGACGGGTCATGAATCGGTGGACGCTCATCTCGTCCAACCCCGTTTCGCGCGCGGCCTCCAGCACCTCGGGAAGGAACTCTCGCGGCCTCAAGTCTTCGCCGAACTGCCAGCGCGGGTAGAGAAAGCCGCGTTGGAACGGCAGCCGTATGCCGAGCAGCCGTCCTTGATCGCGAAGCTGCTTGAGGCGCTGGCGCTGGATACCGGCTCCTTCGAGCTCCGCCACCGTCAAGCTCTCCTCCTCGACCTCGCGGTACAGAGCCAGAACTTGTAACCGTCCGCTTGCCTCCAGCTCGCCGAGCGTCATCTCCTCAGCCTTGGTCTCGCCCCGCATGGCGGCCAGAAGCCGAGCCAGCCGTGTCAATTGGCCCGACGTGCCGGTCATGAAAAGCTCGACCGCGTCGGCGGCCGCACGGCTCGCGGCTTCGAGCTTCCGGAGATCGTCGGTGACCGCCGAGAGTGCCACCAGCTCCCTCGCGAGCCGATCGAGACCGTTGGCGACTACCCGGCGCCGTTTGCTGGGCAGCTCGTGCAAGCGCGCCTCGATCTGCGCTGGGACGTCCATGGAGACGACGATATGACGGCCCGGTCCTTTCGTCAAGTGCGTCAATCGGATGGGGCTCTCCGACCGTCCTCCTCCTCGCCCCCGTAAGAGGCGGCAGGCCGTGATAGGCTAAGCGCATGCCCAGAAGGAAAGCAAGCTCGCCCTTGCGGTAGCATGGGGCACGCCGCTCGCGGCTGAGCGGCATACCGGCGGCAGTCAGGTTCAAGGAGATGGAATTCCCGATGGCGTCAAGAAAGAAACCGACAACGAAGAAGGCAGCGACTCGCCCGGCGAAGGGCGACTGGCGGGGCGATGTGCTCTCCCGGATGCGCCGCCTCATCAAGCAGGCCGACGCCGACGTGGTCGAGGAGGTGAAATGGAGAAAGCCGTCGAGCTCGATGCCAGGGGTCCCGGTGTGGTCCCACGACGGGATCATCTGCACCGGCGAGACCTACAAGGACAAGGTGAAACTCACCTTCGCCAAGGGAGCCTCTCTCGAGGATCCGGCAGGTCTCTTCAACTCCAGCCTCGAAGGCAACGTGAGGCGCGCCATTGACCTCCACGAGGGAGACGACATCGACGAGAAGGCCTTCGAGTCCCTCCTCCGCGCCGCAGTGGCCCTGAACGCGTCCTCAGCCCGCGGCTGACCTTGGCGCCCCGCCATCGCCATAAAGCACCCACGGCTTCGCCTGGAGAAAGCCTGACAAACGGGCAATGATGCGGGCGCCCGTCACGGATGGGCAATCACGAGGACGGTGGGCGCCCGTTCGAGGACCGTCTTGAGCGCCCGATCGAGGTTGTGGGGGTCCAGAGCGGCGAAGCTCTCGTCGAACGCCAGCAGGTCGGCGTTCTGGAGGAGGGCGCGGGCGATGTAGAGACGGCTGCGCTCGCCGTGGGAGAGCTGCCAACCCGTCTCGCCCACCATCTGCAAGAGGCCGCCCGGCATGCGGTCGAGCAGGTCGCCCAGGCCGAGCTCGCGGCAGACCTTCTCGGCCTCCTCGAAGTCGCCGGGCTGCGGCGGCCAGTCGCGGCCCATCAGC
>DASWIG010000503.1:0-8834 GCA_036397835.1 Thermoanaerobaculia bacterium
GATCTCGTCGCCGAGCAGCTCGACGCCTTCGCCGTCCGCGAGTCCGCGGTGCTGCAGCAGCCGCCGCTGGGCGCTGAGGATCCGCGGCTGGGTCCACAGGCGGCGGACCGCCGTCGGCGTCCACACCACGGCCGCCAGCAACATGGGGATCAGCAGCTCGACGGGTCCGCGGGAGAGCGTCAGGACGATCGCCGCCAGCGTCAGGACGATCGCGAGAGTGCGCGTCCGCGACAGGAAACGCGCGCGGCGCTCGGCCACCCAGGCGGCGAGCTGGTCGAGCTCCTCGGCGTTCTCCAGGGGGCGTTTGAGCAGCTTTTTGGGGCTCATGGCTGGTAGTGGATCGCGATCAAGGTGACGTCGTCCGCCAGCGGCGCCGGTCCCGTGTAGCCGGTCAGGTCGGCGAAGAGCGACTTGACCACCCGCGCCGGATTCCCGTCTTCGAGGCCGCGGACGCGGTCCACGAGACGGGCCCAGCCGTGCGGTTCGCCCGTCTCGTCGACGGCCTCCACGTAGCCGTCGGTCAGGAGCAGCAGCAGGTCACCGCGCTCGAGGTCGACCTCCTGGACCGGATAGTCCCTCTCGCGCCGGACCCCCAGGGGATAGCCGGGTTGCTCGAGCTCGCGCACCTCGGCGCCGCGGCGCAGCAGCGGGTAGACCTGGCCCGCGTTGGCCCAGGCCAGGCATCGGCGCCCGAGGTCGATCTCGAGCAGCGCCAGGGTCATGAACCGGCGGCGGCCCAGCGTGTCGCACATCATGCGGTTGATCTCGGCCATCGAGCGGGCGAGGTCGTGGCCGGCGGAGATCTGGGTGTAGAGGGCGCTCTTGGCCATGCTCGAGACCATCGAGCTGTCGAGCCCGTGACCGCTGGCGTCGCCCACGGCCACCAGGAGGCGGCCCGGCCCCGGGGCGTAGAAGTCGTAGAAGTCGCCGCCGACCTCGCTCGACGGGCGGTAGAGATGGGCGACGCCCAGGCCGGGGACGGCCGGGGCGCCGCCGGGCAGGATGGAGCGTTGGAGGTCGCGGGCCAGCCGCACCTCCTCGCGGATCCGCGCGGCGGTCTCGCGCGCCGACTCCCCCCGGCCGGTGCCCGTCTCGCCAGCCGCCAGCAGCGCGGCGCGCCGGCTCACCGAAGCGCTGACCTCCGGCACCAGGCCGCCGCTCGAGTGGGCGATCTTGACGTTCTCGATCGCCAGCAGGAACGACTCGACGCGCGAGCGGCGCCGCGTGGCTTCGCGCTCCAGCGCCGCGAGCCGGCTGTCGTGGAGGTCGAGCAGGGCGAGCAGGCGGGTGAGCGGCTCGCGGGCCGCCTGGTTGCGGGGGTCGGAGAGCAGCTTGGCCACCTTGCGCCGCAGGCGTGGATCCACGCGGTGGCGCTCCATGAGCCCTTCGGCCTCGGCCAGCCAGGCGACGAGTGACAGCGCTTCGGCCTCGCCTTGCGACACCGCGACCACGGTCTGCGGGCTGTCGGTGCGCAGCGCCATGCGCGCCTCCTCGGCGCCGGCGAGGAGCTTGCGTCGCAGGAGCGCGACGCCGGTCTCCCGCGCGGCGCTCCGCCGCTCGCGCTGGTGCTCGGCGTGGAGGGCGCGGTGCCTGGCTTCGTAGGCGCGCCGGCGTCCGACCCGCGCCCGGCGGCCGTGGAAAAACACGATTGCCGCCCAGATCGAGATCGGCGCGACGCTGAACGGCGTCTCGCGCTCGGTCAGGAGGTTGAGGACGACGAGCCAGGCGCTGCCCGCGAGCCAGGTCGCCAGGTGGACGACGAAGCCGTTCTCGGCGCGCACCTGCCGCAGGCTCAGGCGGGCCAGCTCCTCGGTGGGCGATTCGAGCAGCCGCAGGGAAGGCAGGACCAGGCGATACCATCTCACGCCGGTATCGTATCTCTCGCCGGCCCGTATCTCTCGCGTCTCTCCGCTGGCGCCAGGGCCGCCACTGCGGTACGATTCCGCGAGACGAGATCCCGCGCATGGCAAGCCATTTCGAGAACGCGCTCAAGTACTTCACCGACGCGGCCCGCGTGATGGACGTGTCGCGCTCGATCGAGCGGCTGCTGGTCACGCCGATGCGCCAGATGAAGGTCGAGGTGGCGATCAAGCGCGACGACGGCTCGGTGGCGGTCTTCGACGGCTACCGCGTGCAGCACAACGGCGCCCGCGGCCCCTTCAAGGGCGGCATCCGCTACCACCCGGAAGCCGACGACGACGAGGTCAACGCCCTCGCCAGCCTGATGACCTGGAAGACGGCGGTGGTGGGCACCCCCTTCGGCGGCGCCAAGGGAGGCATGGCGGTGGACCCGCGCCAGCTCAGCCTGGGCGAGCTCGAGCGGCTGACGCGCAAGTTCGTCGACCAGATCCACTTCATCATCGGACCCAGCGTCGACATCCCGGCCCCCGACGTCAATACCAACGCCCAGACCATGGCGTGGATCGTCGACCAGTACGCGAAGTACCACGGCTTCGAGCCCGGCGTGGTGACCGGCAAGCCGATCGAGATCTACGGTTCGCAGGGCCGCGAGGAAGCCACCGGGCGCGGCGTGGCGCTGTGTACGAAGTGGGCGCTCGCCGACCTCGGCCTCCCCCTCGACGGCGCCACCGTGGCGCTGCAGGGCTACGGCAACGTGGGAAGCTGGGCGGCCCGTTTCCTGTGCGCCTGGGGCGCCCGGCTGGTCGCGGTGGGCGACCACGCGGCCTATCTCAAGAACCCGGAGGGGTTCGACGCCGAGGCCCTGGCCGAGCACGTGGAGGCGAGCCCGGAGCGCTCGGTGAAGGGCTTCCCGGGCGCCGACCAGAGCTCCGCCGAGGAGCTCTTCGCCATGGACGTCGACGTGCTGATCCCGGCCGCCCTCGGCGGGGTGCTGACCGACGAGGTGGCCGCCGCGGTGCGCGCGCGGGTGATCGTGGAGGGCGCCAACGGCCCCACCGTGCCCTCGGCGCACGCCCGGCTGGTCAAGCAGGACGTCGTCGTGGTGCCCGACATCCTCGCCAACGCCGGCGGCGTGACGGTGAGCTACTTCGAGTGGGCGCAGAACACCCAGCGCTTCTCCTGGGAGAAAGACGACGTCGAGCAGAAGCTCGAGAAGCAGTTGCGCAAGGCCTACGACGAGGTGACCCTGCTGGCGCGCAAGCGCTCGCTGGACCTGCGCACGGCGGCCTACATCCTGGCGATCCGCGAGGTGGGCAAGGCCACGGCGCTCCGAGGACTGTGAACAGGGAACCGGCCATGGACTACAAGGACTACCCGCTCTTCAAGCTGCTCAACGCCACCCAGGTCGACAACTTCGTCTCCGCGTGCGGCGAGATCACCTTCCGCCCCAACACCACGTTCATCGAGCAGGGAGATCCGGGCGACCGGATGTACCTGGTGCTCTCCGGCGAGCTGCGGGTGTTCCTCGACAAGCCGGGCGGCGGCGAGCAGGACCTGGTGACGATGACGGCGCCGGCGGTGATCGGCGAGATCGAGATGCTCACCGGCGACCCCCGCGCCGCCTCGGTGAAGAGCCTGAGCGAGGTCCGCGCCCTGGAGGTGCGCTACGACGTGCTCCGCCGCCGGATCGAAGACGGCGACCCGGCGACGCTGAAGGTCTTCTTCCAGATCGGCCGGGTGCTGGCCTGCCGCCTGGCGGCGATGAACAAGAAGATCGCCGAGCTCGGCCAGAAGTCGTCCAAGGTGCGCCTCGACGACCTCCACGCCTTCCAGCAGAAGCTGGTCAACGAGTGGACCTTTTAGCCTGAGAATCGAGAGGCGCCGGGCCGACGCCCGGCGCCCCAGGACGGCCGGCGTCCTCTATCCCTCCAACACGGCCAGGGCCCGACGCCGGGCGTCCTCGAAACGGTCGACGCCCGGAGGACGGTCGGAGCGCGGCCTGGCGCCGCCGATCGCCGGATAGAGCGCCTGGACGAGGAAGAAACCCCAGACCGCGGCGCCGACGCCGAGCGGTCCCGGACCGCCGAGGAGACGGGCGAGGACGAGGCCGCCGCCGAGCAGCGCCGCTTCGACGGCGAACACGCGAGCCGGCGAGCGGCGGAAGAGCAGGCCGCTGCGGCCCACGGCGAGGACGACGGCGCAGGCGGCCAGGACGGCGTCGAGCCACGGGGCCACGAGCGCCGTGAAGCCGAGGAGCACGCCGGCGCCGGCCGCCGCGGCGACGCCGCGGCGCAGGTCCGGGGCGATCCACAGCAGGTCGACGACGACGGCGCCGATCGCGAAGGTGCCGATCGCCGTGGCGAGGCCGAAGCGACCCGCGGCGAGCTGCCAGACGACCGCCGCCGCGGCGGCGGCGGCGGCGAAGGCGATGCCGCCGAGGACGGTCGCGCCGCCCTCGCGCGAACGGGTGGACGCGGGGGCGGGCATCACGCGTCTCCTTCCGCCGGCGGGGCGTCGCCGGTCGTGGACGCCGGCTCGGCCCCCCGTCGCCGCAGGAGCTCGATCTCGACTTCCTCGTCGGTGACGACCGGGTCGTCGAAGAGGAGCGGCGAGCCTCCCGCCGCCTCCTGGTCGAGACGGGCCAGGTGGCCGCGGACGCGACGCTCGAGCTCGGCGTACGCGGCCTCCTGCTCGGCGAGGACGGGGCGCAGCTCGTCGCGCTCGCGGCGCAGCTCGGCGAGCCGCGTCTCGAGCCGCCGATCGCGCCGCCGCTGCGGCAGGAGACGCTTCAGGGTGAAACGGGCGAGGTCCTCGCGGCCGGTCGCCAGGGCGAGGGCGACGTCCTCGTCGAGGGCGCGGACCTCGCCCGCGAGACGCCGACGCTCGGCCTCGAGGTCGCGCTCTTCGGCGTCGAGTCCGGAAAGCTGAGCCCGCTTGCGGCCGAGCTCGGCGGCGGCGTCGCGCAGGTGCTGTCGCAGCAGCAAGGCCTGGTCTTCGAGCGCGTCGACGACCCCGTGGGCGTCGGCGCGCAGGAGGGTCCGGAGGCGATCGAGGAAGCTCATGGTCGTCTCCTCTCCGTCATGGTCAGTTCGAGCCGCCGCCGGGCTTCGGCGACGCCGGCGGCAGCTTGGCGCCCTGCCGGCGGCCGTCCCAGGCCGAAGCCTGGCGGGCCTTCGACAGACGGTTCTGCTTCGAGCCCTGATCGGGGCCGACGAACGCGTCGTCGACCTCGCTCGCCAGCGCGTCGACGGCCTCCAGGTTGTCGGCCACCTCCTGGCTCCCGAGCGAGGCGTTGAGCTTCTCGTTCTTGGCCTTGTAGACGGCGATCTCTTCCTTGGCCTCGGCGAGGCGGCCGGCCTTCACGTGCTCGGCGACCTCTTGCTGGAGCCGGCCGTACTCCTCCTCGACGACCGAGCGCTCCCAGCGGTCGCGGTCGATGCCGGAGAGGTAGGCGGCCCGGTCGGCCACGGTCGCCACTTCCCCGGCGGCCACCGGCTCGATCGCGAAGTCCTCGCCGCCGCTGCGGTAGCGGGCGAGGACGGTGCCCAGAGGACGGGCGCCCAGCTCGTCGGCGGGGACCCGCAGGGTCAGCCACAGCCGACGCTCCTGGCCGGCGAAGAGGCTGCCGGGACGGAAGACGGCGCGGCTGCCCCGGCGCTCGACGGGATAGCCCGCGGCGTCGACCACGACGACTCCGGGGCCGGGCTCGATCTCGACGGCGAGGGCCTCGGCGACCGTCTGCCGGGTGGCGCCGAGCTCGCCCTCGAACACCTGGGCGAGGGCGACCGTGTCGCGCAGGAAGTAGAAGTTGCCGCTGCCGGCGTCGGCGAGCGAGCCCATCAGGCTCTCGTCGAAGTCCTCGCCGACCCCGATCGCGGTCACCGGCACCCCCCACGAGGTGGCCCGGGAGGCCCGGCCGAGCAGGCCGGAGCGCGTGGTGTCGCCCTCGTTGGCGAGGCCGTCCGAAATGAGGACGACGCGGGCCGCGCCGGCGTCGCGACGCCCGGCGACGAGGTCAAGGGCGGCGTCGAGCCCAAGGGAGAGGGCGGTGCCGCCGCGGGGCTCGACCTGCGCCGCGATCGCCTTCCAGCGTTCGCGCGCCTCCGGCGTGGCCACGCCGAGAGGAATCGGCACGTCGACGACGCTGTCGTAGACGACGAGCGCGAAGCGGTCCGTCGGCCCGAGGCGGTCGATCAGGCCGGCCACCGCGTTGCGGGCGTCGACGATCTTCCGGCCGCCCATCGAGCCGGAGTGGTCGAGGACGACGACGAAGTCGGTCGGCAGCCTCCGGGCTGGGCCGCCGACGTCGTTGCCGGCCAGCGTGAGCTGGAGCCTGAGCAGCCCGTCGCCGCCCTGGAGCACCGCGCCGCGGTCGGCGGCGGCGCCGAGGGTTACGCGGCCGTCGCCGGCGGTGGCCGGGGCGCCCGGCCGGACGAGCGAGGCGTACGACGTCGTGTCGGCGAGCCGGCTCACCAGCTTGGCGCCGAGGGTGATGGCCGCGAGCGCGGCCACCGCGAGCACGCCGGCTCGCCGTGAGCGATCCAGTCGCGAGCGGACGCGGGGGGCCGGGGTCGGATGGGGCGTGGGTGCGGTCGTTTGCATGGTGTCCTCCGGGGTCGGTTCGTGAGGTCGGTTATCTGATATATCCATTTGTACGTCGAAACGTCCGCGCCCGCGCTCAAAGGAAAGTAAAAGCGACGGCGGCGCTTTTACATTCGTTTAACGTCGGCTCGCCCGCGGTGAGATAACATCCGTGCCGTGAGCGCCGACCCCAAGCCCCGCATCCTCGTCGTGGAAGACGAGGACAGCCTGCGCGACGGCCTGACCGACGTGCTGGTCTTCCACGGCTGGGCGCCGGTGGCGGCGGCGACCGGCGAGGAGGGCCTGCGCCTGGGTCTCGCCGAGACCTTCGACCTCGCCGTGCTCGACGTCATGCTGCCCGGCATCTCGGGCTTCGACGTCTGCGCCCGCTTGCGGCAGGCGCGGCCCGAGCTGGCGATCCTGATGCTGACCGCCAAGGGCTCGGAGGACGACGTCGTCCACGGCCTGCGCCAGGGGGCCGACGACTACGTCACCAAGCCCTTCTCGCTGCGGGAGCTGGTCGCCCGGGTCGAGGCGCAGCTCCGGCGCTCGCGCCGCCGGGCGCCGGCCGCGGCGTTCGCGGTCGGGCGCTGGCGCGTCGACCCGGCGGCGCTGCGCGCCGAGGCGGACGGCGCGGCCGTCGACCTGACGCCGCGGGAGGCGGCGATCCTCGCCCTCCTCGCCCGCGAGAGCGGACGGGTGGTCTCCCGCCGCACGCTCCTCCAGGAGGTGTGGGAGCTGCGCAACGTCGACCAGATCGCGACCCGCACCGTCGACGTCCACCTCGCGAAGCTGCGCGCCAAGCTCGGCGGCCGGGCCGCCTCGCCGATCGACACCGTGCGCGGCGCGGGCTACCGGCTGGCATGAGCAGGCTGCGTCTGGTCTTCGTGCTGGTGGCGGCGGTCGTCCTGGTGCCGCTCCTTTTCCTCGCGCGGCGGGCGCTGTCGAGCGCCCAGGCCGAGCGCGCGCTCGAGAGCCGGGCCCTCGCCGATCGGGTCGTCGACGAGATGGAGCGCGAGCTGACGGCCTTCCTGCGCCGCGAGGAGGACCGTCCGTTCTCCCACTACCGCCACCTCGCGGTCCCCGACGATCCGGCGGCCGGCGCCGCCCTGGTCCGCTCGCCGCTCGCCGACCCGCTCCCCGAGCCCTTCGTCGTCGGTCCTTTCCAGCTCGCCCCCGGCGGCGAGGTGACGACCCCGCTCCGGCCCGAGGACGAAGCGAGGGCGGCGGCCGTCGCCGGCGCGTCGCCGTCGGCCGCCAGCCGCGACGCCGCCGCCCGCGTCCTCGCCGCGGTGCGGGGACGCTTTCCCACGCGTCCCGAGGTCGATCGCGACGAGCCGCGCGAGGGCGCGAAGGGGTCCACCGAGGTGCTCACGAAGGCGCCGGTGAAGGCCGAAGCGTCCTCGTCGTCGACCCCGTACGAGGTCCTGAGCCAGCTCAACCGGGCCGCCGCGGACCGCAAGCTGCGAGGCTCGAAACTCGAGCAGACCCAGGGGGCCAACGTCGCCGAGGCGGAGGAGCTGCGGCCGCCCCCGGTCGTCGACGTCCGTGTCGAGCCGATGGTCGGCCGCCGGCTCGACGAGGGGACGATGGTGCTCTATCGAACCGTCCTGGCGGGCGACCGCGCCTTCCGCCAGGGCCTCGTCCTCGACGTCGCGGCGCTCGTCCGCTGGCTGGCCGACCGCGCCCTCGCCGACGTCGGCCGGTCGATCGTGCGCGTCGAGCCCGACCGTGGCGATGCGGCGCCGGCGCCCGGCGGCTACGTCTTCCGCCACCGCTTCGCCGAGCCTTTCGGCCCCGCCGCCGCCATCGTCACCATCGAGCCGGCGCCGGGTCTCGGCTCCGTCGAGGTCGTCGAGCTGCTGACGGCCCTCCTCGTCTTCGCCGCGACGGCCGGCCTGCTGGCGCTCTACCGCATGGCCGCGGTGGCCGTCCGCTACGCCCAGCGGCGCGGCGACTTCGTCTCCGCGGTGACCCACGAGCTCAAGACGCCGCTCACCGCCATCCGCATGTACGGCGAGATGCTGCGCGACGGCATCGTGCCCGACGAGGCGCGCCGGCAGCGCTACTACGAGACGATCACCGCCGAGGGCGAGCGGCTTTCGCGCCTGGTCGAGAACGTCCTCGAGCTGGCCCGGCTCGAACGGCGCGAGAAGCCGCCGGCCCTCGCCGTCTGCGACGTCGGCGCGGTGCTCGGGGAAGCCCTCGCCGTCCTGGCGCCGCACGCCGAGAAGGAGGGCTTCGTGGTGCGTCTCGACGTCGAGCCCGGCCTGCCGCCCTGCCGCTTCGACCGCGACGGCCTCCTCCAGGTCGTCTTCAACCTGGTCGACAACGCGATCAAGTACTCGCGCGCCGGCGCCGAGAAGACGATCGAGGTCCGCGCGCGGAGGGAC
>DASWIG010000504.1:0-52420 GCA_036397835.1 Thermoanaerobaculia bacterium
TCGATCACCCCGGACGGCTCGCCGGCCTCGACGGGCGTGCCCACGACCAGCCCCCAGGAGCCGGCGGCGAGCCTGGCGTCGATGTCCTCGGGGGTCATCGGCCGCGCGAACAGGTACCCCTGCGCGGTCTCGCAGCCCAGGGCGCGGAGCTGCACGAGCTGCTCCGTGGTCTCGACCCCTTCGGCCATCACCTCGAGCCCGAGGTTGTGGCCGAGCGCGATGATCGTGCGCACGATCTCGAGGTCGTCGTCGTCGGTGGTCATGCCGCGGATGAAGGACTGGTCGACCTTGAGCGCGTTGATCGGGAAGCGGCGGAGCTGGCTGAGGGAGGAGTAGCCGGTGCCGAAGTCGTCGATGTGGAGATGGATCCGGCGCTCGCGGAGCTGGCCGAGGATACGGGCGGTGACCTGCGCGTTCTCGATGATCATGCCCTCGGTGATCTCCAGCCTCAGACCCTGGGGATCGAGGCCGGTGGCGGCGAGCACGGCGTCCACGCGCTCGACCAGCTCGAAGCTCGAGAGCTGCTTGCCGTCGAGGTTGACCGAGACCGCGACGCCTTCGACCTCGAAATGGTCGCCACGCCACCGCGCCATCTGCCGGCACGCCTGCTCGAGCACCCACCAGCCGATCGGCTCCATCAGGCCGGTGTCGAGCGCCGCGCGCAGGAAGTGCTCCGGGGTGAGCAGCCCGCGCTGCGGGTGCTGCCAGCGCACGAGGGCCTCGAAGCCGCAGAGAAAACCGGTGCGCAGCGTCACGATCGGCTGGTAGCAGAGCCGGAACTCCCGGCGGTCGACGGCGCGACGCAGGTCGGTCTCCAGGTGCAGCAGCTCCACGGCGTCGTCGTGCATGGCCTTGTGGAAGACCACCAGGTCGGTGCGTCCGAGCGACTTGGCCCGGTACATGGCGGTGTCGGCGTCGCGCAGCATGTCCTCGGGCCGCTCGTACTCGGGTGCGCTCAAGGCGATGCCCAGGCTGGCGGTGGTGAAGAACTCGCGGCCCTGGATCTCGAAGGGCGCCTCGAGCTCGGCGTGGATCCGCCGCGCCACGCGGTCGACCTCGGAGACGTCTTCGAGGTCGTCGACCAGGACCGCGAACTCGTCGCCGCCCAGGCGCGCCACCGTGTCGCCGAAGCGCAGGCAGGTCTCGAGGCGCCGCGCGATGGCGCGCAGGAGCTGATCGCCGGCCAGGTGCCCGAGGCTGTCGTTGATCACCTTGAAGCGGTCGAGATCGAGGAAGATCACGGCGAACTGGTAGTCGTCGCGGCGCTTGCGGTGAAGGATCGCGTTGCTCAGGCGGTCGAGGAAGAGGGCACGGTTGGGCAGACCGGTCAGGGCGTCGTGGATGGCCGAGTGGGTGAGCTGCTCCTCGACCCGCTTGCGGTCGGTCACGTCGCGCAGCGACCCCGCCAGGCGCTTGGCGCGGCCGCCGGCGGCCGCGCGCACCGCCAGCCCCCGCACCTGCACCCAGCGGTGCTCGCCTTCGCGGGTGCGCACGCGGTGCTCGTTGGCGAAGTGGGGCGTGCGGCCCTCGAGGTGGGCTTCGAGCTGGGCCTTCAAGAGATCGACGTCTTCTCCGTGTACCCGCGCCAGCCAATCCTCGGGCGCCGAGCCGATCTCGTCGCTGTCCTCGCCGTAGCCGAGGATCGCCTTCCAGCGCGGCGAGTAGTAGATCTCGGAGGTCTCCAGGTTCCAATCCCACAGGCCGTCGTTGGCTCCGGCGGCGGCGAGGGCGTAGCGTTCCTCGCTCTCGCGCAGCACCCGCTCGAAGCGCTTCTTCTCGCTGACGTCGCGCACCACGCCGACCACCGCGATCTGGCGCTGGCGCTCGTCGACGATGGCCGAGCGCGACACCTCCACGGCGATGCGGGTGCCGTCGCGCCGGCGGTGCAGGCACTCGCCGCGCTCGCCGGAGGGCGGCAGCGGCGCGGCGGGGCGGGGCGGCAGCTCCTGGCGCGCGCCCGGCTCCCACAGGGTCTCCACGGCGGTCCCGAGGATCTCCTCGCGCGAGTAGCCGTAGATCGTGCAGAAGGTCTCGTTGACGAAGGTGAAGCGATGCTCGCCGTCGCACACGTAGACGCAGTCGTTGAGACAGGTCAGGGCCTGCGACAGCATGCGGACCTGCTGCTGCGAATGGTGGTGGCGGCAGGCGTTGTCGACCGTCACCGGCAAGATCTTGAGATAGCGCCGCTCGACGTCCTTGATCACGTAGTCGTAGGCCCCGGCGCGCATGATCTGGACGGCGATCTCCTCGCCGCCGACGCCGGTGATCACGATCACCGGCACGTCGAGCCCGAGGCCGAGGACGTCGACGGCGGTGCCGTCGCCCAGGTGGTAGTCGCAGACCACCACGTCGAAGGCGGCGCCGGTGAGGATCTCGAGAGCCTCGGCGTAGGAGGCGGCCAGGGTCGGCTCGTAGGGCAGCCCCTCGCTGCGGATCAGGCGGTCCAAGGCCATGCGGTCGACCGGGTCGTCCTCGATCAGGAGCAGCCGTATCCGCTCTCGCGCGGCGTCAATCGGCGCCGGAGCCTGAGCTCGCGCGGTCCTCATCATTGCTCGACCGAGACGTCAGCTCGGCAGCTCGCTCAGCGTCCAGTAGAGGTCGATCGCGTGGATGACCTCCACGAACTTGCGGTAATCCACCGGCTTGACCATGTAGCCGGCCACGTTGAGGTCGAAGCCGTCGACGATGTCGCGGTCCTGGCGCGAGGTCGTCAGCACCACGATGGGCACGCCGCGGGCGCAGTTGTCCTCGCGCACGTGGCGCAGGAACTCGAGGCCGTTCATGCGCGGCATGTTGAGGTCGAGCAGGATGATGCACGGCTGGACGTGCTCGGGGTCGCCCAGGATGTCGAGGGCCTCCTCGCCGTTGCCGGCGACCACCAGGTCGTTCTCGACCTCGAGGTCACGAAGGGCGCGTCGCACCGTGAGAACGTCCACCTCGTCGTCCTCGACCAGCAGTATGGGCTTCTTGCTTCTCATCACGATTGCGCATCCTCCGATGACTGGCCGGCGTCACCTGCCGGCCAGGTGAAGCGGAAGGTCGCTCCTCTGCCCGGCGCCGACTCGAGGCGGATCGAACCGCCTTCCTCCTCGACCAGCTTCTTGACCAGCGACAGGCCCAGGCCGGTCGACTCGACGCGGTCCCGGGGCTGAAGGGTCTGGAACATCATGAAGACCTTCTCGTGATGCTCCTTGGCGATCCCGGGTCCGTCGTCGCGGACGGTGAACTCGTAGAACCGCCCGTCCCGTCGGGCGGCGATCTCTACTCTCCCGTCCTGACGATCATGATACTTGATGGCGTTGGTGATCAAGTTGGAAAAGACCTGCTCGAGGCGCAGACGCTTGGTCACCATGATCGGCATGCCGGGCCCCACCGTGACCTGGAAGGAGTCCGGCGGGCTGAGCAGCTCGACCAGCTCGCGGAGCACCTTGCCGACGTTGGTCCTCTCGCCGTGGGAGTCGAGACGCCCGGCCCGCGAGTACTGGAGGATGCCCTCGATGAGCTGGTCCATCCGCTGGACGCGGCTGCGCAGGAGGTGCATCTGCTCCTGGGCCTCCTCCGACAGCTTGCCGTGCAGGTCCTCCTCGATCCACCCCGACAGCGTCGAGATGGCCCGCAGCGGCGCCTTGAGGTCGTGGGAGGCCACGTAGGCGAACTGGTCGAGGTCGCGGTTCGAGCGCTCGAGGTCCTCCTGGCGCCGCTTGATCTGCTCCAGCATGTTGTTGAAGCCGTCGTAGAGCACGCCGATCTCGTCGTTGCCCGGCTTCTCGACCCGCACCGAGTAGTCGGCCTCGGCGGAGATCCGCTTGGCGATCGCCGCCAGGTGGAGGATGGGCTTGGAGATCAGGCCCTGCAGGAGGTAGGCGAGGGCCACCGCGGCCGCCAGGACCGCCAGCATGAGCAGCAGCATGTAGATCACCATCTGCCCCACCCGCTGCTTGTAGGCGTCGGTGGTCGAGCGCACGTAGAAGGTGCCCACGCGCTTCGTCTCGCCGGTTCCGGGATCCTCGTAGCTGACGGGACGGGAAGCGTGCGCGTAGTCCGCCGTGAGCCGGGTGCTCTCCACGTCGGGGACTTCGGCCGGCGGCGGCGGCGAGACCTCGCCGGAACGGGCGTAGGCGGCGATGAGCCGGCCCTCGACGTCGAAGAAGTAGGCGTCCGTGATCCACGGCAGCACCGCGACCCCCTCGATCTCCTCCTGCGCGACCCCGTCGTCGAACTCCACGTGGAGCCCCACGTCGTCGCCGAACAACTGCGCGATCAGGCGGGTGTCGTTGAGCAGGTCCTCCTGGAAGTTGCGGATGCTCCTGTGGATCACCAGAGCGAAGCCCGCGACGACCGAAAGGAGGGTAGAGACCAGGACGATCCCCACCAGCTTGCTGCGAATCGAGAGATTGGCGAGAGCCTTCACCCCCCGGCACCTCCCACCAGGCGATCACGGGCGATTCTCATCGACCGACGTCCAGCGCGACGTGCGCACTGACAACCCATATGACTACGGGGGTATACCAGACTCGCCTGCCCCCGCGCAACTCCCGCCGCTCGGTTGCGGCGGCCCGGCTCTTGAGGCATGCTACCGCCTGTGAAGCCCGAAGCCCTCGTGCGGAAGCTCGTCGCAGTGCTGGGGCTCGCCCTGCTGGCCGCGGCGGCCCCGGCGCAACAGCCCGCGGCCGAACGGCTCCTGCGCGAGGCCGCGCGCCTGGCGGAGAGCGGCAGCGGCGAGGCCGCCCTGCAGGAGCTGACGCTGCTGGTGCAGCAGTTTCCGGACGACGCGGTGGCTCCCGCGGCCTGGCTGCGCATCGCCGAGCTGCGCCGCGCGCGCGGCGAGCGCGACGCCGCCGCGTCGGCGCTCGCGCGTCTGCTCGGCGACCACGGGCGCAGCGCCCAGGCGGCCGAGGGCCTGCTCCTGCAAGGGCGGATGGCGGTCGACGACGCCCAGGGTCTCGCCGCTCTCGCGGCGGCGCGCAACGCCTTCCGCCGGGTGCCGCTGCTCTTCGGCCGCGAGCTCTATCCGGGGCTCGAGGCGCGCCGGGCGGCGCGGGTCGAGAGCGGCGAGGTGGCCCTCCTCCTCGACGATCCCGCGGCCGCCGCCGCCGAGTTCCTCGCCGCTCTCGAGGACGAGCCGGAAGCCGCCCGCGATTCCGCGCAAGGGGAAGCCCTGACCGGCCGCGCCCGGCTGGGCCTGGCCCGCGCCTGGCTCGCCGCCGGCCAGTGGACGGCCGCCGCCGCGGTGCTCGAGGAGGCGGCGGCGCGCCAGGGAGCCGCGGACGAGGCCGGGCGGGCCCGCGCGCGGCGTCTGGCCAGCCTGCTCGAGCGCCGCGTGCTTCGCCCCATGTCGGGACAGCGGGCCTGGTTGACGACCGGCCGGTTCCCGCCCGCGGGCCTGGAGCTGCGCGAGCCCGCGGGCGTGGCGGCGGCGAGCGACGGCCGGCTCCTGGTGGTCGACGAGAAGCTGCCGCTGGTGGCCCTCCTCGACGCGCGCGGGCGCGGCACGGCGCGCCAGGCGCTGGGCGGCGTCGCGCGGCCGGGATGGCTGGCCAGCGGCCATCCCTTCGCGGTCGGCGCCGGCGGCGTGGTGCTGCCTTTCGACGCCACCAGCTACGCGTTCGTGGAGCCGCAGCGGAGCGCGCCGCTCAAGAACCTCCTCGCCGCCCAGCCCGGGATCTTCGGGGACTGGTTCGTGGTCGCCAAGGGATGGCGCGGCGTGATCCACTCGCCCGCCGCGGGCGCGAGCCGCGAGCTGCTGGCCGAGGCGCGCCCCGACGTCGTGGACCTGGCGCGCGGCGAGCTCGGACGCGTCTACGCGCTCGCCGCCCGCGCCGGCCAGGTGGTGCGCCTCGGCCGCGAGGGCGTCGGCCACGCGGTCGTGCTGACCGGCGACTGGAGGCGGCCCGTCGCCCTCGACGTCGACGAGCTCGGCTACGTGTACGTGCTCGACCGCGGCGAGCGCGCCGTCGACCTCTTCGCTCCCGGCGGCCGGCGGCTGGCCCGGGTGGGCCCCGACCTCGGCGCCGGGATCGAGCTGCGCCAGCCGGTCGACGTCGCCGTCGACGGCGCCGGCCGGCTCTTCATCGCCGACGCCAAGCTGCCCTACGTGCTGGTGCTCGAATAGGCCGCGTCCGGCCGCGTTGCTCAGAACTGGACGTGGCGGTAGAAGAACGTCGGCGGATCGACGGCACCGGCGAGCAGTTGATCCGCCAGCTCCCGCGTCAGCACGAACTGGCCCGCCCGCTTCTGCGCCTCGGTCGACATGACGAGCTCCAGGGCCGCGATCCGGTCGGGATAGCGAGACTGGGCCTGGACGAAGGCGGCGGCGGCTTCGCGCAGACCCTTGAACACCGCGACCTCCGAGCTCGCCGTAAGCTGCAGCAGCAAGCGCCGTTCGGCCGTGCCCTGGAGGACCCGAAAGCCCTCGACGCCCTGACCGGCGAGGTAGCGCGACACCTCGTCGGCCAGCTCGAGGTCCGGATGGGACCGGGTCTTGACGCTCCAGAGGTCCATGAAGCCGGCGCGGGTGAGGGGTGGCGCGCCTTCGCCGCCCCGATCCTCCTCCGCGACCTCGGGCAACGACAGGCGGCTCTCGCCCACGAGGTCGCGCAGGGTCGGCTTCTGCTCCGGCGGCGGCGCCTCCTCCACCACCGTGTCGCCCGTCTCGATCACCTTGACCAGACCGAGGTTCTCCTTGTTGAGCTCGTCGGTCTTCGCGAAGTCGATCTCCGAGGCCGCGATGAAAGTCTTGGTGCCGCTCTGGAGCACGAGGAAGACCCGGTCGCCCTCGCGGCGGTATTTCTCGCGGGTGATGATCTGGGTGCCGTCCTTGAGGATCACGACGTAGCCGCAGGCGGGCGTCGCCACGAGCAGCAGGGCGCAGAGGATCGTGAAACGGCGCAACAGCTTCGGGTGTAACATCGCTTCGCTCCTTGGCCGTTCTCGCGGCCCACGGTACGGCCCGGCCCACAGTATACCGAAGATGCCTCCACGTCCACCGCCGCGAAGCCCCCTCATCTGGCGCCTCCCCCTGCCCTGCGTCCTCGCCTGGCGCTACCTGCGGGGCGAGCGCAGCCAGATGCTCCGCTCCACGGGCCTGGCGGCGCTGCTGGCCACCTCGCTGGGCGTCACCGCCATGGTCATCGCCATGGCGCTGATGACCGGCTACACCGAAGACCTCGAGCGCAAGCTCATCGGCCTCCAGGGGGAGGTGATCGCCTCGCCGCTCGGCCGCCGCGGCCTCGATCACGACGACGTGCAGCGGCGGCTGCGCGCCGCCGCCGCGGTGCCGGGCGTGGTGCGCGCCGGCCGCGTGGCCTACGGCGAGGGAGCGCTGGCGAGCGCCGCCGTTCCCGAAGGGCTCGGCGTGGTGCTGCGCGGCGTCGCGCCCGACGATCCCATCGTGGCGCGCCACGGCGGCGAGATCGGCAGCGACGAGGAAGGGATTCCCGGAGCGCTGCTCGGCGCCGAGCTGGCGCGGCGCCTCGAGGTGGCCTCCGGCGACCTCCTGCGCCTGGTGATCCTCGACCTCGGCGAGCGCCGGCCGCGCTTTCGCTACCGGTCGATCCGGGTGACCGGCACCTTCGCCTCGGGGTTCGCCGAATTCGACGCCCGCTGGATCCTGATCGACCGCGAGGTCCTGCTGGCGGCGGGCGGCAGCGGCTTCGAGATGGTCGAGTTCAAGATCGCCGATCCGCGGGCGACCGAGGACGTCGCCCGCGCCCTCGAAGAGGCCCTGGGCACGGATTGGGTGGTCGAGCGCTGGCAGCGCCTCAACCGCGACCTCTTCGCCGCCCTCGAGCTGCAGAAGCTGGGTCTGTTCGCCGTGCTGGCGCTGATCGTCCTGGTCTCGACCTTCAACGTCGCCTCGACCCTGGTGATCCTGGTGCGCGAGCGGCGGCGCGACGTCGGCGTGCTCGGCGCGCTCGGCCTGACGGCGCGCGACCTGGGGTGGAGCTTCGCCACCTACGGCCTGCTGCTCGGCGCCGTCGGCACCGCGCTGGGGATCCTCGCGGGCGGCGGCGTCGCCTGGCTCGTCACCGAATTCGAGCTGGTGCGCTTCGACCCCGAGATCGCCGCGGTCTATTTCATCGACTCGGTGCCGTTCCGGGTCCGGCCGCAGGACCTGGCGGCGATCTGCGCGTTCACCCTCGGCGTCACCCTGGCGGCATGCTCGCTGCCGGCCTGGCGGGCCGCCGGCATCCGCCCGGCGGCGGCCCTGCGCGACGAATGAGGGTCGTCGGGCAGACCCTGAACGGCCGAAGGGGACCGACGTGTCGGTCCCCTTGGTTACGGAATCGCGTCACCCGTGGGTGACGGATAAGGCGGGTTATGTGACGAGAACGGAGCGTTGTTCATTCGTTGCTGCTCCGCCGGTGGGACCCCCACTCCGTGCCGCGGACGCGGCTCGGCGGGCCCCGGCGGGAATCGGTTGCGGCTTGCAACCTGTTCTCACCAGGAGTATACGGACGAGCTCAGCGTATTGTTCTATGCCCCGTCGAATTTCCTGACGGGACATACCCGACGCCATGGCCTGGAACCCGCCGCCCGCCACGCAGGACGACCGCGCCGAGCTGGCGCGGCGGGCGGGCTTGTGCGCCGCCTGCCGCCACCTCCAGGTCCTGCGCTCGCGCTCGAGCACCTTCGTGCGCTGCGCTCTGTCGGACGCCAGGCCGGGGATGCCCCGCTACCCCCCGTTGCCGGTCCTCGCCTGTAGCGGTCACGAACCCGCCGCGGTTGACACGGCGCCGGGGGTCGCTTAGCGTCCTGCGGTATGTCGGAGACCAGCCGCGACGCTCTCATCGCGCGGATCGAGGCGGCGATCGAGCAGGGCGGCCTGGCCGAGGCGCGGCAGCTCATCGCCGACGCCGAGAGCCGGTTCGGCCATCGCCCGGAGCTCGTCGAGCTGCGCCAGCGCGTCGCCGTGGTGGAGTCCACGCTCTCCGGCCGGGGCCAGGTCGAAGCCGCGATCCGCCGCGCCCGCGAGGAGACGAGCCGAGCCAACTACCCGGGCGCCCTGGCGGCGATCGAGAGGGCGCTCAAGCTCGCTCCGGACGACCCGGAGCTCGCCGAGCTGCGCGACCAGACCACCCGGGCGGCGATGCGCCACGAGGCCGTGGTAGAGCGCAACCGGGCGGCGACGGAGGCGGCCGAGCTGGTCTCGACGCTGCTCGACCGGGGCGACCTCGAAGCCGCCGCCGACGAGCTGCGGGAAGCCAACCTCCAGTTCGGCCGCCAGGACAAGCTCATCGAGGTGCAGCGGCGCTTCGACGCCTTGTGGAAGGAGGCGGAGCTGGAGCGTACGGTGGCGTTCGCGGACCAGGCCCGGGCCTACCTCGACGGCCGCAACTGGACGGCGGCGCTGCAGCAGGCCGAGCGCATCCTGCGCCTGGATCCGCGCAATACCGAGGCCCTCGAGCTCCGGCGGCGCGCCCGCGCCGAGATCGAGAGCGAGGAGGCCCGCCGCCAGGGGACGGTGGAGGTCGAGCGGGCGCAGCAAGACGTCGAGCGGCTGATCCGCGCCGACGAGCTGCCCCAGGCGGCCCGCACGCTGCAGCAGGCCGTCGATCGCCTGGGCCGCCATCCGGCCTTCGACGAGCTCGCCCAGCGGCTCGAGCAGGCCAAGGCCGAGCTCCAGGGCCGCAAGCGCCTCGAGTGGACCCAGCGCCGTCTCAGAGAGGCGGACGACCTCATCCGCCAGGCGGGCCGGCTCTCGCTCCAGGGCAAGTACGAGCAGGCGATCGAGCGCCTCGAAACGGCCCGTGACCTCCACGGCGAGCACCCCGAGCTCGAGGGATTGCTGCGGGCGGCGCAGAGCGGCCAGGAGCGCGCCCTCACCGAGCGTCGCCGCGGCGAGGCCCTGGCGGCGGCCAAGGCCGAGGTCCGCCAGCTCCTCGACGCCTTGCGCCTCGACGAGGCCGCCGTCCGGCTACGCGCCGCCGAGGCGCGCTACGGCGCCGGCGATCCCCAGCTCCGGGCGCTCGCCACGCGGCTTTCGCGGTTGCGCGAAGGGGAGCACACCGCCGGCGAGCCGCCGCCCGCGGCGGGCGACGGCGACGCGGGCGAGGCCCTGGCGCGCCAGCGGGAGCTGGCGGCGGCCTATTCGTGGAAGCAGGCCCTGCTCTTCCCGTTCCGCGGCGGCGGGATCGCCGCCTTCTGGACGCTCGTGGCGCTGGCCGTGGCGCTCGACGCCCTCGCCGCCGTGCCGCGCATCGGCGTCGTCTTCGCGGGCCTGCGCTGGCTGCTGCCGGCCGGTGTCCTCGCCTGGTGCCTGGAGATCGTGCGCGACACCCTGCGCGGCAGGAACCTGCTGCCGCCGTGGGAGGCGCTGCTCGCTCCCCTTCCCCGCGCCGCCGACCTGGCGCTGGCGCTCGCGGTGGCGCTCGTCGCCGCGGCGCCGCTCGCCGCTCTCGCCCTTACCCGCGGCGTCCACGCGCTCTTCGGCACGGGCGCCGGCTGGTGGGCCGCCGCCGTGCTCGGATGGGGCGGCGCGGCCTTCGCCGTCGCCGCCTGGGGCGCCGCAGGTGCCTTCGGCTCCGGCGCGGCCCTCAGCCTGCCGCGCCACGCTCGCGCCGTGCGCGCCGCCGAGCCGGACGTCCTGGTGCCGATCAACCTGCTCTTCGCCGCGGCGGTGGCGATTCTCGTCCTGCGCGCCGCGTTGCTGCCTGCCGCGCCCTGGGTGGGCTCGCCGCTGGCCGGCGGCCTCGAGGCGTGGGCGCTGCTCGCGGCGCCGCACCTGATCGGCGTGGCGCTGCGGCGCCGCCGCATCGAGCTCGGCCGCGCCTACGGCAGGCGCTGATCACGTCAAACGCTGCTCAGAGGCGGCGGTAGTCGCGGTCCCAGTAGATCAGCGGCCGGCCGCCGGGGCGGGGAACGGCCTGCGCTTCGACCGCGCCGAGGTAGATGGTGTGCGTGCCCGCCCGATGCCGGCCGGCGACGCTACAATCCAGCCACGCCAGGGCGTCGCGGAGCACCGGCGCGCCGGTGGCCGCGGCGCCCCAGTCGCCGGACCGGAAGCGCTCCCCGTCCGCGGTGAAGGCGAAGCGCTCGGAGAGCTCGGCCTGGTCCTCGGCCAGGATGTTGACCGCGAAGCAGGCGGCGACGCCGGCGAGCAGCGAATTGATGGCATGGGCCTGGTCGATGGCCACGGCCACCAGCGGCGGGTCCGCGGAGACCGAGGTGAACGCCGAGACCGTCATGCCGTGCACCCGCTCGCCGGAGCGCGAGGTCACCAGGGTGACGCCGGAAGCGAAGCACCGCAGCACGTCGCGGAATTCCTGAGATGAGATCGTCATGAGCGCAGCTCGCACACGCCTCCGGGTCGTAGGGGCCGCCATTCTACAGGGGGGCACCTGCCTGGTGGCGCAGCGTGGCGCCGACATGTCCATGCCGCTCAAATGGGAGTTCCCCGGCGGCAAGCTCGAGCCGGGCGAGGACGCCCGGGCGGCGCTCGTGCGCGAGATCCGCGAGGAGCTCGCCCTCGAGATCGAGGTCGGGCAGCGGCTGGGCCGCGGCGTCAGCGAGCAGGACGGACGCCGGATCGAGCTCGAGGTGTTCGCGGCCACCCGCGTCGGCGGCGAGGTGCGCCTCGCCGAGCACTGCCGCTACGGCTGGTTCGCCGCCCACGAGATCGACGGTCTCGACTGGGCGGCCGCCGACCGTCCGGTGCTGGCGGCGCTCAAGCGTCGCCTGCGCGCCGGCGGCTGACGCTTTCGCGGACGCGTCACTCGAAGGGAGGAAAGACGTCCTCGACCCGGACGGTGATGGCGGTGGCGGGATCGGTGAGCTCACCGCCGGTGAAAGTCAGAGGAGGCTTGCCGGCTTCGACGACGGAGATGGTCTTCAAGGAGGGCTGCACGATCCAGCACGACTTCACCCCCGCGTCGAGATACGCCTCGGCTTTGCGGATCAGCTCGTCGACCGACTGGGTCGGCGAGAGGATCTCCACCACCAGGAGCGGCGGCTCGGTCTTGCGCACCTCGTCGTGGCTCCAGCCCAGCTCGGCGTCGGTCCCGAGGCGGATCTTGGGGTAGACGCTGAGGTCGGGCACGAACGGCTGGCCGTCGAGCTCGAGAGAGAGCTCCGGAAGGATCGAGAACCGGTCCATGTAGCGCGCGAAGGCCAGGCTCAGGTGGAGCTGAGCCAGGGCGTGGTTCCTGCTCGGCATCGGCTTTCCTCGCTCCTCCTCGTAGCGCGAAACGGTCTGAATCGCTTCCATGGCGTGCTCCTTCGCCGGCGAGCATACCGTAGAATGACCCGCTCCGCGACGCGGAGCGCGCCGCGTCCGTAAGCATCCGTCGATGATCACCACCCGCCGGCTCACCAAGCGCTACGGCGCCAAGGCCGCCGTGCGCGAGCTCGACCTCGAGATCCCGCGCGGCCAGTTCTTCTGCTTCCTCGGCCCCAACGGCGCCGGCAAGACGACGACGATCAAGATGCTCACCGGCCTGGCGCGGCCGACCTCGGGCACCGTCGCCATCGGCGGCCACGACATGGCCGGCGAGCCGCTGGCCGCCAAGCGTCTCCTCGGCTTCGTGCCCGACCATCCCTTCCTCTACGACCGGCTGACCGGGCGCGAGCTGATGCGCTTCGTCGCCGGCATCTACCGCATGACCGAGGACGATCTCGCGGCGCGCTGCGAGCCGCTGCTCGCCGCCTTCGACGTGCTCCACGCGGCCGACCAGCTCATCCAGGACTACAGCCACGGCATGCGCCAGAAGCTCTCGTTCGCCTCCTGCTTCCTCCACGACCCGCAGGTCGTCGTGGTCGACGAGCCCTGGGTGGGCCTCGACCCGAAATCGATCCACAAGGTCAAGACCTACCTCAAGGAGCGCACCCGCGAGGGTCTCACGGTCTTCATGTCCACCCATTCGCTCGCCATCGCCGAGGAGACCGCCGACCGCGTCGGCATCATCCACGAGGGACGCCTGCGCCACCTCGGCACGGTGGCCGAGATCAAGGCGCTCGCCCGGCGCCCCGGCTCGCTGGAGGAAGTCTTCCTCGAGCTGACGCGGGAGGCCGAGGAGGCGCTCGTCGATGCCTGACGGCGAGCTCGTGGCCGTCGCCGCCGTAGGCGGCCGACCGGCGCCGGGCCGACGCCTGAGCCCGCTCGCCGCCATGCTGTGGGCCAAGGGCCGGGTGGCGCGTCACTCCCTGGCCCTGGTGCGCCGCGAGTCCAGGCTCAAGGTGGCCTTCGTCTCGGTCTCGGCCCTGCTCTTGTGGATCGGCATCTTCGTCTTCGCCCTCCTCGGTCTGCGCCTCTTCGAGACCTTCGGCGCCGAGGTGCTCGGGGAAGGCGCCCTCACGGTGAGCGACCTGGTGGTGGCGCGCATGCTCTCGGTCTTCGCGCTGGCGCTCTTCGTGATGCTCGTCTTCTCCAACGTGCTGGTGGCCTTCGCCACCCTCTACCGCTCGCGCGAGGTGCCGTTCCTGGTGCTGGCGCCGGTCACCAGGTCCAGCTTCTTCCTCGGCCGCTTCTACGAGTGCGTGGCCTTCAGCTCCTGGGCCTCGGCCTTCCTCGGCTCGCCGATCCTGCTCGCCTACGGCCTGACCACGCGGGCGCCGCTCCTCTTCTACCCCATGCTGGCGGCGTTCTACGTGCCCTTCGTGGTCATCCCGGCGGCGATCGGCGCCGTCGTCGCCATGGCGCTGGTGCGATACCTCGCGGGGGCGCGGCGCGGCCCGCTGGTGGGCTTCGGCCTGCTGGCGCTGGCGCTCCTCTTCTCCTACTTCCGCGGCAAGCTGCGCTCGCCCGACCTCGCCGACACGGCGACGATCCAGGCCATCGTCGACGTCATGGGCCGCACGCAGTCGCCGTACCTGCCGAGCCACTGGCTGGCCCGGGGCGTGCTCTCGGCGGCCACCGGCGAGGCCGGCGACGCGCTTTTCTACTTCCTCCTGCTCGCCGCCAACGCCCTCCTCCTGCTGTGGCTCGCGGCGCAGGCCGCCGAGGCCTGGTTCTTCACCGGCTGGTCGGCGTTGGCCGACGGCGGCGAAACGCGCCGCCGCGGACGCGGACGCGGGCCCTTCGGCGCGCTCGACGTCGTCCTCCGCGTGCTGCCGCAGCCGACCCGCGCCCTGATGGCCAAGGACTTCCGGCTCTTCTGGCGCGATCCGGCCCAGTGGGCGCAGTTCGTGCTCTTCTTCGGCATCATGGCCCTCTACGTGGCCAACCTGGGCGAGGCGCGCAGCTTCGCCCGCCACGGCACCTGGGGCGCCTGGGCCACGCTCTTGAACCTCGCCGCCTGCATGCTCATCCTGGCGTCGCTGACCTCGCGCTTCGTCTATCCCCTGGTCAGCCTCGAGGGTCCGCGCATCTGGATGCTGGGGCTGGCGCCGGTGGGCATGAGGCGCATCGTGTGGCAGAAGCTGTGGCTCAGCGTCGGCTCGACCTCGGTCTTCACCGTCAGCCTGGCGGTGCTCTCGGCCCTGCGCCTCGACCTCGACGGGACCTCCTTCGGGATCTCCCTCGTCGCCATCGTCGGCGCCACGGTGGCGCTTTCGGGCCTGGCCGTGGGCCTCGGCAGCCTCTACCCGAACTTCCGCGAGGACAACCCGTCGCGTATCGTCTCGGGCATGGGCGGCACCCTCAACTTCATCCTCTCAATGGTCTACATCGTGCTGGTGACGCTGGCGCTCGCCGCCGTGCTGCTGTGGAACGACGGCCTCGCGCGCGTCCTCGGCGACCGCGGCCAGGCCATGGCAGCGGCGGCGGCGTTCATCGTCGTGCTGACGGCGCTGGCCTGCTGGCTGCCGATGCGGCTCGGGCTCAGGAACCTGGAGCGCGTCGAGTTCTGAGGGTAGGCGTGAGGTTGCGGCTCGGGGAGGGGGGAGTCGACGTCCGGGCGTCGGACCTCCTGGACTGAGCCCGGACTTCGCGGCGGCTTGACGCGTCGACGAGCCTGCTGTAGGGTCACGGCCGATCTGATCGACACAATCGAGCCCACGGCCGACTTGGGTCCGGGGACGGAGCCCTCGGCCGGGCGAACAAGAGAGGAGACCGCCATGGCGAACGGAGCCAAGATCGACCGGTTGGAGAAGAAGGTCACCGCGTTGAGCGACGCCCTCGCGAACCTCGGCAGCAAGGAGGACTTCCGGGAGCTTCTGAAGATCATCCGGTTCCCCGGCTGGACGACTCCCGCCGAATTCACCCTCGTCACCGCCACGGTCGACGCCATGCTGGGTCATGCCCAGGTGCTCACCAAGCTGAGGACGGCCCTGATCAAGGGGAGCAAGCAAGTCTCGGTCCGCGGGTAATCCAACGCTGAGCTGCTCGGCGAGCCGCACTTGGCCTTGAGCGCGGAGCAGAGGGCGCCGGCGCGTCCTCGGCGCTCGTGCGTGGCGGCCGTCACGCCGGTTTCAGAGGAACTTTTGGGGCGACGATCGACTCGTACGCGAGCAATCGAGAGTCTCGATTGCTCGTCTCGCGCCCGAACGAGAGCAATCGAGGAACTTTTTTGCTCCCGTCGCGCCCGCACGAGAGCAATCGAGGAGCTTCTTTGCTCCCGTCGCGCCCGAACGAGAGCAATCGAGACTCTCGATTGCTCACGATCGAGCGAATCGTCCGGATGAAAGTCCCTCCGAAGCGCGCGTTCGGAGCGTCAGAACGCAGTCCTCCCGTCCGCTTCAGCGCCGCCTTCATCCGTATCTTCTCCTGAGCCTGCCCGCCCCGCGGTCGGGTATAGTTCTTGCTCGTTGGAGTGAGTCACAAGCGCGGCGCCTTCGCGTCGACGACGCCGCAGACCCGGAGAGCCGCGCCAGAACGTCATGCAGATGCCCCCGATCCTCCGCTCGACGCAGCGCCTCCTGCGCCGGATCGGCGACGTGGTGCCGCCGTCCTGGCGCGGCGTGATCCTCGCCGCGGCCTCGGGGGTCTGCCTCTGGCTCTACGGCTTCGGCCGCCTCGACTTGGTGCTCTACGTCGTCGGCATCTCGGGGATCGCCCTCCTGGTGGTGGCCTCCGTGATGGTCGGCGGCGTCGCCCTGTGGCTGCGGCGGCGGGTGCCCGCGGCGCCCGACGGCTCACGGCTCGAGACGCCCGCCACCGGGGCCCGCCGCATCGAGGCGCAGACGCCCGCGCGCACCGGCTTCGCGGTGCCGGCGCTGGCCTGGCTGCCGCTGGTGAAGGTGCGCTGGGAATGGCTCTCCGGCGTCGACGTGGAGGTGCGCGCGCGGCCGGCGGAGAAGGTGCTGCGCGAGGAGATCGTGGCCCGCCGCCGCGGCTACGCGGCGCAGATCCGCCGCCGCCTGACGGTCGAGGACGTCTTCGGGCTCACCCGCGTCGCCTGGGTCCACGTCGAGCCCTCGGCGCTCACCGTGCTGCCCAACGTCGGCGCCCTCAAGCAGATGCCGGTGATCCAGTCGATGACGCGCGTCGAGGGCCTCCCCTATCCCGGCGGAGCCCCGGAGGGCGACCGCATGGAGATCCGCCGCTACACCCCCGGCGACTCGGTGCGCAACATCCTGTGGAAGACCTACGCGCGCACCCGCCAGCTCAACGTGCGCCTGCCCGAGACGACGATCGAGCGCACCAGGAAGACCATCGCCTACCTGCTCGCCGGCCCCGACGACGAGGCCGCCGCGGCCGCCGCCCGGGTGGCGCTCGAGAACGGCGCCCTCGGCGAGGAATGGACGTTCGGCGCCGACGGCACCGACGGCGCCACCCAGGAGCTCGACGCGGCCCTGCGGGCGATCGCCCGCTCCGCCTCCTCCGGCGCCGCCGCGAGCGGCTCGGGCCTGGGCGCCTTCCTGCGCGCGGTGGGCAACCAGGGCGAGGTGCACTGCATCGTCTTCGCCTCTTCGCGCTCCGGCCCGTGGACCGAGGACGTGCTCGAGGCGGTGCGCGCCTACCCGGGCGCGCTCTCGTTCGTGCTCGGCACCGACGGCGTGCGGCGCGGCGCGCCGCGGCCGCTGTGGCACCGGCTGCTCTTCGCCGCCGAGCCGCCGCGCGGCGTGCTGCTCGAGGAGCTCAGCGCCCTGCTGCGCCGCCTCGGCGGCGCCGGCTGCACGTCCCTGGTGGTCGACCGGGTGAGCGGACGCGCCTTCAATCAGGCCCAACAACAGGCACTGGGAGCCCGCGGATGACCAACGTCTCGCACGGCAACGTCTCGCAGCCGGTGATGCCGGGATTGACCAGCTTCCTGCGCGCCGTGGTGCTCGCCACGGCCGCGGCCGTCCTGTGCTGGCCGCTGACGGTGACCAGCGGCGTGCTGCTGGCGGTGCTCGGCGCGCTCGCCGGGGCCGTCGCCGGCGACCTGGCGAGCCGCACGCGGCTGCGGTTCTCGGGCATGCTCGCGATTTGCCTCGCGGTGCTGGCGGCCGGCACCTGGACGGCGCGCCTGGCGGTCAAGAGCGAGACCGTGGCCCGCGCTCTCGGGCCGGTGGCGGCTCTGTGGATCAGCGAGGCGGCCCTGTGGCTCGTGCTGGTGGCGCCGGTGGTCTTCGGCCTGCGTTTCCTGGCGGCCCGGCGGCCGGTGCTCGGCGTGCTCGAGGTGCTGGCGGTGGGCGGCGCGCTCATCGTCTCGCTCGCCGCGCACCGCGAGGGCATGGTGCACCGGCCGCTGCCGATCGGCGACTGGGCCTGGTCGCGGGGCCTCGATCCGGTGCTGGCGCTGCTGGTGCTCGGCGCCTTCGTGACCGCGCTGCTGGCGGCCCTGCTCATCTCCGAGGACCGCCGCCGGCGGCTGCCGCTGCACTTCGGCGTGCTCGCCGCGCTCGCCCTGCTGCTGCTCATGGTGGTGCGCGTCACCGGCGTGCCCAAGCCCGATCCGGCGGGGGAGCTGGGACTGACCGGCGAGCCCGAGGACGGGGAGGACCAGGAGGGCGCCGCCGAAGACTCCGGCGGCGGCTCCTCGCGCGACCCCTCGGACGAGCTCGACGACCTCGAGTTCCGCGACGAGTACGGCTCCGGCGGCCAGCAGGCCCCGGTGGCCGTGGTGCTGCTCCACGACGACTACTCGCCGCCGTCGGGCGTCTACTACTTCCGCCAGTCGGCTTTCTCGCAGTACAACGGCCGCCGCCTGGTGCAGGCCACGCGCGACGACGTCGACCGCGACGTGGTGCCGCGCTTCCCGGCCAGGCCCCTGCGCGTGCCCGACGCCCCGGCGGTCTCCGACAAACGCATGGACCTCAGGACGTCCATGGGGCTGCTCGTCGATCACGTCCGGCCCTTCGCCCTCGACTCGCCGGCGGCGCTGCGGCCGACGCGCAATCCCGACGCGATGCGTTTCCAGCGCACCTTCGAGGTGCTCTCGCGGGTGCAGACGCTGCCCTATCCGGAGATGATCGGGCTGGAGCCGGGGACGGCCGGGTGGAGCGACGAGCAGTGGGAGCACTACACCGAGGCGCCGGCGGACCCGCGCTACGAGGAGCTCGCCGAGCGCCTGATGGGCTTCCTGAAGGACGAGTACCGCGGCGATCCCCTGGCCCAGGCCCTGGCGATCAAGGCCTTCCTCGACAAGCAGGGCATCTACTCGCGGCGATCGAGCCACGCCGGCGCCGACGATCCGACGGCGTCGTTCCTCTTCGGCGACCTGACGGGCTACTGCGTCCACTTCGCCCACGCCGCCACCTACCTGATGCGCACCCGCGGCATCCCGGCGCGGGTGGCGGCGGGCTACGCCATCGCCGAGGCGGCGCGCGGCAGCGGCTCGACGCTCATGGTGCGCGGCGCCGACGCCCACGCCTGGCCCGAGATCTACCTCGAGGCCGCCGGCTGGGTGGTGATCGACCCGGCCCCGGAGCAGACGCTCGACGAGCCGGCGGGGCCTCCCGACCAGCGGCTCCAGAGCATGCTCGGCGAGATGATGCGACAGCAGCGCCCCGAGGAGATGGACTTCGAGGAGGCGCGCCGCCTCTTCAACTGGCCGCAGATCCGGAAGTGGCTGCTGCTCGCCCTGCTGGCGCTGCTCGCCGCTGCCTACGCGGTGAAGTTCTACCGCACCCTGGTGCCGTTCTTCAGCCGTCCGCTCCAGCGCTACCGCGTGGCCTACCGGGCGGCCCTCGACCGGCTCGCCGAGGTGGGCCTCAAGCGCAGGTTCGGCGAGAGCCGCGAGGACTTCGCGGCGCGGACGCGCGACCTCGCGCCGTCGTTCGACGAGCTCACCCGCCGGCACCTGGGCTGGGCCCTGGGCTCCGCCGAGCGCGGCGACGCGGGCGGCTTCTCGCGCCTCATGATCGGCGTCGAGCGGGAGCTGCGCCGCGCCACCCCTCTCTGGCGTTGGCTCGCCGGCATGCTCAACCCCTTCTCGTGGATCAAGGCCCGCTGAAACCCTGACGTCCGATACTCTGGAGATCCCAGATGTCCGAGCCTGAACGCCTGATCGAAGCCGAAGAAGCCCCCGTCGCCGTGGCGGACGCCCCTGAACCCGACGTCGTGACGTCCCTCGACCAGGCGATCCGCGTCATGGCGCGGCTGCGCGGCCGCATGAAGGCGCAGATCCTGGGCCGCGACGAGGTGATCGACCTGGTGCTGGTGGCGCTGCTGGCCGACGGCCACGTGCTGCTCGAGGACTTCCCCGGCTCGGGCAAGACGACGCTCGCCAAGACGCTCGGCGCCTCGATCGTCGACGACCGGGGCGACGACGACATCGCCACCTTCCGGCGCATCCAGTTCACCCCCGACCTGCTGCCCTCCGACGTCACCGGGGTCTCGGTCTTCGACGCGCCCACCAACCGCTTCCACTTCCGCCACGGCCCGATCTTCGCCCACGTCGTGCTGGCCGACGAGATCAACCGCACGTCGCCCAAGGTGCAGTCGGCGATGCTCGAGGCGATGGCCGAGAAGCAGGTCACGGTGGACAACGTCACCTATCCGCTCGACCCCCTCTTCTTCGTGATCGCCACCCAGAACCCGCTCGACCTGGCGGGCACCTACCCGCTGCCGGTGGCGCAGCTCGACCGTTTCCTGTTCAAGATCCGCATGGTCCACATCGACCGCGACTCGGAGCTCGACGTGCTCGAGACCTACCGCGAGCGCCGCGACGTCGAGCGCCGCGACCTGCCGCGGGTCACCCGCACCCAGGTGCTCGAGGCGCGGCGGGTGATCGACGAGCAGGTGGCGATCGACCGTCAGGTCAAGGAGTGCCTGGTGGACCTGACCGAGGCGATCCGCGGCGACGAGCGGGTGCTCCAGGGCAACTCCACGCGCAGCCTGGTGCTCATGCTGCCGGCCTTGCAGGCGGTGGCGGCCCTGCGCGGGCGCGACTACGTGACCGCCGACGACGTGGAGAGCCTGGCGCCGCGGGTGCTCGGCCACCGCGTGGAGATGGCGCCCGGCGTCGCCGACGTCGACGAGGTGCTCGGCGAGGCGGTGGCGCGGGGAATCGAGAGACTCTCGCGGTCGACCCTGAGGCGGCGGATATGAAGTGCGTCGGACGGTGGCTCTCGGCTTGTGGTGCAGCCGTCCCGGCTGCTTCCGGGAGCAGGCGAGACGCCTGCACCACAACTCTCACCTGCGTGCTCGCCTTGCTACTGCTCCTCCCCGTCCTCCCCGCCGCCGCCCAGCAGGACGACGAGCCCCTGGCCACCGTGGAGGTCGAGCCGGGGATCGGCACAATCGACGACGAAGCGCAGATCGACGCCCTCTTCGACGCCGAGACCTTCGTCGGCATGAGCGACGAGGAGCTGGCCTGGCGCGCCTACGAGCTGGTGGAGCGCGGCGGTTTCGCCGGCGCCCGCGCCATCACCGAGGAGCTGCTGCGGCGTGACCGCGACTCGATCCACGGCCACCTGATGCTGGGGATCGTCCAGCACCTGGGCGAGGGCAACCTGCCGCGCGCCTTCTACCACGTGAAGCGCAGCCGCCAGCTTCTCGAGGAGCGCTACGGCGAGATGCCCCTGGACGACTCGATCATCCTCTGGCACGCGCTGGCGATCGGCGAGATGGCGGAGGTCAGCGGCGCCATGGGCCGCCACGAGGACAAGATCCGTTACCTCTACGAGCGCGATCAGCTCTACGCGCCGGCGCGGCCGGCCCAACTCGGCTGGCCGCTGATGCGGCTGCGGCGCTACGACGAAGCGCGCCGGGCGGTGGAGGAGGCGCTCGCCCTCGGCGAGCGTCCCGACCAGCTCGCCATCGCCCGCACCGCGCTGTGCGCCATCGAAGCCGAGCTGCAACGCCGCGACGCGAGCTGGGAGGCTTGCCGCCTCGCCGCCGAGCACGAGCGCCGCGACTCCCAGGGCGGTCCCACCCCCTTCACCAACGCCGCCGAGGCGGCCCTTGGCATGCTCCGCTTCGACGACGCCGAGCGCCTGATCCTCGAGGGCACGAAGCGGTTTCAGCGGGGCACGGTGTCGAACCCCTGGCTCGACCTGACCCACCTCTACCTGGCCGAGGGCCGTCTGAGCGAGGCCCTGGACAGCGTGCGCCGCATGTTCCGCTGGCGGCGCCGCCAGCCCGCCCACGTCGACGAGCAGAACCGTTCCGAGACCGACATCACGTCGGCGCTCTTCCTGCTGGTGGCCGGCCGCGCCGAAGAGGCGACGCGGGTGACGCGGCGCATCCTCGACGCTCCCGACCGCACCGGCTACACCAGCTCCGAGAGCGAGCAGATGGAAGCCGGCAACGCCCTCGTCGACAGCGTGGCGCAGCGCATGGCCGCCGAGCTGGCGGCCGAGCGCGCGTCGTGGTCGCCCTTCTGGGAGGCCGCCAGGGCGCGGCTCGAGGCGCGCCGGCGACACCTGAGCTCCTGGGCGTCGGGACGCCAGGCGGCGGCGCTGGTGGCGTCGCGGCGGACCCTCCTCGCCACCTTGCGGCCGTACCTGGCGGGCTCGATGGAGGTCCCCGAGTGGATCGAGACCGAGATCGTCCGCTACCTCGGCCCCGGCGTGGTGGCCGCGGCCCTCGACACGGCGCAGGGACGCGAGACGCTGCCCGAGGCCGAGGGCTACTTCCTCGCCTACGAGGCCGAGGTCGCCTGGGTGCGCGGCGACGGCCGGCGGACGGTGACGTGGGTGGACGGCGCCCTGGAGGCCCTGCCCGGCAGCGAGGCCCTGCTGCGGGCGCGGCTGGCGGCGATCGGCGCCCAGGCCGCGCGGGACGCCGGCAACCCGCAGCGCGCCCTGGAGCTCTTCGACCAGGTCCTGCAGCAGGACCCGGGGGCGATCCGCCGCCTCGGCCTGGCGCTGCCGGTGGCCTTCGCGGCCTCCCCGGGCCTCGCCGGCGAGACGTTAACGTATCTCGAGCGCTCGCCGCGCTTCGACGTCGCCGGCCGCGGCTGGTTCCGCGTCGAGGTCGAAGGCGACGCCGGCGCCGGCCGCGCCCGCCTCTTCGGCCCCCAGGGCACCCGTTACTCCGAGGTCGTGGTGCGCCCCCGTGCCGGCGAGACGGCCGAGGACATGGCGCGTCGGCTGGCCAGGGAATTCCACGAAGCCGTCTTCGCTCCGCGCCTCGACCTCACCCAGGCCGACCTGCGCTCCCTCGACGGCTCCCCCACCGCCGCCGGCGGCCGCTCGAGCGAGCGTCTGCGCTCGGTGCTGAATGAGCTGGTGGGGGAGAGCGAAGACGGCGACTGACCCGCGAGCCTTTCCGGCCCCGGATCTCGCGTTTCCAGATGGAGGAGCCCGAACATTCGGGCTGCGGTTTGCATATGCAAATTTTGCTATGAGAAGGAGCCTGCGGTCATGGGAGCTGCTTTTTCAAAGGCCAACATCGTAAATGCGCTTATCAGCGCCACGGTCGGCACGGTGCTGACGCTGATCTTCCAGCCCCTGGTCGCACAAGCACAGGGAGTGACCGCGTCGGATGGAGCTTCGAGGCCCAGAGCTATAGCGCCACCCCTGCCTGACGGGGTCGAAGAGCCACCCCCGCCGCCGCCGGTGCTCCCGCCTTTCGACGAAGGAGTCGAGACGGACGGCCCCATCGATACCATCAACGTCAAGGCGCGGGGGAAAAACAATAGCGTGGCATATTTGAGAATCTCCATTCTCGATGCCGAGCACTACTGGCCTCTCCGCCGGGCCGACACAATTGTCGGTCCTGGAGGACGGGAAGAAAACGCATTCCTCTTCCTCGATTCTTCAGGATTACGGAGGAAGATGGAAAAGGCGAAGGACATCGTCGCCATCGGCATGTCCTCATGCGAAAACGAGCGTACGGACGATTCACGGCTCGTGACGGAGGAATCACGAGCAGGGGATCGGGCTCAGCAGTTGATCAACTGGGTTCGGCGGTCGGACGGCTTGCCTGTGGAGACTCAACTGTATACCGTCAACATAGGTCAGTATCAGGATTCGGACTGTCACCGAAAAAGCTCATATCACACCCGGCATCAGCGGAATGCGATCCTGGTTTCGATCGTTCACAAGGAGAATATCCCCGGTCCAAAGGAGTTGGGACAACTTCTCAAAGCACACCTGATTCGAGAAGATCGACTCAACCTCGACGTCAGCAAGTACTCCAAGCCCGAGTTCATTCTGAATCGGCGCGACTGACTACCGGGACCGGCTCGCTTCCTCTCTCAGGCAGCGACACTCCCACCTCTTCCGCCAGCTCGCGGAAGGCGTCGCTGCCCCAGCCGAGCCCGGCGGCAGCGGTGCCGGAGGCGACGCGGATCGAGCCGAGGAGACGGGCGAGGGCCGGGGCGTCGTGGCATTGGGGCGATTCGCTGCAGACGATCGCCAGGTGGACGCCGTAGTCACGGCGTTCCGGAAGGGTCACGGTGGCCAGGGCGAGGAAGGCCGGCACCGGCTGCGCTCCCGGTTGTAGACGCCAGCTCCCCCGGCTGCGGCTGAGGCGGAGGAAGGGCTTCGCGGCCGCGTCGGGCTCCGGCACGGCGCGATCGGTGGTCTCCCCCGTCTCTTCCTGCGGCGGGGTGCACACCCCGATCCATCGCCAACCGCTGAAGCTCCCTTCCTCGGAGGCATACCCCACCGCGAGAGACGCCAGCGCCGCCGGATTGGGTGCCTGCGTCACCGCTCCGTCGCCGGCTCCGGCCGGGACCTCGGCGGAAGCCGTCGAATCGATCGGTACCGGTTCCTCCGTCGCGGGACCTTCGGGCGGAGCCGGCTCCGCCGCCGCGGGATCTTTCGGAGGCTCGCCGTCGTCGCTCCCGCTTTCGTGGAGGTCAGGTGGTGGCGGCAGAGCGCTGGCCATCGGACGGAGAAAGTCCGGCCATTCCTTCAGCCGCCGATCGATCCGGGCGTGGAACTGCTGCAACGCCGTGCCGAGGCCTCCGGCGTCGATCCTCTCCGCGTACAGGTAGGCCGAGGGAAGCGACGATCCCGAGGGGTAGCGCACCACGATCGTGGCCCGTCCCCCTTCCGCCGCCGCCCAGCCCTCGCCCCGGGGCAGCTCCGCGGTGAACAGATCCCCCAGTCGAAGGCGACCGCCGGCCTCGTCGTTCCAGCCAGCGCACGGCGGGAAATCCCAGGACCCGGTGACGATGGCCGAGTTGGCGGAGTCGGTGGAGGCGGTGAAGCCGGGAAAGACCTGCCGCGGATCGACCGCCAGCTCCGGCGCCTCCAACAATTCGTCGACATAGCGGCAGCCACCGGCGAGAAACGCCAGCGCGGCCCACGCCGCGATCACACACGACCTCAAAACAGGGTGCCGCGACCTCTTCATGCCGCCTCCTCCAGTGGCGCCTTTGCGATGTCGTCCGCGGCTTCGACCCTGGAGCCCTCGAGGGCAGGCTCCGGGTAGAGACGGCTGTCGATCCAGCCGCGGAGACCGAGCTGAATCTCCGCCCAGGGCCAAGGTGTTCCCTGCCGTTCTTCCTCCACCGAGGCCTCGACGTCCGCCTCCGGCTCGTCGCCGTCCTCGATCGCCAGGTCCTCGGTGGTCTCTCCGCCTTCCGGCGCCGAATCCGCCGACACGCTCTCTTCTTCCACTGATTGCTCCTTTTTCGGACGCTCCTCCGCCAGGATCTCGTCCAGGTTGCCCCAGTGGTCGTACAGCCGCAGGAGACGCTGGAAGTCGTTCACCTGCTCGAGGAAATGCCGGCAGAAACGAAGGGGCAGTTGCAGGCCCTCTCGGTAAAGGGCACGAGCAACGCCCATGCCGCCCTGGTGGAGGTCCAGGAGGTAGAGCCCATCCCGGGGACCAAGGGGGGCGTCCCAGACCGGCGCGGGGCTCGCGACGGAGAGCGCCACCTCCACATGATCCCGAACGTCACGGTAGAGCAGGGGGAGCAGGAAGCGGAGCAAGGCCGCCAGGAGGCGGGCTTCCCCGAAACGGAGGAGAGGCGCCTCCGTGGGGGATTTTTCGGGATTGGGACGCATCAGCAGGGCGGCGGTCGTGAGCGGCGTCGGTTGAAAGAGCTTCCGGACCGTCTCGCCGTGCAGCTCTCGCGACAGGATCTCGCCGGTGACGTGGTCGAGGCGGTAGGTGGCCAGCGACCGAATGGTCGCCTTGATCGCCACCAGCCCGATCTCCACCGGGTCACGGCCGAGGAGGACCAGCTCCGGCGGGAAGAGCGGGTAGGGAATGGCGGTCGCGTCTTCGTCCCTCCTCCGGGCTTCAATCTCGGCGATCTCGAACTGCCGGCGCGGGCTCGAGAGGTCGTCGTGAAGGGCCGGCTCCACCTCGATGGCTCCGACCCGATCCCCCTTCCGCGTCCGCCCCACCACCACGAAGCGGCCGCGGGAGTCCTCGAAGACGCGCCCGGGGTAGTAGATCAGCCCGGCGCTGTCGGCCTCCACGTGGAAGAGCAGAGTATGGTCCGCGCGGTTGCGCACCGCCACCGCGGTGGTCGAGATCAGCTCCACCTGCCGGACCTTGTCGAAAAGGCCGAACTCGGCAATCCCCGCTTCCTGGCTCCCTTCGTCCTCGACGGCCACCGCGGTCGCCAAGGCACGGACGTGGACGGTGGATTCGTATTCCTTGAGCTCCGGCCGCACGTCTTTCCGCTCGTCGGTGTGCAGCATCCCCTGGGCCTTGAGGTGGCGCAGGGATCGAGCCACCGGGGCCTCGAAGGTCTCGACCAGATCCTTGACCTCGATCCAGCGTTGGATGAGATCCGCGAGCAGGTGCGATTGCACCACCGCGCTCGACGGGGGCCGCACGATGGGTAGGGGGAGCGCCGCCAGCTCCCTCCCCAGGTCGGAGAGACCCTCCCGCGCCGGCTCGCGGCCGAGGCCGAAGGCCGGGTCGAGGGCTTCGCACACCGTCTCCTCCTCAGGCTCGATCACGGTCAGAAAGACGATCTCGGAGCGGCCCGACTCACAGCCGGCCCACGGCAGGCGGCGCAGCTCCCGCCGAACCTCGCTCCACCGCCCCTCGAGCAAGAGGACGCACGCCTCGCGGGAGGATTCGCGGTCGAGCTCCGGCTCCCTTTCCAGCAGCAAGGCGCCGCGCCCCCGGAAGCGCCGGCCGTCGCCGCACGGCCGGTAGTGCCAGGGAACGCCGCGCGCCTCGCAGGCAGCGATTACCGCGGCCACCGTCAACGGCCGGCCGGCGTCGGTACGCAGATCGCTGAGTCGGAAGCACTTTTGCTGAATGCCGGGGGATTTCTTTTCACCCTCTACGGCCTTCGCAACGTTTTCCGGGAACGGGCGCACCGACGCCTGGATGCCGCACAGACTCTTGGCCCACGCGGCCGTCTCCTTCATGGTGTCGACGCCGAGGGCGAGCATCAGCGGTGTGTTCTCCTCTCCCAACCGTTCGACCTCCGCCAGTTGGCGGAAGAGGAGTTGGAGGCGCCGGAAAGCAAGCTGGGCGTGGATCTCCACAGCGCCGGCGAAGGACTCGACGTCGTCCACCACCACCAGGCCGACGTTGCGCAGGAAGGGGGTGTAGACCTCGGTGTTGTCGAGGAGGCTGGTGACCAACTGGTGCAGGCTCGTGACCACGACGTCGGGGATGATGTCGCGGCTCAGGTCGGCGGCGAAGTCCCGGCCCACCCTGCGAAGCCGGAGGTTCCAGCGCACGGTCGAGGGCTCGACGGCGGCGCGGATCCGCGCGCTGAGCTCCTCGGCCTGGGCCTCGGAGCGGGTGACCATCAGCGTCGCCCGGGCGTGGACCAGGGCGTGATTGGCCGCCGCCAGCATGGCCAGCGTTGTCTTGCCGCTCCCCTCCGGGGCCATGACGATCTGGTGGCGCTCGGAGAGCCCGCTGCGATCCTCGATCTCGTCGCGGCCGCTCCTCTGCAGGGTCAGCGTCTCGTCACCCCCCGGCGGCTGGAGGTGGACGTAGCCGAGGAGCGACAGGCTCTCGAGCACCTTCGACTGCATGAGGCTCAGGAACGGCTCCCGAGTCGCCTCCGGGCCTTCCTCCGGATCCGTCAGCAGCTCCGCCGCGAGCGGCGACAGCGACGGCACCTGCCGTGTCCTGACCGGAAGGGGAAGAGGGGCCACCGGGCGCTCGAGCCGAGGTTCCGGCGCCTGGACGCCGTAGAGGCGCCGGAGCTCCTCCGCCACCTGGGGCCAGCCGGGATGCTGTATCTGGGAGGGCGATTCGGGCCTGTCGACGGCGGCCGGAGGCGGTGTGGAGAATCCTCGCAAGCGTAGGTGCACCACCCACGAGAGGGTGACCACCAGCCCCATGGCGAGGGCGGAGGGCTCGACGCCCCATTCCTCGCGCTCCAGGGTGGTCCAGGCGGCGCTGATCAGAAGGATGGCGGGGGTCGCCATCCAGGTGGCCCAGCGGCGATAGCTCAGGCCGGGCCTGGTGAGATCGACCACGCCGAAGCCGGAGGTCCACGCGGGGAGGGCGCTCTCCCGACGGTGGACCAGGTTCTGCTGCAATTCGGAGCGGTAGACCAGCCCCCGTAAGACGTTGCCGAGGGTCCACCAGAGGACCATCCAAAAGACCAGGCAGAGCACCACCGCGGTCAGGGGTCGATCTTCGAGAGGCAGGAGCCAGGCAAGTTCGGGGCGCTGCCCCAAAGAGAGGTACTGCCAGAACGAGTGACCGGAGCTGATTCCGAAAGAACGGGCGAAGAGCGGCCCGGTCAGCCGGGCGAGCCAGTAGATCAAGCCGCAGAGCACCCCGGCGAAGAAGAAGGTGGGGCCGAGGGTGGCGACGACCAAGGGGCCCTTGGCCTTCGTCTGGGCTCCGCCTTTATGCTCCGTCTCCCCCTGTCTGTTCTTTCGGCGTCGCCGCAGCAGCCAGGCGCGGAGGCTTTTGACGATCCACTCGAGGAAGAAGTAGACGAGCGCCATCGGAGCGGCGATGGAGAATTTGGCTTCCAGCCGGCCGAGGGGCGCCGTCTTGTCCGGCCGGGCCTGGAGGTGTCGGGTAAGCCGCCACTGGAGCAGGTGGGCGACGGCGTAGGCCAGGGCGAGGAGGCCGGCGACGATGGCTACGATCCAGCGCTCCCGCAACCCGGCGATCCCCTGGAGGAGGGAGGAGAGGAGAGCGAAGACGAGCGCCTCAAGCCACTCCATGATCACCCTCCGCGGCCTCGGCCGGCGCGGGCTCGAACGTCTCTATCTGGTTCTTGCTCTCAAGCTCCCTCGCGGCTCGCTCCCCGCGCGCTTGCTCCTCGCGGGCTCGTTCCTCGCGGACCTGGTCGATCGCCCTGCGCACCTCTTCGAAGAACTCCCGCGCCCACTGCTCGTAGCCCGTCAGGTGGTGAATCGCCGGCGGATCCAGGTCTTGCGGGCGATCATGGAACGACTCGAAGCGCTTCAGATTGCGCACGCTGTGGGCGCGCACGCCTTGAACCAGGGAGAGCATGTAGGCGGCGTTGGGGCGGACCTTGTAGGCGACGCACTCCAGGGTGCGGGGACGGGGCCGGGATCGGTCCTCCGTGCGAGACCGCTCCTCGGCCTGATCCTCGGCTCGCTGGTAGGCGCTCAACAAGGGCCGGTCCGCCACCAGGGCGGCGTCGGCAACCAGGCGCACGCCGTCGGGATCGAGCCCCTCGTGACCGAGGAACTTGGCGCCGAAGCCGATGTTGGAGTAGTTGCGGGCGACGAATTCCCGCAGGTGCTCCCCCACCGTGGCGGAGAAGTAGTCGAGCTCGGTGATGGGCTTGACCGCCACCGCGGCGAACAGCTCCCGCCCATACCCCACGACCGCATCGGCGTCGGAGAGGCAGGCGGTCTTGCGCCACTCCCTCAGGCCGCCGGCAGCCTGCAGGAGCTCGCCGACCGGCACGTCGTCGGAGCGCACTCGGCTACGGTAGTACTCCACCAGGTGATCCGGGTTGATGAGCTTCGCCATCCGCCCCCCGGTCCGGCGGACGAAGAGGCCGCGCAGGTCGTCCCGCTCGTCGGCGCCGGGGGGGGCGGGGCGTACGCCGAGGGCCTCGGCTCTGCGGATCATGCGGTGCTCCTGGATGTCGAGGCTCTCGCGCAATCGATGACCCAACCCTTCGTCCACCGCCGACTGCTCGTAGACGTGGAGCGCAAAGCCCCGCCGCGCCAGCGCCGACGTGAGGTTGAGGCGCATCTCGAAGAAGGACCGCAACGAGGGTGCCTGCGCGATCAGGTTGGCCTCGCCGCTGCCGGCCACCAGCCGACGCACCGCCGCCGCCATCTCCTCGATCGCGGTTCGAAGCCGGCGGTAGCTGCGGTGGGTGTAGAGCCAGAGGAGCAGACCGGCGATGGCGATCAGGGCGACGGTGCTCACCGGAAGCGCCCAGCCGGCCAGCCAAGGCCGCAGGAGAATCGCCGGCAGCACTCCGGTCGCCGGCGCCAGCGCCCCCCAGGCGAGGAGCCCCAGCCGCTGCGGGCCGCAGTCGGGCTTGGCCTCCGCCGCCGCCACCACCCTGTCGCGGGCGGCGGTCAGCTCCTGACGTCGCGGCTTGCGGTGCCGCTGACAGGCCTGTTCCCCCTGGCGGCGCTCCTCTTCCGTCGCCTGGAGTATCTCGAAGGCCCCTCGACGACGATCTTCGAGCCGCGAGAGGACGGCCTGGAGACCCTGGGTAGCGGTCTGCTCGACGTCGTTGTCGCTGTGGCGCCGGATCTCCGGCAAAGCGGTGCGCAGCCGCTGCGAAGTCTGATGCCGCAGGGAATCCACCAGATCGTCCATCCGTCCGCGGTGTTGCGCCAACTCTCGCCAGAGGCGGGTGATTCCGCTCCATAGCTGCGCTTCGAAAGGCTGGCCGAAGCGCTTCAGCACTTCTTTTTGCGGTATGCACGGGTGCAGGCGGCGATCCTGCGGCAGGACGTTCCACACCGAATCGGCGAGCTCTTGCGCCCGGCCCTCGGCGTCCTGCTTCAACCTGGCGCTCGCTTCCCTGATCAGCTCCTCGGTGGCGTTCGGGGCCGGCAGCTCCGCGGACTCCGCCCCCCGCCACTGGGCGTCGGCGCGCAGCTTGTGCAGGCAATCCCGAGCCATGCGGTTGGCCAGATACTCGCGGGCCCGCTCGGACGGGAACTCGATCTCGCAGCAGGCGAACGAGGCGAAGAAGTCGTCGCCCCCCGGTCCCACCGCGGTGCGCCGCAACCAGTCGTCGCGGGAAAGGTCGTTGCGGATCTGAAAAGCCAGGAAATCGCGGGTCTGGTTGATGCTGTCGCGCAGCGTCAGCACCGCCGTGTCGGTGACCCGGCCGTTGATGAAGATCTGCGAGATGCGCCGGCGGGCGCTGGGCAGAACCGACTCCACCCAGTGCCGGACCTTGTGAACCGCGTCGATGATCACCGCCTCTTCCAGGCGGGTCTTTTCCAGAGGATCGCCGCCGAAGGGGTCGGCCGGATGGGGCATCCAGAGAATCGGCACCACGGACAGGGCGCGGTCGAAGCCCTCCCGGTTGAGCTCGAACATGGAGCTGAAGGAGCGCAGCAGCTCGGAGTGGACGTCCCGCAGCACCTCGGTCGTCTTGAGGCGCGCGAACGGCTCGTTCATGTCGCCGACGACGAAGACCGTCAGGCGGGGAGGGGTGCGGGTCGGCCGCTGGCGATACTTCGCCAGATAAGAGAAGTCGAGCATCTCGCGCACCACCTGATTGAGCACCTTGCGCAGCTCCGATCGGCGGCCGTCCGTCACCGCCCCGTCCGGTCCCGGGTCGTCTCCGGCCTCGCCGGCGTCGCCCTCGGCGGCCGGGCGGCACGTGGGCTCCGGCGTCTCGGGATCGGGCAGGCCGATCTCCTGCAACAAGGGGCGGGGAGCCGGCCCTTTCTCCGTGGGATCGGCCAGACCGAGCGCGGCGAGGCGGCGATCGAGGGCGCTCTCCTCCCACCAACGGGGGTCGGGGTCGAGTCGCAGGGTGCGCAGAAAGCGGGTGGGCTCCTTCGGCAAGACCTCGGGGCAGCGGAGCTGGGCGGCCAATCGGTGCGTGTCTTCCTCCTCCTCGAGATCCTCCTCCAGGGGCCGCACGGCGAGCTCGTAGAGCATCTGCAAGCTCTGCTGGAGCGCCTCGTCCAGCGCTTCGTGACGGCGCAGCAGCGGCAGCGGCGTGCGCTCTTCCACCTGCTCGCGATTGAGGTCCACCCACAGGCGTACCAGCCCTCGGTGGAGGAGATTGGCCAGGCACTGCAGGCGTTGGCCGAGGCGTTTGGCGAACTCCGGCTGCCCTTCTCCCCGGTCCGGGGAATGGTCGAAGAGCCCAAGCCGGAAGCGACTGACCTTCAAGGGCTTGAAGGCGAGCTGCTCGCGTTCTTCGAGGTCGGTCGCCCAGCCGGTGGTCTGCCAGTTCTCCCGCAACAGGTGGAAGGGATCGATGGGGGCCTCCGGATCGCTTTCCTTCGGCTGGAACCTGGCGGGAACGACGATCTCGGTCTCTTCGAACTCCCATTCCCGCTGCCGTCGATTCGGCTTCGGCCGCAAGGGAAAGGGGGCGAGGCTGTCGAGAAGCTCGTCGTGATGCTTGTGTTTCTTGCGCGCTGAGTTGATCGCCTTTTGGGGGATGGCGCCCGAGCTCAGCGACTCGCGCACCCAGCGCCACGGCGAGGGATCGCGCCCCTCGGCCAGGGAGCGGCAGCGCAGGATCGCCGCCAGCAGGACGCAGGGGCTGTGGCCCTGGCGGATGCGGTTGACGAGGGGCGCGATGAAGAGGTGCAGAGCGGCCTGGCGCTCCGCGGCGCGGCGCAGCCTTTCGGCGGCGACGAGGGGATCGGGATCGAGATCCTGCCACTCGAAGTAGCGGCGCCGCACGAGCCGCTCCTCTTCCTGGCGGTCGCTGTCGTCGGGTGGCGCGTGGAGCTCGAGGTCGCTGGCGCGCAGCGCGCCACGGTCCCGCGGCATCGCCACCTGGTAGGTGCCGTGACGGTAGCGGATCAGCCCCAGGGTGCGCAGCAGCACGAAATCAAGGGCGATGGAGGGCATGTCGCCGTCGCCGATGTGGCGCGCGATCTTCAACTGCCGGAGCTCGTGCTTGCGCCAGCAATCCTCGTCCTCGTCTTGGGGATGGATCCACAGGAGGCGCAAGTTCTCGAGTGACAGGTCCCCTCCGGACAGCCGCAGTTGCTGCCAGTCCTCCCCGAGCCGTTCAAGCACCGCGAGGCCGAAACGCCCCAGCCCGACGACCAGGGAGGGGGCCGGGTAGACGAGATCGGTCATGGTGCCTGCGCCGCCGCGGCCTTCGAGCCCGAAGCTCCCTTCTTCGGGAGGGGCTTCGACTCGGAGTCCTCGTCGCCGTTGCGCGGTTTGTAGCGCAGCCCCCTGAGCATGTCGTCCAGCTTGTGGGCGGTCAGGGGCTTGAACAGGGATTGGAAGGATTCCGGCGTCTCCGGAACCTTGTCGGCGTCTTCCAGCTTGCTCCACCGCTCGCTGAAGAAGGAGAGGATCCGGATGCTCTGCGCCAGCGCCTCCTGCGCCTGCTCGGAGCTGAGGTTGCGGGCGTAGACGGTGAAGTCCTCCTTGCGGGTGCGGCTCTCCAATTGGCGGTTGCGCAGCTCCTCGAGCAGGGATTCGAGGGCCTCGCGCAGCCGTTCGTAGGAGTCCTTGAGATCGCGCAGGATCTCCTGCTGATCCACGGACCTCTGATGACCGTAATGGTTGCTCAGGTCCTCGTATTGCAGGCGCCACTCGAAGGGCAGACGGCTGATCTGCCCCAAGAGGCCGGGGGCCATGCCGTTGCGCACGCCGTGCAGGGAGTCGCGATACTCGCTGAAGTTGACCCGCTCGGCGTCGAGGACCTCCGGCAACCGTTGGATCGCCCGCGCCAGGGTGTCGCCCAGGGAGGTCACGCCCGCTTCGTGCTCGTCCGGCGTGGCGGTCAGGTCCGGATCGAGAAGAAGGTAACGGCCGCGGCGGCGCAGAATGCACGTGGCCTCCCTGTCCAGCCGTGGGTGCTGGCTGCACAGGAGAGCGGTGAAGTTGATGATCTGATTGCGTACCAGGGTCTGGCGATGCCCCTCCTTGAGGGTGTCCGGATCGAGGTCGTGGAGCTTGGTCCCTTCCCAGTTCTTGTCGATGTGCAAGGCCTTCGAGCGGCGCTTCAGGTTCTGGAAGCTCTCGTAGTGGTGCTTCATCTGATCGAGTCGGCCGAAGGTGTAGAGGGGCACGTTGAGCACCGCACGGTAGAAAATGATCTCCTTGGCGTTGTGCCAGTTGCCGGAAACCCATTTGAGGTCGGCGATGTCGGCGCCCCGCAGCGCCTGCTCGATGTTGCTGTTCTTGAAGTTCGCGTCGATGGCGGCGAGGAAGACGTGGTTGGGACGCACGCCCCCGTGCTGATCCCGGGAGCGCTCGTAGACGCAGAGCAGCGACGCCTTCTCCTTGACCACCCGCTTGATCTTGTCGCGCAGGTAGTCCTGGTGCTTGGGGTCGCCGAAGTCGATCTGTTTCTCCTCGGGCAGGGCGCGGTACTCGGCGAGCACCTGACGGATCGTCTTTTCGCCCTTGCCGCGGATCTCCTCGGAATGGCTGCGGTAGAGAGCGCGATAGGTGAGCTCGAGCTCCAGGGCGTCGGAAAGGGCGAGCCCCTCCCGCAGCTCCTGGTCCGGGGAATGGGGATCGCCGCCGATGCGCTTTTCGAGAAATTCCCGGGCGTACTGGCGAAGCGCCGTGAAGAGCTTCTCCAGTCGTGACGTGCTGGTGCCGCGCCCCGTCCGCTGCGACAGGTCGATCACCGTGTCGCTCAGGATCTGCTGCACCCGCTCGTTGCCCAGCGACAGCTCCGGCAGGACCGCGATCCGGTCGTCGAAGTAGAAGTCCCAGAAGCGGCGGCTGTCCTCCCCCTGGAGCGCCTCGGCGTCGAGGACGTACTCGTTGGCGGACTCTTCGCCCTGGTACTGCAGCCGTTCCAGGCGGCGACTGTACTCCTGCTCCAGGTTGGCGGAGCCGCGCTCCAGCTCGCGCATCTCGTCCGCGTAGCTTTCGAGGGCCTTGCGCAGATTGCCGAGCTGGGCGAGGAACTCGCGGCGCACGTCGCGGAAGGCCAGCTCCCGAGCCTGGTTGGCGACGTGCTCGACGAGCTCGTCGTTCAGCTTGATCCTGGCGTTGTCCTTCTTCTCCTGGACGTCGAAGCTCGAATCCCGTTCTTCCCCGTGCTGCTGCCCCCATGCGATGGTCTCGAGCAACGAGAGCACGGCGTAACGCTTGGCGGTAAGGTCCACCTCCGCCGCCTCCCGGCGCAGGAAGTCGAGACCGATCAGCTCCTCCATCCCCGGCACTCGCACCGCGCCCTCGCTGTAACCTTCCCGCAGGCGGCGCAGCCCTTCACGTTTCAGCTCGTCGCGCCATTTGGCGGCATGGCCCTTGAGCTCGATTACTCGCATGTCGCGGCGCGGGCTGACGAGCCTGAATTCCTTGATCGACTGGTGGGCGCGCTCCAGCAGACCGGGGTCCTCCCCCTCCTCCGGTGCCCCCACCAGCGCCGGCAGCAGGATGCCCCCGATGGAGACGCTGAGCTTGCCCCCGACCAGCTCCCGCTCGCGCCGCGCCTCCTCGCCGTAGGCCTCCGGGTCGAAGACGGCGCTGCCGTCGAGCTTCGGAACCGTGCCCAGGTAGTGCCCGTGGCGGAAAATTCCGCGGAAGCGCCCGTCCTTGTCGATCCGGTGCTCGCAGGCGGCGAGCAGGCGCACCCGTTTGACGAACAGGCGGTCGAGAAGCCGGTTGCGGCGCTCCTTCTGGGGCTGGTTGGGAATGTCCGCCGCCCGGAAGAGCTGAGCGTCCTCGTCGTCGCGCTCCTTGACCTCGTAAAAGCGGTCGCTGTCGATCCGCAGCGGCTCATAGACCGGATCGGCGGGGACCTCGCCCATGAAGCTGGCGCGGATCAGCGCCAGCGCCGCCGCCTGGCTGCAATACTCCACCAGCCCTGGCACCGGCACCAGGAGCACCGCGCAGCCGAAAGAGCCGTAGAAGCTGGCGAATCCCGGGATTCCCCGCTCCTCGAAGTCCTCCGGCACCAGGAAGCGCTGGTATTGCGTGTAGTTGTCGTAGTCGGAGAGCTGGGCGCCGTAGAGCGGCGAGAAGAACTGCAGGTAGAGACCGTCGGCGGCGGCGTCCACCGGCTCGGGAACGCTGAAGGACTCGGGCTTGTCGATCAGGTAGAGGAAATCGAAAGGACGGCTGAAGACCTTGCGCTTCGAGATGTCGGCCGGGTTGTAGTGGAAGTCGAGGCCGTCTTCGGGGTAGAAGCGCGAGTCCGGCGCTCCGAGCTTCATCAGGTGCTCGGTCTCCTTGAGCGCCGCGTAGCCGTTGGCGTAGGTGCCGTCCTTGTTGACGCCGACCTTGTCTTCGAAGACCGCCGGCATCACCGCCGCGCCGATCAGCGTCGGCCGACCCAGCTCACCGGCCTGGTCGCGCAGCATGTAGGCGATCGGCAGGTGGCAGCCCGAGCCGGTGCCGCCGGCGATCGAGTAGCAGAGGACGATGCGGATCTCGTCGGAGTCGAGCTTGCGGTGGCCGTGCTCGTGCGATTTGAGGTCCTCCAGCAGGCGGCGGAAGCGGGGCACGAAGTCCTTGTGCTTCATTTGATAGTAGACCCCGAGGCGGGATTCGATGCGGATCTGTCCGGCGCCGGAGGTGTCCCCGGAGCGGAAGCGATAGTCGGAAGGCACCCATTGGGTGAAGTACTCGTCCGGCTCCAGGAACTTCTTGCCCGAGGCCAGGTTGGCGTACTCCTCCTTCTCAAAGTCGCTGATCAGGAAAGTCGCGTCGGCGATCTCGCGATACGACTCCAGGTCGTTGACGTTGGTGTCCACCATGGCGAACTTGATCAGCTCGCGGTAGCGCTCGCGGAAGTCCGGCCGGCGGCGCAGGTGGGCGGCGATGCGCTCCACCATTTTGCAACCGGCTCCCCCCAACCCCACGAAGAGCATCGGGCAGACGCCACTTGGTTTGGTCAGCAGCTCGTCGACGATCAATTTTCGATTCCTGGCCATGGTAAAGCCCTCTTCCAATTACGATTCCGATTACTCCAGGACCCACCCGGCGACGAATCCTTCTCTGCGGTCCTGCGCTGGAATCTTGTGAATCAATCGCTGTCCTTTATTCATCGGCTCGACTCTCAAGCCGTCGGTCTTGCCGTACCAGCCGTCCGGCGTGAGCTGGCCGACTTCCTTCTTCGGCCCGCGCACCGCCAGGAAGCTCACGGCGCTGCCGGCGCGGGCGAAGAGCCGCCCCTCTTCCCACGGATCCAGCTCCTGTGCCTTTTGCAGCCGGCCCACCACGTCCCGTTCCGGGACCAGCACGACCGAGGAGAGGCCGAGGTCGGAGGCCAGCAAGAGCTCCGCGGTCTCGTAAAAGCGACGTCCCGGCAGCCCGAAGACCAGGGGGTTGGCGCGCAGCCAGTTGAGCACCCGCTGGTGCCACGGCAGCCCCGCCCGGATCATGTCCTCGACCTCCCCGCGGTCGCCGCCGCGATCCGACGCCGGCTGAGGCGCGCCACCGTAGCGCGGCCAGCGCAGCGGGATAAGCCGCGCGACGAGCTGCTTCTTGGCCAGGAAGTTGGTGTGAGCGAACATGCTCAGGACGTAGAAGCTCAGCAGCGTCGCCAGAAGCCCGAGCAGACCCGCGATCACCCACGAGCGATAACAGGTCCACCAGTCCCCCGTGACCCGGACCTCGATCGGCACTACCCGCGCCGGGCCGCCGTCGACCGGCCGCAGGCGCAGCCGGCTGTAGTAAGAACCGGTGTCGCAGCAAGGCCGGGCTTCCACCCACACGCCCACGGGATTCGCGGGACCGAAAACGACGTGCTTTTCCGGCACCGGCTCTCCGTCCGCGCCCAGCAACATCGGCTCGTCGCCGTGTGCGACGGAAAAGCCCACGCGAAGGTGACTGGCGGGCTCGTCGCTCCCCGCGGCCGTCGGCGGCTCGAGGCTGGCCTCGTGGTCGGCCGCCTCGACGTCCGACGGGGCCACGATCTCTCCCGGCGGCTCGAGGCTCGCCTCGTGGTCGGCCGCCTCGACGTCCGACGGGGCCACGACCTCTCCCGGCGCCGACTCGCCGGCGGCGAGCTCGAAGAGGAGCACGTCACCCTCGCGCACCGTGCTGTCCAACCGCCAGGAGAGCGGTATGGCGATGGCTTCGCCCCCCGGCAGCTCGGGCATCCGCAACGAGAGATGGGTCTTGACCGGGTCGACTTTCTTGACCGCGCATTCGGCGGCGACCCGGAGGATCAGCGGATAGGCCTGCTGAGAGACTGTCCGCACCGTCTCCCCCAGCGGCTTGCCGGCGAAGCTCAAACTCACGCAGGGAGGGATCTCGCCGGCGTTCGCGAGCTCGAGATGGGCGTCGGTCTCCGAGAAGCGGCCCTTCAAACGCAGCATCCGGGTGATCTCTGAGCCCGGGTAGACATCGCCGAAGCTCACCTCCGCGGGCTCGGCTTCGATCGCCCGGCTCACCGCCTGAAGGGTACGTTCCTGGGCCCTCAGGGTCCGCGGACGGCTCTCGCCGGGCGGCGTCAGGTGTACCGCGGCGCGGAGCGTGTGGTAGCCCTCCGCCAACGCCTGGAGATCGAGCTCGAACCTCGCTTCGCCGGCGCGTAGCGGCGTCGCCGTCACCCGCTCGGGCTCGCCGCGGCCGCTCGAGCCGATCTCGAGGACGCCTTCCAGCCTGCCTTCCGTGACGTCCTGACCCACGGCCTGTGCCCGATCGTTGACCAGCCGAATCACGGCGCACAGATCGCTGCCGGCGGCCAGCGTGTTGCTCTCGACCCTCTCCTGCGCCTCGCCGCAGCGCCCGCGTCGGAGCACCATTTCCACCCCCAGACGGTACTCCGGCAGGGCGACGACGTCCCAATCGTTGCCGGCGCCGCGGACGTCGACCCGCACCGGCTCGCCCGCCGGCCGGTACTCCCCCGAGACGAAGCGGTACTCCCGGCCGTCGGGGAGGTAGTGGTGGACGCCCCTGTCGATGGTGGTCATCGGCAGGGGGTTGCCTTGCCGGTCGGAGAGCCGGATCTCCAGGGGCGCGGGCCCACCGCCGGGCACGACCGCCAGCAGCCGCACCCTCCGGGCACCCTGGTGAGCGGGAAGCTCGGAGTTGCTGGCGGTCAGGATCTGGGATTCGTAGCCCTGGGAGCGGGAGAGGGCCTGGGCGAAGGTGTGCAGGATGCGGGTCGGGTCGCCGCGGCGCAGCTCGCTGACGGTGCCGCCGGTGAGCTCCGCCAGCTCCTGCAGGCCGCCCGACGGCGTCGTGCCCTGGAAACGGAGGAGGTAGAGCTGGAAGCGCCGGCGGTCGCCCTGATGCGAACGGAGACCGTCGAGAAAGCCCAGCACCCGTTCTTCGTCGCCCCTCGGCGTACACTCGCCATCGGTGAGGAAGATCACCACCTGAGAGACGTTAGGACGATCAGCACCGTTGAGAAGCTCCCGGGCGTCCTCCAGGGCGCTGCGGCACGGGGTCACGTCGCCCGCGTACGCGGCCAGCTTTCCTTCCAGGTCGAGGACCTGCTCGAGCCGTCGCAGGTGCCGCTCGTCCAGGGGAGCCAGGGGCGGCGGCTCCTCGCCGTCCCGCGGCCCATTGAGGCGGATGACGCTCACCCAATCCCGATCGTCCAGCACTCCGAGGAGGGCACGGACGGCAAGGACCGCCAGGCGGTCGGGATCGGTGCGACCGTACTGCTCCTGGCTCATGCTTCCGGAATCGTCGATGACGAGGACGAACTGCGCTTCGCGGGGCTCCAACGCTCCGCCCCCCTGGGCCATCGACGGCACCGCATGGACGAGGAGCGAAGCGAGCACCCAGAGCAAGGCCAGCCCGCTTAGCGCTTTCGTCCTTCCTGCTTGCTGGAAGGTGTTTGGCCTCTCCGAGCTCATCACTGTCTTGGCCAAGAAACTCGTCGACATGAATCGATGGTCATCCGGACATGTGAACACGGTTCTCCCTCGAGATCGCCCTGGAAGGCGGACTTCACGCGGTCCTACCATCAAACGCGTGAAACGACGGGCGGGCGGCTCGGAGGCCGGAGAGATCGAGACATGCGCATCTGGGAATGCGGGAATACAGAGATCTGAACCTATTCCCGGGTCTCCTGACGGCACGCGAACCTTCCCCACGCGGATTCGATTCCGTCTAGGGTCGCGCCGCCGGAGCTCATGCCAGGAGGAGGAGCTCCAGCTCCTCCACGGCTTGGCCGATCGGACAATCGGAGTGCATCGCAATCACTCCGGGCATGGGCTGTCCAGCTTGGAGGCGGTCGTAGGCGTAGCCGACGAGCGTCGCGATGTCGTGGGTCAGGACGACTCTGCCCTCTTGCGCCGCCCATTCCAGGACTCTTGGATCGTCCGCGGTGAAGAGGCCGGTGTCCTGGACTCGGACGATGTCGAGATCCGTCTGTCGTCGCTGGAGTCCTTGAGGATAGGAATCGGCTCCGTGGCCAGGGCCTGCGACATAGGGTGAGTATTACCACTTGGGGCGGAGCGGGTGCCGATGTTCGCCGCAATGTCCGGCAGCAGTTCGCACCTGCCGTAAACGACTTGGGCGAGCGCGTTGAGCCGTTGGCGGGTGCCGCGAGCGGCTCGGGCGATCTCGGGAAGTCCCGGCGGCAGGTCAGGCCCGGTCCTCGACCATGGCCTCGGCCACCAGCTCCGCGAGGTCCTTGGTGACGTCGGTGGCGGCGCCCAGCATCATCTTGCACTCCGGGCACCCGGTCACCAGCAGGCGCGCCCCCGTGGCCCGCACGTGCTCCTTGCGGATCTGGTCGACGCGCACCTCGACCGCCTGCTCGCGCGCGAAGCCGGCGTTGCCGCCGCCGCAGCACACCGCCCGCTTGCCGTGACGCTCCATCTCGGTCAGCTCGAGGCCGGCGGCGCGGATCACGTCGCGCGGCGCGTCGTAGACGCCTTCGTAGCGCCCGAGGTAGCACGGGTCGTGGTACGTCGCGGCCACGCCGCCGTGCTTCGCGCGGTCGAGGCGCAGCGCGCCCCGCGCCTGGAGCTCCAGGATGAACTGCGAGTGGTGAACCACGCGGACGTCGAAGCTCTCATCGAGGGTGGCGTACTCGCGGCCGATGGTGTGCAGGCAGTGAGGGCAGGGGGCGATCATCGTGTCGACCCTGGCCTCCTTGAGGCGCTCGACGTTCTCCCGCGCCAGGGTCTGGAACTGCATCTCCTCGCCCTGGCGGCGCGAGTGGTGGCCCGAGCACGACTCCTTCTCGAGCACGCCGAAGCTCGTGCCCGTGGCCTTCAAGATCTTCACCATGGCGGCGAGCGAGCTCCTGGCGTCGGCGTTGTAGGCCCACACGCAGCCCAGCCACAGCAGGTACTCGGTCTTGCCCGGCTCGTAGACGGGGATCCCGAGCTCGCGGAGGAGCTTGGCGCGCACGTCCGCGCTCTGGCCGAAGGGGTTGCCGCGACGCTCCACGGTCTCGAGGAATTCGCTCGCCACCATGCCGGTGCCCAGCGCCAGGGCCTGGGCGCGCTTGGCGCCGGTCAAGACCTGGAGGTGCTCGATGCCCACCGGGCAGATGGCCTCGCAGGCGCCGCAGCTCGTACACTGGCCGAGCGCCGTCTCGGTGATGACGTTGCCGATCACCGGCTCCTCGGCCGCCAGCTCGAAGATCGAGCGGCGGCCGGCGAGGATGAAGCCGCGGGGGTCGAGCTCCTGGCCGGCGAGGTTGGCCGGGCAATGGTCGGTGCAGCGCCGGCACTCGACGCAGGTCAGGAAGTCCATGCGCTGCTTCCACGACAGGTCCGCCAGGGTCTCGAGGCCGAAGGACGGCTCCTCGCCCCTCGCCTCGAGCGCCTCGAGATCGAGGTCGAGGGGCGTGAGGTCGGCGAGGCGCTCGGTGCGGAAGAAGACGTCGACCGGCGCCATCAGGATGTGGAAGTGCTTGGAGCGGATGATCAGGTGCGGGAAGACGACGATCACCAGCGCGTGCAGCCACCAGTTGGCCTTGGCCAGGGCCGGGGGCGGCGGCGCCTGGGCGTAGAGGAAGGTGACCATGAGCACCAGGATCAGCAGCGCCACCACGCCCGAGCTCCACGACTTCGGGTCGGGCGAGGTCTTGACCATCACGAAGCGCCGGAAGGCCAGGCCGAGGATGCCGGCGCTCACCAGCACCGCCCACGCCGCCACCACCAGCTTGTAGGCCGGCGCCCCGCCCTCGCCGAAGAGCGCCCGCAGGAAACGGATCCCGTAGGGCTTGAGGAAGTGGTCGGTGGTCTCGAGGGCGAAGAAGAGGAAGCCGCCGAAGACCGCGGCGTGCATGGCTCCGGCCACCGGCCGGCCGCCGATGACCCGGGTCTGCAGCAGGACTTCCTTGAACGCCGTCCACAGGCGGCGGCCGACGCGGTCGGTGCGCACGCGGTCGCTCTTGCCGGCGAGGATCGCCCGCACCCGCGGTCTCACGTTGTAGACGAAGAGGGCGATCGTGGCGGCGACGAGGATCGCCAGCAGCGCTTGCTCCCAGGTCGAGAATTCCATCTCCAGGCTCCTTCGGCGCGTCGCGCTCCGGGGTTGCGGGCAGTATATCCGGCGGGCTATCCTTCGCCGAAGCCGTACGACCGCGAGGATCCCGATGAAATACCCAGTCCTGTTCGCCTGTCTCACCGCGCTGTGCTGGGGGCTCTACGGACCGGCCCTCGGCCAGGCGCGGAGCGCCCTGCTGAGCCCCTTCAAGCCCTACGTGGCGATCGGCGTCGCCTACCTCCTGTGGGGGATCGGCGGCGGCATCGCCGGCATGCTCTACAAGGGCGACGCCTTCACCTTCTCCGGCGCCGGCAGCCTGTGGGGCTTCATCGCCGGCACCGTCGGCGCCTGGGGCGCCTTCACCCTGACGCTGGCCATGTTCAGCGGCGGCACCGCCATGCCCCAGGTGGTGATGCCGATCGTCTTCGGCGGCGCCGTGACGGTGACGGCCCTGGTCTCGGCGTGGCTCGTGCGCGCCGAGGTCAGCACCAGCCCCTGGCTCTGGGTGGGCGTCGTGGGCATGTTCGTCTGCATCGTGATCGTGGCCTACAACACGCCGCACGCGGCGCCGCATCCGCCGCCCGCCGCCGCGGCGAGCGCCGATCCGCCCTGACCCGGAGGACCCGACGATCGCCACCCTGCTCTCGCGCATCGACCACCACGCCAAGACGCGTCCTGACGCGCCGGCCTATTACCGTAAAGCCGCCGGCGAGTGGACGGCGACCTCGTGGCGCGTCTACCGCGAGGAGATCCGGCAAGTGGCGCGGGCTCTCATAGCGCTGGGCTGCGAGCCGGGCCAGCGCGTCGGGGTGCTGGGCTTCAACCGTCCGGAATGGGCGGAGAGCCTGCTGGGCGCGATGGCCGCCGGCGGCGCCGCGGCCGGCATCTACACCACGAGCTCGCCCGAACAGGTCGGCTACGTCCTGCGCCACTCGCGGGCGCGGGTGGCGGTGGTGGAGAACGCGGACCAGCTCGCCAAGGTCGACGCGGTGCGCGGCGAGCTGCCCGACCTCGCGCACGTGGTGGTGATGGAGGGCGCCGGCGCGACGGCCCGGCCGGACGCGATGAGCTGGCGAGACTTCATGGCCCGGGGCGGCGAGGCGTTCGAGCCGGAGCTCGACAAGCGCCTGGCCGCCCTCGCTCCCGACACGCTGGCGTCGCTGATCTACACCTCGGGCACCACCGGCGAGCCCAAGGCGGTGATGCTCTCGCACGGCAACCTCTTCGAGACGGTGAAGCTCTCCGTCGAGACCTTCGACCTCAAGGCCACCGACTGCGCTCTCTCCTACCTGCCCCTGGCCCACGTCGCCGAGCAGATGACGACGGTCCATACCCCGGCCTACACCGGCGGCGCCGTCTACTACGCCGAGGCGCCGGAAAAGATCGCCGACAACTTGCGCGAGGTGCGTCCGACGATCTTCTTCGGGGTGCCGCGGGTGTGGGAGCGCCTCTACGACGGCATCCAGGCGAAGCTGCGCGCGGCGTCGCCGAGGAAACGGCGGCTGGCCGCGTGGGCCTTCGGCGTCGGGCGGCGCTACGTCGCCTGCGAGCTCGAGGGCCGCCGGCGCGGGCCGGGGCTGGCGGCGCAGTGGGCGGTGGCGCAGCGTCTGGTGGCGGCGCGGGTCCGGCGGGCCATCGGCTTCGACCGGCTGCGCTCGGCCTCTTCAGGCGCGGCGCCGATCGCCCGCGAGGTCCTGGAGCTCTTCACCGGCCTGGGCATCCCGATCTACGAGGTCTACGGCCTCTCGGAGACCACCGGGCCCATGACCTGGAACCAGCCGGGCCGCACGCGGCTGGGCACCGTGGGGCCGCCGCTGCCGTCGGTCGAGGTCCGCCTCGCCGACGACGGCGAAGTGCTGGCGCGCGGCCCCAACGTCTTCATGGGCTATCTCGACGACCCGCAGGCCACGGCGGAGGCCCTGGAGGACGGCTGGCTGGCCACCGGCGACCTCGGCGTGCTCGACGAGGACGGCTACCTGACGATCACCGGCCGCAAGAAGAACATCCTCATCACCTCGGGGGGCAAGAACGTCGCCCCCGAGGGGATCGAGAAGGCGCTCAAGCAGATCGAGCTGTTGTCGGAGGCGGTGGTGATCGGCGACGGCCGGCGCTTCGTGGCCGCCCTGCTGACGCTCAACGAGGACGCCGCAGCGGCCTTCGCCCGCGCGCACGGCATCGCGGCGGACGCCGAGCTGCACCGTGACCCACAGGTACTGGCGGCGATCGAGCGCGGCGTCGAGGAGGTCAACCGCCGCTACTCGCGCGTCGAGAGCGTGCGCAAGTTCCGGGTGCTGCCGCGCCAGCTCGCGCTCGACCAGGACGAGCTGACGCCGACGCTGAAGGTCAAGCGGCGGGTGGTGCAGGAGCGCTGGGCCGAGCTGATCGAAGAGATGTACGCGGAGTGAGCCGATTGCGTGCGAGCGTAGGGCAGGCTGTGCCTGCCGATCAGGTTCGCCGCACGGAATCGGCAGGCACAGCCTGCCCTACGCGGAGGGCTTGCGCATGGCGATGATCGCTTCCAGCTCTTTCACCAACCCCTCCGCATCTGTCCCCGCTTCCACGAGAGCCTTCAATTCGGTCAGCGGCCTCAAGTCCGCTTCGGCAATCTCCATCTTCGGGATACCTCTCAGAAAACGGCGGATTCTCCCACTCTTGAAGTAGTCGACGTTGCCGGCGAGAGCGGCCAGCCGGGCCGCTTCAATCTGCTTGCCGAGCTCGAAGTAGGTTTCGTCCTCCGGCAGCATGTCCTTTTCGGCTTGCTCGCTGAGCTGGATCAGCTTCGCGCTCGGCGCGTCGGGTCCGAACTCACGCTCCAGGCTCTCGTAGAGGATCTCCCCGAACCCGAACTCGTCGGCCTCGAGGAGCGTGACGATCTCGCCGGTGACGGCCCTAACGACGTCGCGGTCGCTCAGCTCGAGGGCGCTTCGAAGGTCGACGACGCGGACGCCGACGCGAAACGACCGTTCTTCCGGTGAAAGTAATTCGTAAGGATTCTGGCCGCGAGTCGTGCTCCAACGGTGGGCGTCCCAGTCCTCCTTGAGCTCCGTTTGCTCCGTGATTCCAGTGGCCGCCACCAGCTCCCCGGACGATCGTGGCGCGGCCAGGAACACCGGCAGGCGCAATACCAGGAAGCCGACCGTCGCCGCCAGCGCCGCCGCCGCCGCGGGCCAGACCCAGCGAAACGAGCGCGGATGCCGCACCACGGGCGCGAGGTCGTCGTTCGCGGCGGCGTCTTCGGCCGCGAGGTCCTCGCCGACGCGCAACGTCTCGGCGTAGACCTCGTAGCAGTCCTCGCAGCTCGCGAGGTGCTCGATCACCGCGGCGCGGGCCTCGCCGGCCAGTCGGCCGTCGACGAACGCCGCCAGCTCTGCGAGATCCGGACACGGGTGGGTGGATGGCATCGTTGGGGTCATGCGTCGGTCCTCAGGGCCGCGAGCCCCGTTGCTAACCGTTGGGACGGACACGATCGCCTGTTTACGATGGCCGCGATCATGGCGCCGGCCCCTCCCAGCCTACCGCTTCGAGCACGTCGACGCCCACCCCGGCGGCCTCGAGCCGTTCGCGCAGGGTCTTCAGCAGCTTCTCGATGCGGCTGTAGAGCAGCCGCTGGCGGATGGCGAGCTGGCGGGCGATCAGGGCCACCGTGAAGCCGTCCTCGAAACGCATCTTCACGATCAGACGATCCTCGCCGTCGAGGTCGGCGATCGCCCGCGCGAGCGCCGTGTGCGCCCGCTTCATCGTCTCCGCGCGCTCCCGCTCCTCGACCCGGACGTCGGCGTGCTCGTTCTCGTCGGCGACGTCTTCGAGGCCCTCCTCGCCTTCGAAGCGCCGCGGCGCCTTCGGCGGCAGCTCGGCCGCCAGCTCGTAGAGCGCCTCGCGCGGCGGCGCGTCGCGGTGGCGCGAGCGCAGGATCTCGACGGCTTCGTCGAGGCTGTGGCCGTCGCGGGAGAGGAGCCTTTCGAGCTCGATGGCCAACGTCCCCCGCCGCTTCGCCGTGGCCGACGGGCGCCACTTGCCCCACATCCGAATCCGGAAGTCGCGGAAGTGGTTGGCGATCACCGTCGTCAGGTAGGTCGTCAGCTTGCTGCGGCCATCGAACTTGCGCAGCACGGCGTAGTCGTCGGCCATGAGCTTGAGCTTCACGCCGGAGGCGAAGTCCTCGGCGTCGGGGCCGAAGCAGGCATGGCGCCGGCAGATCGACTCGGCGATGCGCTCGATCAGGGAAAGCTGGGCCAGGAAGAGCTGCTCGGCGCTGTCACTCAATATCCTTCTCCACGCTTGCCGTCCGTAACGGGGATTGTACTAGCTCGCGTCAGTCTCTACGGAACAAGTTCTGCGGAATCCCTCGCCGGGCGTTCCGCGAGCTGGTAGAGGCGCAGCTCCGGTCCGCGACGCCAGCCCCCAGGCTCGACCCGGTGGACGAGCCGGTGAGTGGCGAAAGCCCGGCGGTACCAGTCGCCCTGGGGCTTGTCCGCGTTCTCCGGCCGCAACCAGCGCCAGTAGGCGCTGCCGGCGACGAGCAGGTAGTCGAAGCGGGGGTCGGCGTAACCCTCCTCCGGGATGCGGAAGGCGAAGCGGCGCTCGAGGGTGAGGTACTCGTGGGGAGCGAAGTCGGGCGTGTACGACTCCTTGAGGATGCCCGCTCCGGGCGGCACGTGGTCGCGGATCCAGGCGGCCATGACGTTGCGGGTCGACGGCCGCGTCAGGGCCACGGTCTGCCGCACCGCCGCCGCCGCCGGCCACGCCAGCGCCACCGCGGCCACCGCGGCCGCGGCGAGCCGGCGCCGCCGCGGCCAGCGGGCGGCGAGTCGGATCAACCCCGCGGCCGCCACGCCCATGAAGACCGCCAGCGTCGGGATCACCGGGAAGAGGTTGCGCAGCACCACCATGCTCATCGAGCCGATAAGCGCGAGGAACGCCACCGGGAACGGCGCCAGCACCAGGAGACGCCGGCGCACGCCGCCCTGCAGGATGCCCCCCTCGATCCCCCCAGGGGGACGATGCAGAGCGAAGAGGCCCGCCAGCGCCAACGCCACCGCCGGCCACCGGAAGTCGGCGAGGAGCTGGCCCGCGTAGTACAGCGCGTTGCTCGCGGGCTGCACGCCCACCCAGCCGCCGCCGGCGTACTGCCGCACCCCGAAGAGGATGCCCCGCGGCCCGAAGAGCGCCGCCTCCGGGTGCACGAAGAGGCTGGGATGGAGGGCCAGGAACGTCCCCAGGGAGGCCAGAGCGGCCCATGGCAGCCCCCATTCCCAGCGCCGGCTCGCCACCCGGTGGACGGCCCACACCGCCAGGATCGCCACCGCCACCACTCCGGCGGGGTACTTGGCCGCCGCGGCGAGGCCCGAGGCCACGCCCGCCAGCAGGTAGTTCCGTGTCGATTCGCCTTCGAGAAGACGTCCGACGAGCGCCATGCAGACGGTGGCGAAGAACGCCGAGGGCACGTCGCAGGTGTTGACCTGGAACCCGTCCTGGTAGTGGACCGAGAAGACCAGCAGCGCGCCCGCCAGGCCGGCCGCCGGCGGCCCCGCGAGACGGCGCGCCAGCAGGAAGACCGGCACCACCGTGAGCGCGCCGAGCGCCGCGGTGACCCAGCGCAGCACCAGCCAGGGCACGGCCGGCGCGTCGTCGACGCCGTAGAGCGTCCGCGCCAGCCACGCCACCGGCGCCGCGAAGAGCTCGGCGAGCCAGAGGGCGAAGGCGCCCAGGTAATAGGTGAGGTGGGGGTAGACGAAGGAGCGGGTGAAGGGCTCGCCGGCGTTGACCTCGCGGGCGTGGTGGAGGTAGTGCCCTTCGTCGGTGTAGTAGCCCTGGCCCACCTCGTGGCCGAGGCCGGCGAAGCCGAAGGCCAGGGCGAGGACCAGGACGGCGGCGAAGAGCGGACCTTCCGGCCGCCGCCAGGCGCGGCGCACCCATGCCGCGGCCCAGGCCGCCGACGCCAGGCCGGCGGCCACGGCCAGGGTCCGCGAGAGCCACAGGGGAGCGGCGTGGCCGGCCACCTGCAGGACCCAGAGCAGTGCCGGCAGGAGCCAGAGCGCGAGAGCGCCGCTGCCGAGACGCCGGGAATCGAGCATGGCCCCGACTATATGGCGTCCCCAACCCCTCTCTCTTCTTCGGAGAGGGGTTGGGGACGAGGGTTCTTAGAGGTAGTGAGGACGCCTGATGCGTCCCTTGAGGAAGGCGTCGACCTGGAAGCCGAAATGCTTGCGCATCACGCCCGGATCGAGCCGCCTGCGCTTCGCGCCCCTGGGCAGCTCGAGCGTCGGCAGGTACTCCGGCGCCCGCCGCGCCTGGGTGGCGGCCTCGAAGCCCGAGGCGACCTTGATCAGCGCCGGCTCCTGCCAGGCGCCGGCCATGAGGGTGATCCCCAGCGGCAGGCCGAACGTGAAGCCCGCCGGCACGCTGATCGCCGGATAGCCCGCCACCGCCGCGTACGACGAGCTGCCGAAGAGGAAGCAGTCGCCGTTGACCAGGTCGGTGGGCCAGGGCGGCGTGTTGGTGGGCGCCACCAGAGCGTCGAGGTTGTCGGCGGCCAGGGCCGCGTCGATGCCTTCCGGGCCCGCCAGGCGCGGACCGGTGGCGAGGGCGTTCACGTAGTCCGCCTCGCTGAAGATCTCGGCCTGGGCGAGCTCGAACCACTCCTGGCCGAAGTAGAGCAGCTCGTCGTCGGCGTTGGCCAGGTTGAAGGCGATCACGTCGGCCATGTCCGCCACCGGCACGCCGGCGCGAGTGGCCAGGTAGGCGTTGAGGTCGCGCTTGAACTCGTAGATCAGCACCACGATCTCGGAGATGTCGTTGGCGAACTCGTCGAACGAGGGGATGGCGACGTCGATCACCGTCGCGCCGGCGTCGCGCATCGCCTGGAGCGCGGCCTCGAAGACCGCGGCGGTCTCGTCGGTGATCCCGCCGGTGAGCTGCCGGGCGACGCCGATGCGCGCGCCGGCGAGGCCGTTCGGGTCGACGAACTGCGTGTAGTCGGTGAAGGAGTTGCCGGCGCTCGCCGCGGTGGCCGGGTCGCGCGGATCGACGCCGGTCAGCGCGCCGAGCACCGCGGCGGCGTCGGCCACCATGCGGCCGTGGGTGCCCACGGTGTCCTGGGCGGCCGCGATCGGCACCACGCCGGCGCGGCTGGTCAGCCCCACGGTGGGCTTGATGCCGACCACGTTGTTGGCCGACGACGGGCACACCACCGAGCCGTCGGTCTCGGTGCCGAGGGCGGCGGCGCACAGGCTGGCCGCCACCGCGGCCGACGAGCCCGAGCTCGAGCCGCAGGGATTGCGGTCGAGCACGTAGGGATTGCGGCACTGGCCGCCGAGGCCGCTCCAGCCGCTCGAGGACGAGAAGCCCCGGAAGTTGGCCCACTCGCTGAGGTTCGCCTTGCCGAGGATCACCGCGCCGGCGGCGCGCAGGCGCGCGGCCACCGTCGAGTCCTGGAGTGCCGGCGCGCCTACCAGCGCCAGCGAGCCGGCGGTGGTCATCATCCCGTCGCCGGTGTCGATGTTGTCCTTGAGGATGATCGGGATGCCGTGCAAGGGCCCGCGCGGCCCGCTCGTGCGCCGCTCCCGGTCGAGGTCGCGGGCGATGTCCTCGGCGTCGGGATTGACGGCGAGGACCGCGTTGACGCCGGGGCCGCGGCGGTCGATGGCCTCGATGCGGTTCAGGTAGCGGCGCGTGAGACCGAGGGCATGGAGCCTCCCGGCCGCCATCTCGGCCTGCATCTCGGCGATGGTCGCCTCCTTCACGGAGAACTTGGCGTCGCCGAGGTCGACGCCTTGGGCGGCGGCCTGGGGCGCCGAGGGGAGCCCCGTCAACGAGGCCCCGGCGCCCGCCAGGGCGCTCCAGCGCAGGAAGGACCTGCGGCTGAGCTCGTCGTCGTGTCCGTCGCTCGCGGTGGGCGGACTCGGGTCGTCTCGTCGGTCGGATGCCATGGGCTAACCTCCTTGTTGCTGTGCGGGTTTCCAGGTGGCGCGCCGCTTCCTGGCGACATGAACCTCCCGCGACGCGACAAGGACGCCCCGGCGCGGGGACCGTGGGCTACGAGAAAACGGCGAACCAGCTTCTGCTGCGTCTGTTCAGAGGTCGCCGATCATAGCACCAAAACGCGGAAGCGGATCAGTCCTCTCGGGAAGGCGGAGGATAGAAGTCGCCCAGGACCTCGTCGAGGTGGGCGTTCCAGCTCGCCCAGCCCCAGGCCCCCGCGTGCTCGTTGACGGTCACCTCGTAGCCCGCCCCGCGCAGGGCGTCGACGAGGCCGCGCGTGATCGTCGCCGCGTCCAGCGTGTCGCTGAACTTGAGGTCGTGGCGCCGCAGCTCGGCGACGATTTGCAGCGGCTGTTTGGCGCCGCCGAAAAGCACGGGGAGCTCGTCGGTCAGCGGCGGCGCCGTCAGGACCGACTGCACCGCCACCTTGCCGAACGTCCCCGGCGCCTTGAACGCCGCGTAGAGCGCCCCGGCGCCGCCGTCCACCGAGCCGATGATGGCGCGCGAGACGCTTTCCGTCCGCGTGCGGTAATGGCGGTCGAGGTGGGGCAGGAGCTCTTCGGCCAGCATGCGCGTGAAGGGCTGCCCAAGGTACTCCATGAACGACGACGCCGGCACGAAGGCCACCACCAGCGGCGCCACCTGGCCGCCGGCGATCAGGTTGTCGAGGGCGCGGTCCATCCCGGCCTCGAGCGCCGAGTCGCCGTGCAGCACCACGGCGAGGGGATAGCGCGCCTCAGGATCGGTGCCGTAGCCGGCGGGCAGATAGAGCCGCACCCGCCGCTCGTTGCCCGCGATCTCGGAGCGGAACTGGAACGAGTCGACGCGCCCGGCCGGAGCGTCGCTCGCCGCGAGATGGCCGGGCACCTCCCAGCGCGGCATCCGCAACACCGAGTGCGGACCCATGAACGACGGCGTCGTCAGCGGGTTCTTCGGGTCGGCGGCGGCCTGCCCGAAGTCGACGCTGAAGCGGTACTCCCACACCGCCTCGGGATCGAGCTCGAGGCTCGTGAAGTACACGTCGGTGCCGGCGATGCGGTCGAGCTCCACCTCCTGGCCCCAGGGCAGGAAGTTCCCCGTCAGCGCGACGTCTTCCACCTCGCCGCGGTAGACGAAGTGCACCAGGGCGTCGCCTTCGACGATCGGGAACGTGTCGTGGGCGGCGAGGTGCGCGTCGACGAGCGAGGCCGGGTCGCCGGCCGCCTCGGCGCGGCGTACGAATTCCCCGAACGCGCCCAGGAGCTCGCGTTGCTTCTCCTCCGCGGGCGGCAGCGGCCGGTCGGTGACGCGCACCGCCGCCATCTCCTCGAGGTTGCGCACGTAGAGACGGCCGCCGGCGAAGCTCGGCGGCGTGTTGCCGCCGGCGCCCGCGAACACCGCGAGCCGCGCCCGCTCCCGGTAACCCTCCGGCGTCGCCGCCGCCACCACCACCTCGCCGCCGGGAGTAAGGACCACGAGCTGGCCGTCCACCAGGATCAGACCCTGGCCGCCCGGCGGACGCGACTTCCAGGCCACCTCGCCGGTGGCGGCATCGAGACAGGTCAGGAAGTGGCGGTTGAAGCCGTAAAGGTAGCCCTCGTGGTGTACCGGCACCGACCATGAGCCCTGAAAGCCGTTGCTGCGCCAGAGCTCCTCCACCGCGTAGCCGCCGCCCTCGGGCGTCACCGCGAGAGCGACCGCCTCGGCGAGGGAATTCAGCAGCAGGCGGTCGCCGCCGAGAGCGAGGGGGTGGGCGAAGGCTTCCTGGGGCGAGGTGCCGTGGACGTGCTTCCACAGCACTTCGCCGGTCGCGGCGTCGAGGCCGAGCAGCGCCTTGTCGTTGACCGCCACGACCTGCCGCCGGCCGCCGAGCTCGAGGAGCGTCGGCGACTGGTAGCTCACCGGGTCGTCCTCCACCGACCAGCGGGGCTTGCCGGTGGCGCGGTCGAAGGCGGTGATCGAGTGCCCGGCCTCGCCGCCGGTCTGCACCACTACCAGCTCGCCGGCCACCAGCGGCGCGGTGGCGAAGCCGTAGTGCGGCGCCTTCGCGTCGCTCTCGCCCAGGGTGCGCGACCACACCACGGCGCCGTCGTCGAGGGAGAGCGCCAGGAGCTGGCCGCGGGGACCGAGGGCGTAGACCACGCCGTCATGGATCGCCGGCGTCGAGATCGGGCCGTCGTCCGAGCCGCTGTGGCCCTTGTACGTCGCGGCCACGCGGCGGCGCCAGAGCTCTTCGCCGGTGGCGGCGTCGAACGCCATCACCACGTCGTCCGTGCCGTCGCCGAGCATCGTCACGCCGACGCCGCCGGCCACCGAGATCGACGAATAGCCCATGCCCAGGGGACGCTTCCAGGCGATCTCGAGCCCCATGGGATCGCGGTCGAGCAGCGCGTTGCCGAGCGCGCTGCCGCTGAGCTGCGGCCCGCGGTACTGCGACCAGTCGGTCGCCATGGCGGCGGCGGAAACCAACGAAAGGACGAGGACGGCGAGGGACCATCGCGTGCGCATGTGAGCTACTCCTGGAAGTTGGCGGCTTACCGCTTCCGCCTATGATAGCGGGGCGGATCGCGGTGCTACAATGCCGCGCTCGACGCCCCGGGGAGAAGCGGAATGCGGCGAAGCCACGAGATGATCGAGAGCGCGGCCATGGGCCGCCGCGTCCACGTGTGGTTCTACGGTCATTGGGGCGCGCCGGTCGTCGTCTTCCCCACCGCCGCCGGCTTCGCCCACGAGTGGGAGCGCCAGGGCATGCTCGACGTGCTGGCGCCGCTGATCCACGGCGGCAAGGTCAAGCTCTACTGCCCCGAGTCCAACGTCTCCGAGGCGTGGACCAACAAGGAGGCGGAC
>DASWIG010000505.1:0-11461 GCA_036397835.1 Thermoanaerobaculia bacterium
GTAGACCAGCCGGTTGCTGGCGCAGTCGAGGGTGGCCAGCAGCATGGTGATGAACTTGTTGACGCTCGACGACTCGCAGATGTGGCGGTTCAGGCGCTCGATCAGCTCGATGCTGATCTCCATGCGGTCGAGCAGCACGTGCAGCGCCGAGTGGAGGGTCGAGACCAGCAGCGCCGCCGGCATGCCCTTGCCGGTGACGTCGCCGACGATCAGGCCGAGGTGGCCCTTGTGGTCGTCGTGGACGTCGAAGTAGTCGCCGCCGACCTGGCGTGCCGGCCGGTTCCAGCCGGCGACCTCGAAACCGGGGACCACGGGCATGACCTTGGGCAGGATCTGCTGCTGGATCTCGGCGGCCAGCTCCATCTCGCGCTCGAGACGCTCCTTCTCGAGGGCGAGCTTGTGGAGCTTGGCGTTCTCGAGGGCGATCGCCGCCTGGTTGGCGAACAGCGCCAGGGTGCGGCGGTCGGTCGCCGGGAACGGGCCGACGCCGCGGCGGCTCTCCTTGTCGGCGACCACCAGGAAGCCGCGCGGGTCGCCGTCGATCTCCACCGACACCGCCAGGAGGTGGCGGGCGCCGGGCAGCCAGTCGGCCGAGCCGTTGCCCTCGCCGGAGCGGATGGCGGCCACGTCGGCGGCGTCGGCGGCGAGCGCCTGCCAGGCCTCGCCGCCGATCGCGTGGTCGAGCCGGTAGACGTCGCCGTCGAGGAGGTAGAGGGCGCCGCGCCGCGCGTCGAGCAGCGACATCGCCCGCAGCAGCACCTCCTCGCCGAGCGCGTCGAGGTCGAGGGTCGAGGCGATGGCCAGACCCATCTCGTAGAGAGCCTCGAGCTCGACGCCGCGGAACTTGGCCTGAAAGCTCTGCTGGTGGATCTCGCGCTTCAGGCAACTGATCCGCACCCCCGCCGCCAGCAGCAGCAACCGCGGATCCTGGGAATCGACGGCCGCTGCCGTGACGGTCGCGCTCCTGGCAGTGTGCAGGAGCACGGCGGCGGGGAGCTCGAGGCGCCGCCAGCCCTCCGGGAGGGCGTCCGGCAGCGCGTCGGGAAACGCGGTGGCGCCCGCGTCGACGCGCCGGATGGAGGCTCCGCCCTCCTCCGGGCAATAGAGGGCCGCATCGACGCCGTGGGCCTCGCACCAGGCCGCGAGCTGCGCTTCCAGCACCTGCTGGTCGTCCGCTTCCTTGCGGCTCAGCGAGAAGAGCGCCTGCCAGTCGGCGGCGGGGAACGTGGATGAGGTCGGGGAAGTCATCGCGGATGAAGAGCGCGGCGATCCTCACGCTGCCCGCCGCTCAGACGGCGAGCTCCTGGAGAGCCGCCTCTTCGTCGGGATAGATGCTGGCGTACTGCGCCAGCCCCATGATGTGGAACGTCTTCTCGATCGTCGGCGTCAGGCTGCAGAAGGCCAGCTTGCCGTCGATCTCCAGCATCTTCTCGATGATCTCGATGAGGATGGAGATGCCGATGGAGTTGACGATCTTGGTCCCCGAGAGGTCGAGGAGGAGCTTCTTGTGCCCCTTGTCGATGAGCTCGTAGGCCACCCGCGCAATCTCTTCGCCACCCTGGTTGTTGATGTAGCCGTCGGTCCGGATGACCGCCAGGTCATCCCGCGCGTCGTCGACGGTCAGCTTTAGGCTCTCTGTCATCACAAGGGCTCCTGGAATCAGCACAACTTCGTCATGACGACGGTCGTGCCTTGCTCGTCGGACCGGATGTCCACGCTGTCCATCAGGCCGTTGATGATCCTCAGGCCGTGCCCTCGCTTCTGCGGCAGCGGCGCCGACTTGCGGCCGTCGTTGCCCGGCATCGGCAGCCTGCCGTCCGGAATGCCGGTGCCGTGGTCCGTCACCGTGATCTGCAACCCGGTGGGATCCCCTTCCGTACCTAGTACGTGGAAATGGATCCTGACCTTCCGGTCCGGCGATCCGCTGTGCTCGAAGGCGTTGATCGTCGCCTCGACCACGGCCATCTGGATCTCGTCGATCTTATCGCGGCTCATGCGGATGTGCTCGCCCATCGCGCTCGCCGTCTTGCTGGCGGTGAGCTCCATGTCGGGCAGCATGGGTAGAGTCAGGGTCACGTCCTGCATGGCGCGGCTCCGGTCGCCGGATCCATCCGTCCCACGGTCCTCCAACGTCCTACGGTCTTCCAGCTCGGCAGATCACGGTCTCAGAAGGTCAGGTAGAGCTGCAGGAGGTAGATGACGAGCGGATGGATCTTGTCCTGGAGCAGCAGCCACCCAAAGCTCACCAGCGTTCCGGCCGACAGGAACACCTGGACGGGTACCCGGGGAACGGCGACGACGCGGTTGCGGGCGGATTGTAGCATGAGAGCCTCCTCGCTGTTTCAAGCCCCTTATCAGCAAAGTCGCTGCCAGGTCGCCGTCCAATCTTCCTCTCGGCGCCGTAAGCCCTTGCCGACAAAGGGCTTGAACGATCTTCGCGCCGATCCGTCCGCCGCTGCGGCCTGGGATGGTCCCCGGCTGGGGCGCGGCATTCTGCCGCAGCGTTCGACCGTCCACGATCCGCTCCATCCGGACAGGCGGCCACAGGCCATGGCCTGCGCACGTTCGCGGCAGAATGCCGCATGCGCGGCGATGTGCCGCGCCCGCCATGAAGCTCCAGGCCAGGCGCAGCTAGAACCCCTTGCGCTGCAATGTGCGGCGGTCGAGGCCGAGGAGCTGGGCGGCGGTGCTCTTGTTGCCGTCGGTCATGCGCAGCACCCGCTCGATGTGACGGCGCTCGACGCTGCGCAGGTCGAGCGGCGTCTCGCCGTCGCCGGCGGACTCGGCCGCGTCGCCGATGAGGCGGCGCAGGAGCTCGGCGTCGACGGCGGCGTCGGCGAGGGACACGGCACCCTCGACCAGGTTCTGGAGCTCGCGCACGTTGCCGGGGTAGTCGTAGCCGAGAAGGAGGGATTGGGCCTCCGGGGAGAGCGGCGGCGGCGTCAGGCCCTCGCGGCGGCAGAACTCCTCGATGAAGTAGCGCACGAGCAGGGGCACGTCCTGGCGCCGTTCGCGCAGCGGCGGCAGCTCGAGCTCGACCCCCTTGAGGCGGTAATAGAGATCCTCGCGGAACGAGCCCTCGGCGATCAGGCCTTCGAGGTTGCGGTGGGTGGCGGCGACGACGCGCACGTCGACGGGCAGGGACTTCTGGCCGCCGACCTTGACGATCTCGCGCTCCTGGAGGGCGCGCAGGAGCTTGACTTGGAGCGGCGGCTGGAGGTCGCCGATCTCGTCGAGGAAGAGGGTGCCGCGGTGGGCGAGCTCGAACTTGCCGCGCCGCGCCTGGACGCCGGTGGCGACGCCCCCTTCGATGCCGAAGAGCTCGCTCTCGAGCAGCGACTCGGGCAGCGCCGCGCAGTTCAAGGCGATCAGCGAGCCGGCGCGGCCGGAGAGCGAGTGGAGGAGCTTGGCCACCAGCTCCTTGCCGGTGCCGCTCTCGCCGCGCAGCAGCACGTTGACGCCGCGTGGCGCAACGCGCTCGACCATCTCGAGCACCCGGCGCATGGGAGGCGCCGAGGCGACGATTCGGTGACCGGCGAACTCCTCCACGAGCCGCCCCTTGAGGACCTTGTTCTCCTCGGCGAGACGCTCGCGCTGGGTCTCGAGGTCCTCGAGCTGGCGCGAGCTGTTGAGCGCCACGGCGGCGAGCGCCGCCACCGAGTCGAGGAAGCGGCGGTCCTCGGCGGTGAAGGCGAAGGAGTCGCGGGCGCCGCGCACCTCCTTGTCGAGGAGCACGAGGTAGCCGAGATAGACCTCGCGGTCGGCCAGCGGGGTGGCGAGGAGCTCGCGGTAGGGGCGACCGCAGAGCTCGCCGTCGCGCATCGCCAGGGTCCGGCCCTGGGCGAGGAGCTCGCGCCACAGGGAGCCGGCGAGGAGCTCGCCGCCTTGCGGCGGCCGGTGGTGCCAGCCCACGGAGGCGAGAGCGCGGGCGCCGCCGGCGAGGTCGCGGGTCACCGCCACCGCGGCGCCGGGATCGAGCACCGTGCAGACGCGCAGCAGCAGTTCCTCGACCAGCTCCTGCTCGGGGCGCCCGGCGTGCAGCGCCAGCGCCAGGTCGTAAAGCGTCTCGAGCTGGAGGATGCGCCGTTTCTCGGCGAGGTCGGTGCGCGGCACTGCGGTCGAGAGCGCCATGGCAGGGCGATTCTATCCCGCGCCTTTCTCGTGCTAGGTTCAGCCCCATGCGCGCCGTCGTCGTCGACGCCGGAGGACCTCGGCTGGGAGAGGTCCCCGACCCGAGCCCGGGGCCGGGCGAGGTGCTGGTGCGGGTGCGCGCCAGCGCCCTGAACCGCGCCGACCTGCTCCAGGTCCGCGGCCTCTACCCGCCGCCGCCCGGCGAGAGCGAGGTCCCCGGGCTGGAGTGCGCCGGCGAGATCGAGGACGCCGGCGGGGCCGACGGCTGGCACCGCGACGACCGCGTGATGGCGCTGCTGGCCGGCGGCGGCCACGGTGAGAAGGCGGCCGTGCCCGCCGGACAGCTCATGCGCGTTCCGGCGGGACTCGACTTCACCGCCGCCGCGGCCCTCCCCGAGGTCGCCCTCACCGCGTGGACGAACCTCGTCCACGAGGGCGGTCTCGTGGAAGGCGCCAGCGTGCTCGTGACCGCCGCGGCCTCGGGCGTCGGCACCTTCGCCGTGCAGCTCGCGCGCGAGCTGGGAGCGCGGGTGCTGGTGGCGGGCCGGCGCCTCGAGCGCCTGGAGCCGCTGCGCGAGCTCGGCGCCGACGTCTGCCTCGAGCTCGGCGACGGCCTGGCCGAAGCCGTTCGCGAGGCGACCGGCGGCGCGGGCGTGGACCTGGTCATGGACCTCGCCGGCGGCGCCGGCGTGAACGATTTGCTGCGGGCGCTCAAGAGCCGCGGACGCCTGGTGCTGGTGGGGCTGCTGGCCGGGGCGCGGGCCGAGATCGACCTCGCCGAGGTGCTGCGCCGGCGCCTGCGGCTCATCGGCTCGGTGCTGCGGGCGCGCAGCCGCGACGAAAAGGCGCGGCTGGTGGCGGGCTTTCTCGCCTTCGCCCGCGATCGGCTCGACGACGGACGGCTGCGCCCGATCGTCGACCGGGTCTATCCCTTCGCCGAGGTCACGGAGGCCTACCGGCAGATGGAGAGGGGTGGCAACTGGGGGAAACTGGTGCTGGAGATGTAGGGGCGCACGGCGTGCGCCCGGCCCCGACGGGGCCGCCCGTTTCGGTGTAGGGGCGCACGGCGTGCGCCCGCGCCTGGCGACGCCAGGCGCCAGAGGCGGGCAGGGTGCCCGCCCGCCGGAGGGCGCAAGCCTTGCGCCCCTACACCCACGTCTCAGTCGACGTAGCCCAGGCTCCTCAGCAGCTCTTCCTGGCGCTCCGGGTCGATCTCCTGGCGCCGCGCCGCGTGCTCGTGCCAGGCGGCGATCAGACGCGCGCGGTAACGCCGCAGCTCGGCGAAGGCGGGATCCTCGCCGCCGTCAGGCCGGTAGAGGTTGGCGAGCTCCCAGGGGTCGGACGCCAGGTCGAAGACCGCGGGCTCCGGCTCGCCGGCCGGGGTGCGCCGGAGCTGCCACACGCGCTCGCCCCGCCGCAGCTCGACCCACATGAGCTCCGGGTCCACGCGCGGGTACATGGAATGGAAGAGGCTCCACTTCCGGGACGCTTCGGCGACCGGCTCGGCAATGAGCGCGGTATGGCTCCAGGCCTCGAGCTCGGGCCGCGGCTGGCGGCCGAGGAGCGCCGGCGCCAGGTCGACGCCGTAGCCTTCGCCCGCCGGCGGCGGCAGCCCGGCGAGGCCGGCCAGGGTCGGGAAGACGTCGATCGAGCGCGTGACCCCTTCCCAGTCGCCGGCCGCGACGCCGGGAGCGCGCACGACGAGCGGCACCTCGAGCACCTCCGGCGCCAGTTGGTGGCCATGGGTCCATTTGAAATAGGTGCCGTCGCGATACAGCGTCTCGCCGTGGTCGGCGGTGAAGACGATCACGCTCTCCTCCCACAGGCCGGCGCCGCGGATCTCGTCGACGACGGCGCCGAAGAGCTGGTCGAGGTAGGCGACGTTGGCGCGGTAGAGCAGCTCCACCGCCGCCACCAGCTCCGCGAGGCGCGGCTCGTCCATGCCGGTGCGCTCGCGGGTGGCGGGAAAGTCGTAGGAGAGGAAGGCGTGGGCGCGGCGGTAGAAGTCGGCGTAGCGGTCGAACGCCTCGCGGTCTTCGCGCGCGGAGCAGACGTCGGGATAGAGCCCACAGAACCACTCCAACGCCGCCGTCTGGTAGGGGCCATGGGTGACGGTGAAGTTGGTGATCAGGAGCGCCCGGTAGCCGCCGTCCCGCCGCAGCTCCGCAAGCACCCGCCGCAGCTCGCCGTCCCCCGCCGCGAGCTTGCGGTCGAAGCTCGCGCGCGCTCCCTGAGCGTAACCGAGCTCGGCCGAGGCCATGTCGTGCTCGAGCCAGGTCACCACGTCCCAGCCGCCGCGGCGGAAGGTCTCGCCGACCAGCTCGACCTCGTCAGCGAGCCGCGACGGATGGCGGAAGACGCCGTGGCGGTCCGCCTGAGCTCCCGAGAAGATCGACGCGAAAGCGGTGCCCGACTGGCCCGCCTCGGTGCGGTGACGGTGGAAGACCACCGCCTCGCGCGCGAGCTCCCCGAGGCGGGGGGTGAAGGTGATCTCCGGGGCGTAGGGCGAGAGGAAGTGCTTGTTGACGGTGCAGGTGGCGTAGAGCAGGACGAGACGGGGGGCCGGCTCCGCGGCTCGGGGAGCGCGGCACGCGGCCACCAGCGCCAGAACGAGCGAGAGGGCGAGTGCCAGGGCTGCGGCGAAGGCGCCGGCGATCGCGGAACGGTGCGCTCCCATGGCGTGAGAGACGCTACCATAGGGTCCGATCCGGTGTCCCGCGCGCCGCGGGATGCGGTAGAATAGCCTTCCCCTGCGGCGTTGCGCGCCGCGCAGACCCAGCGGCGAAAGACACCACCTTCGATGACCGTCCTCGGATTCTGGTTCCAGCGCGATTACGCCGCCAAAGCAGACGAGGCCTATCGTAAAGGCGAGTTGCAAAAGGCGGCCGAGCTCTACTTGCGGGCCGAGTGTCACGAGCAGGCGGCGGGAGTCTTCGCCGAGCTCGGCGAGACCGCGAAGGCGGTCGACGCCTATCTCGCGGCGCCCCTGCCTTTGAAGGCCGCCGAGCTCCTCGACCGCCAGGGGGACCACCGCGGCGCCATCACCCAATACGAGAAGGCCGGGGCCTACCGCCAGGCCGCCGAGGCCGCGGTCAAGGCGCGGCAGCTCGAGCGCGCCGGGCGCAACTACGAGAAGGCGTCGATGTACCGGCGGGCCGCCCAGAGCTTCGCCGAGGTCGGCCTGCACGAGCCCGCCCTGCGCGCCTGGGAGCTCGAGATCCACCAGCTTCACCAGCGCGACGACGCGGCCAGCCCCGCCATCCAGCACGAGATCCTCGAGATCGAGATGCTGCGGGCCGAGGTGCTCGAGAACCTCGGACGCTACGGCCAGGCGGCCGAGATCCTGCGCCGCCACGGCGTCGGTACGGCGCTGCGGTCGGCGCGGCTCTTCTTGCGCGACAAGCGCTACGCCGAGGCCGCCGAGGCCTTCCTCGAGGCCAACCGGGCGCCGGAGGCCCTCGACGCGGTCGAGAAGGCGACCGACGCCGACGACGCGCTGCGCGCCACCATCTACCTGCGCTGCGACCGCTACAGCGACGCCGGCGAGATCCTGGAACGGATGGGCCGCGGCGAGGAGGCCGCCGCCGCCTTCGAGCAGGCCGAGGTCTGGGACCGCGCCGCCGAGCTCTTCGAGAAGGCCGAGAACCCCAAGCAGGCGGCCGAGCACTTCTTCCGCGCCGGCCGCTACGCCGACGCGGCGCGCTGCTACGCCAAGGTCAACATGCACCGGGAGGCGGCGGCGGCCTACCTGAGGCTCAACGACTACGAGCACGCGGCCGAGGCCTACCGCGCCGCCGACATGCCGCTCTACGCCGGCAACTACTACCTGAAGGCCCGCCGCCGGACGCAGGCGTTCGAGCTCCTGCAGACGATCCCGACCGACCACGAGGACTACGTGCAGGCCTCGCTGCTGCTGGTTCCCCTGCTGCTCAACAAAGACATGATCGAAGGCGCCGAGCACCGCCTCGAGACCCTGCGGCGCGAGAAGAAGGAAGGACGCCTGGCGCTGCCGGGCCACATCCGCTGGTACCTCGAAGGCCGCATCGAGGAGGCCAAGAAGAACTGGGAAGCCGCCGCCGTCTGTTACGAGAAGGTGATCGCCGAAAAGCACGCCTTCCAGGACACCACGGGGCGGCTCACGGCGGCGCGCGCCCTGGCCGCCGGCGCCGAGGCGCCGCGGCGCTCGAGGCCGCCTTCGGGGACGATCTCCACCGAGCTGGTGCTCCATCCGCCGGTCTTCGGGGCGATCGCCCCCGACCTCACCGGCCAGCCGTTCGTCATCCGGAGCCAGCTCGAGCCCTGGTGGCAAGGCGTCAGCGTGTTCGAGGCGATCGACCGCCGCGGCAAGAAACCCATGCTCATGGTGTCGTTTCCGCAGTCCTTCGCGGGCGAGCCCGAGAACCTGCGCCACACCATGGGCAGGTTCAGCGGCTTCGGCCTCGAGTCGGTGCTGACGCTGCACGAGGTGGTGCTCGCCCACGGCAACGTGCTGCTGCTCTACGAGCCGTTCCGGGCGCTGACGCTGGCCCGGCGGCTGGCGCAGGGACCGCTGCCGCACGCCGTGGGCCTCGGCATCCTGCGCCAGATCTCCGACGCCCTGGCCACCAGCCACAAGGTCAACATCACCCACCAGTGGCTCTCGCCGCGCGCCCTCCTGGTCGACGAGAAGAACCGCGTGAAGCTGGTGGGCCTCGGCCTGGCGGGCATCCTGGCCCACCACGACCAGGAAAGCCGCGCCTACCTGAGCCCCGAGACCCGCAAGGGCGAGGAGGGCAGCCCGGCGAGCGACCTCTACAGCCTCGGGCTCCTGGGCGTCGAGCTGCTGCGCGCCTACATGCCCGCCAACCGAGCCTCCTCGAGCCTCGACCCGAAGGCCGTGAGCTGGCCGCGCGAAGCCGAGGAGGCGGTGCCCAGGACCGTGCGCAACCTGCTCCTGCGCTGCCTGCGCGCCAAGGCGCTGGAGCGTCCCTCGGCCGAGGAGCTGCGCTCCGCCCTCGGCGCGGTGGGCCTTCTTCCCGGCCAGTTGCTGCTCGACCGCTACGAGATCCAGGGCGAGCTCGGGCGCGGCGGCATGAGCCGGGTCTACCGCGCTCACGACCGCCAGTTCGACGAAGAGGTGGCGATCAAGACCATGATCAACCTCGCCGCCGAGTCGTCGGACGAGCGTGAGCGGCTCTTCCGCGAGGTCCAGATCTGCCGCAAGATTTCGCATCCCAACGTGGTGCGGGTCCACGACTTCGGCCAGCTCGCCGACGGCATCTTCGTGATCATGGAGTACCTCGACGGCCCCGGGCTCGACGAGGTGATCGACAGCCAGGCTCCCCTGCCGCTCGAGCGCGCCCGCGAGGTTTTGCGCGAGATCGCCGCGGCGCTCGCCGAGGCCCACCGCCTGAAGGTGGTCCACCGCGACCTCAAGCCCGGTAACGTGATCCTCGTCGACGGCCGCGTGAAGGTGCTCGACTTCGGCATCGCTCACATGAACGACGGCGTCTCGAAGCAGCTCACCAAGGCCGGCGAGGTGGTGGGCTCGCCGCTCTACATGTCGCCGGAGCAGATCCAGGGGCAGCCCGTCGACGGGACCTGCGATCTCTACGCCCTCGGCGTAATCGCCTACAACCTGCTCACCGGCCACGAGCCCTTCGAGGCGGAGACCGCCACCGCGGTGGTCTTCAAGCACCTCAACGAGCCGCCGCCGGACGTGCGAGCGCACCGCCCGGACCTGCCGCACGGTTGGATCGACGTGCTCGCCAGGCTCCTGGCCAAGACGCCGGCGGACCGTTACCAGAGCGCCGAGGAATTGATCCGGGCGTTGTCGGCGTTACCCGTATAGCGCGATGCGTACCCGATCGATCCTCCTCACCTTCGTGACCGTGTTCGTCCTCGGACACCTGAGCGGCTACCTCCTGTGGTGGCCGCCCGACGGCCGGCCGGCCGGCCGCGGCAATACCCTCGAAGCCCAGCCGGCGACCCTCCCCGCCGCCATCGACGGCGAGCTCACGGACGTGGAGCGGCGCCACGTCGGCATCTTCCAGGAGGTGTCGCCGTCGGTCGTCCACATCTCGAACATCGTGCGGCGGCGCGACTTCTTTTCCTACAACATGCTCGAGACTCCCCAGGGCGCCGGCAGCGGCTTCGTCTGGGACGACGCCGGCCACGTGGTGACGAACTACCACGTCGTCCAGGGCGGCCAGCGCTTCATCGTCTACTTCGCCGACGGCACCGAGGCCGACGCCGAGCCCGTGGGCGGGGCGCCGAACAAGGACCTCGCGGTGCTGCGGGTCAAGGCGCCGCGCGAGCGGCTGCGGCCGATCCGCGTCGGCTCCTCGGCGGGCCTGCGGGTGGGCCAGGAGGTCCTCGCCATCGGCAACCCCTTCGGCCTCGACCAGAGCCTGACCGTCGGCATCGTCAGCGCCCTCGGCCGCGAGCTCGCCTCCCCCGCCGGCCAGCCGATCCGCGACGTCATCCAGACCGACGCCGCCATCAACCCCGGCAACTCGGGAGGCCCGCTGCTCGACTCGGCGGGCCGCCTGATCGGCGTCAACACCGCCATCTACAGCCCCAGCGGCGCCTCGGCGGGCATCGGCTTCGCGGTGCCCGTCGACACCGTCAAGGAGCTCGTGCCGCAGCTCATCGAGCACGGCAAGCCGATCAAGCCCGGCATCGGCGTCTCCCTGGTCTCCGACCTCGTGGCGCGGCGCAACGGCGTCCGCGGGGCGATCGTGGGCGCGACCACCCCCGGCGGACCCGCCGACCGCGCCGGCATCACGGGCGTCCAGCGCACCCGCCGCGGCGAGGTCCTGGGCGACGTGATCGTCGCCGTCGACGGCCAGGGCGTCGACTCGGTCAACGACCTCGCCCTCGCCTTCGAGGAGGCCGGCGTCGGCGCTACGGTGCGGCTCACCGTGGTCCGTGAAGGCCGGGAGCGCCAGGTCGAGGTCACCCTGATCGCGCTCTCCGATTGAGCCAGCCTGGCGCGGTCCACAAGGCCGCCGTCAGAATGCCCAGAACGCTCAGGAAGAGCGGCTTCGGCCAGGGACGGATGCGGCCGGCGAGCACCGGGCTCAGATAGCTGCGTGGATCGTGGCCGCCTTTCTTGGCGTCGAGCTCACGGCGCACGGCGGGCGGGTAGCGGTGGCGCCCGCTGCCGCGAAACGACTCGAGGTCGAGGAACGGGTCGTAGTACTTCTCGAGCACCCGGTTGGCGAGCCAGGCCTCGGTGAAGAGGCCGGCGCGGTAGGAGGCGTTGCGGTGGTTGGCGTGCCAGGCCGCCTCGGTCAGGAAATAGTCCTCCACCCCCCAGGTCTCGAGACCGGTCGGCGGCGCCGCGGCC
>DASWIG010000506.1:0-3655 GCA_036397835.1 Thermoanaerobaculia bacterium
TCCGTTCGGCGAGCGGATGGTACGGGCCCGCCGGCTGGCGAGCGACCTCCTGACCGAGATTTCTCGTGATGGGTGTTGACGGCCAGGCCATGGTCTGTTAAGGTTCGCCGTCCGCGGCTTGCTGGCGGGGTTCAGTCGGGAACCGCTCTCGATGATGGCCTCCGAAGGAACTTCCCCCAACAGAGCCTTGCCGGAACGTCCACATCGACCGTAGCGTGGATCCGTAGCGGGGTCCGCGATTTCTGCGACAGAGGACACGGAACAGGTTGCCCGGACAGATGCCGCCCTCGGCGGCGTCGGGCGGGCGCGGACAGGAGGCACTACGGATGCCGACGATTCACCAGTTGGTGCGCAAAGGGCGCGTCAAGCAGAAGCACAAGACCAAGAGCCCGGCGCTGCAGGCGTCGCCGCAGAAGCGCGGCGTGTGCGTGCGCGTCTACACCCAGACGCCGAAGAAGCCCAACTCGGCCCTGCGCAAGGTGGCTCGCGTGCGCCTGACCAACGGCATCGAGGTGACGACCTACATTCCGGGCGTGGGCCACAACCTGCAGGAGCACTCGATCGTGCTCATCCGCGGCGGCCGCGTCAAGGACCTGCCCGGAGTGCGCTACCACGTGATCCGCGGCACCCTGGACGCCGTCGGCGTCGACGGCCGGCGCCGCGGGCGCTCCAAGTACGGCACCAAGCGTCCCAAGTCGTAGTCGAGGATCCACAGAGTCACAACTCAAGAGCACGTGAGGCGAAACCAAGATGCCGAGGCGCCGTGAAGTCCCCAAGCGCGAGATCCTGCCGGATCCCCTCTACAACTCGCAGCTCGTCTCCAAGTTCGTCAACGTCGTGTTGAAGGACGGCAAGAAGACGGTGGCCGAGCGCATCCTCTACGACGCGCTCAGCGTCATCCGCGAGAAGACGGAGGAAGACCCGGTGAAGGTTTTCAAGAAGGCGATCGACAACGTCAAGCCCGCGGTCGAGGTCAAGTCGCGCCGCGTCGGCGGCTCGACCTACCAGGTGCCCGTGGAGGTGCGGCCGGCGCGCCGCCTGGCGCTGTCGATGCGCTGGATCATCGCCAGCGCCAGCAACCGCAGCGAGAAGACGATGAACCTGCGCCTCGCGAACGAGCTCATGGAGGCGGCCCAGAACCGCGGCACCGCGATCAAGAAGAAGGAGGACACCCACCGTATGGCCGAGGCCAACAAGGCCTTCGCCCACTACCGCTGGTAACGGCGGGTGGCGAAGCAGCCCGCGCGGGCTCGCCGGCCGGTGTCCCGATCACCCAGAGAGAACGTCGCCGCACTCCCGAGGGAGTGCGTTCTCGTCCATAGAGACCCCATAGAGACCGCCCATAGAGACCACCGCCAACAGAGACTGCAGTCATGCCACGCAAGGTCGCCCTCGAAAAAACCCGGAATATCGGCATCATGGCCCACATCGATGCCGGTAAGACCACGACTACCGAGCGGATCCTGTTCTACACCGGGATCAACTACAAGCTCGGCGAGGTCCACGACGGGACGGCGACCATGGACTGGATGGTCCAGGAGCAGGAGCGCGGCATCACCATCACCTCCGCCGCCACCACCTGCTTCTGGCGCGAGCACCGGATCAACATCATCGACACCCCGGGCCACGTGGACTTCACCGCCGAGGTGGAGCGCTCGCTGCGGGTGCTCGACGGCGCGGTGGCGGTCTTCGACGCCGTCGCCGGCGTCGAGCCGCAGACGGAGACCGTGTGGCGCCAGGCCGACAAGTACCGCGTGCCCCGCATCGCCTTCGTCAACAAGATGGACCGGGTGGGCGCCGACTTCCGGCGCTGCGTCGACATGATGCGCACGCGCCTGCACGCCTCGCCCGTCGTCATCCAGCTTCCCTGGGGCGCCGAAGGCGCCTTCCGGGGCGTGCTCGACCTGGTCGAGATGCGCGGCATCACCTACGAGAGCGAGACCCTGGGCGCCCATTACGAGGTCGCCGAGGTTCCCGCCGAGCTCATGGACGAGGCGATGGAAGCGCGCGAGAAGCTCGTCGAGGTGGTCGCCGAGACCGACGACGGCCTGCTCGAGCGCTACCTCGGCGGCGCCGAGATCACCACCGAGCAGATCAAGGCGGCGCTGCGCCGGGCCACCGTGCGCCAGGTGCTGCAGCCGGTGATCTGCGGCTCGGCGTTTCGCAACAAGGGCGTGCAGCCGCTGCTCGACGCGGTGATCGACTACCTGCCCTCGCCCCTCGACGTGCCGGCCATCGAGGGCACCGACCTCGAGGCGAGATCGGTGGTCACGCGCCGCGCCGCCGACGACGAGCCCTTCGCGGCGCTGATCTTCAAGATCATGACCGACCCCTTCGTGGGGCAGCTCGCCTTCCTCCGCGTCTACTCCGGGCACCTCTCCTCGGGCGACAGCGTGCTCAACGCCAACCGCGGGCGCAAGAGCCGCATCGGCCGTCTGCTCAAGATGCACGCCAACAAGCGCGAGGAGATCCGGGAGGTGTGGGCCGGCGACATCGCCGCCGCGGTGGGGCTGCGGGACGTGACCACGGGCAACACGATCTGCGACCCGGCCTCGCCGGTGATCCTCGAGGCGATGAGCTTCCCGGAGCCGGTGATCGCGGTGTCCATCGAGCCCAAGACCAAGGCCGACCAGGAGAAGCTCTCGCAGGCGCTCGGCAAGCTGCAACAGGAAGACCCGACCTTCCGCGTCCACACCGACCCCGATACCGGGCAGACGCTGATCTCGGGCATGGGCGAGCTCCACCTGGAGATCATCACCGACCGTCTGGTGCGCGAGTTCCACGTCGGGGCCACGATCGGCCGGCCGCAGGTGGCCTACAGGGAGACGATCGCCGTCGAGGCCGAGGGCGAAGGGCGCTTCGTGCGCCAGAGCGGCGGCCGCGGCCAGTACGGCCACTGCAAGATCCGGATCCGGCCCACGGCCGCGATCGACTTCGTCTTCAACGACAAGGTCGTCGGCGGCGCGATTCCCCGCGAGTTCGTCAAGTCGGTCGAGCGCGGCATCCGCGAGGCCACGGAGACCGGGCCGCTCGCCGGCTTCCCGGTCTCCGGCGTCGAGGTCGATCTTTTCGACGGCAGCTACCACGAGGTGGACTCCTCGGAGATCGCCTTCAAGATCGCCGGCTCGATGGCCTTCCGCGACGCCACCGAGAGGGCCAGGCCGATCCTGCTCGAGCCGGTGATGGCGGTCGAGATCGTGACGCCCGAGGAGTACATGGGCGACGTGATCGGCGACCTCAACTCGCGGCGCGGCCACGTGCAGCACCTCGAGGCGCGCGGCGGCGCCCAGGTCGTCACCGGGCGCGTGCCGCTCGCCGAGATGTTCGGCTACGCCACCGACCTGCGGTCGATCACCCAGGGTCGGGCCAACCACACGATGCAGTTCGACAGCTACGAGCCGGCACCGCGCGAGGTCAGCGAGACCGTCGTGGCCCGCGCCGCCGGCTAGAGATCAAAAGCGACGGCGATCGAGAAAGACAGCGACGGCGATCAAGAAAGACTCTGAGGAGAAGTCATGGCCAAGGAGAAGTTCGAACGTACGAAGCCCCACGTCAACGTCGGCACGATCGGTCACGTGGACCACGGCAAGACCACGTTGACGGCGGCGATCACGCGGGTGCTGGCGGCCAAGGGTCTGGCGCAGTTCACCGCCTT
>DASWIG010000507.1:0-16620 GCA_036397835.1 Thermoanaerobaculia bacterium
CGAAGGCCGGCCGCGCTTTCCGCGGGCCTTCCACAACCGCCGGCAGCCGCGGCAGTTTCCATAGCCCAATGCTGGCCGCGACCAGCCGAAGGTTCCACACAAAGTGAAGGAGAACCAGGAAAGGATAGGCGTCGTCCGAAACGACCGCGCCGCGAACGATTTCGTGGTGGCCTGGGGCCCGGCTCTCTTCGAGCGGTTACCATACAGGTTCGCCGACCTGGGTCAGGGCGGCTTTCGAGGCTTCGATCACGCACGCACCTGGATTTACGAGCACGCTTACCTTCCGGGTGGGCACGGTGTAGGAGTCAGAGACGAGAACCTCGTCTCCCTGGCCCGCTTCGTAGTAGAAGGAGAGGAGAAGATTGACGTGCCGCTGAGCCAAGAGCCCAACGCCTTCATTCAAGCAATCTCCAACATCTGCTGGTTGGTGTGGCTTCTCGCCGCAGCGTTAATCGTGCTGCCTGGATGGTGGGCATTCGTTTCCTTGGGTTGGGCTGCGCTGGCCGTTTGGGTGGGACTGGTCTTGGCGCTGCTGCTCACAATTTAGGAGGTCTGACCGGCCGCGGCAGCTTCATGCCGCCGCCGGCCGCGGACGATTGCCTGGTCATCGGCACCGTCGTGCTTACCGTGAGGGCATTTGCCGGTGTGTTGGATGCACCGCCATGGCTCGTGCCTCTCACACGGCGTCGAGGGAGGAGTTGAGCGAGTCGACTTCTCCTGAGCCTGCAAGAGAAAGTCCGTAAACCGCCGGCCGGCCAGCGGCTTTGGCAGTAAGATGGGACCGATCCGATCCGGGAGCCCCGTCGGGAGAGCCCCAGTTGAAGCTCAAATGTTCCAAGTGCGGCCATGACATCGAGATCTCGCCGCAGGTCACCGCGTCGCCGGAGCCCCGCGTGGCCTGTCCGCGGTGTCATACCCGGTTCCGGCTGAAACCGCGAACGACGACCAGCGGTGGCGCTACGCCGCCAGGCGCCACGTCGGGCCGTGCTGCTCAAGGCAGAGACACGCCGAGTCAAGGCAGGGACACGCCGACGGCACGGCCGACCGCGGCCCGGGCCGCGACGCACGCCGAGCCGCCGGCGCCCACGCCACCGAGCTCCGGGTCCGCGGCCGCTCCGCCCACCGCCTTCGCGCCGGGCGACGTGGTGGCCGGGCGCTACCGCGTCCTGCGTTTTCTCGCCCAGGGCGGCATGGGCGAGGTCTACGAGGCCGAGGACCAGGAGCTGCGCGAGCGGGTCGCCCTGAAGACGATCAACGCCATGGTCGCCGGCGACGCCGGCGCCGTCGACCGCTTCAAGCGCGAGATCTCCCTGGCGCGCAAGGTCACCCATCCCAACGTCTGCCGCATCTTCGACCTCGGGCAGCACCGGGACGCCGGCCGCCGGCGCGACGACGGCTTCGTCGTGACTTTCCTCACCATGGAGCTGCTCGCGGGCGAGACGCTGTCCACCCACCTGCGCCGCGGCCGTCTCGCCGTGGACGACGCCTTGCCGCTCGCGCGCCAGGTCGCCTCCGCGCTCGACGCCGCCCACCGCGCCCACGTCGTCCACCGCGACCTCAAGAGCGAGAACGTCTTCCTGGTGCGCGAGGGCGACGCCGTGCGCGCGGTGGTGACGGACTTCGGCATCGCCCGCGGCGGCCGCGACGACCAGTTCGCGGCCCGGGTCACCGGCACCGGCATCGTTGGCACCCCCGCCTACATGGCCCCCGAGCAGGTCGAGGGAGGGCCGGTGGGCGCCGCCGCCGACGTCTACGCCTTCGGCATCGTGCTCTACGAGACGGTCACCGGCCGCCTGCCGTTCGAGAGCAACAATCCGATCACCATGGCGGCCAAGCGCCTGCAGGAGCCGCCGCAACCGCCCCGCGTCCACGTGCCCGACCTCGACGGACGCTGGGAGCAGGTGATCCTTCGCTGCCTCGCGCGCCGGCCCGACGAGCGGTTCGGCTCCGCGGGCGAAGCGGTGGCCGCCCTCGATCCGCAGGCGGCACCCCCCGCGGCGGGCCCCCTCGCCGCGGCGTGGGCGCGCGCGCCCACGCCGGCGGAGGACGCGCCGACGGTCGCGACTCCGTCGTCGTCGTCTGCCGCGTCCGCCGTCTCGCCTGCGTCGTCTGCCGCCTCCGCGGTGCCGCGCCCGGACACCGTGACGGCGCCGGTGCGGCGGGACTCGCGGCGGCCGCTGCTGTGGACGTTGGCGGCCGTCGCGGCGCTGTCGGCGGCCCTGTGGACGTTCAACGCCTTCTTCCGCCGCGACGCCGGCGTCGTGCGGGCGCCCCGGCGCACGATCGCGGTGATGGGTCTCCAGAACCTCAGCGGCCAGGCGGAGCAGGACTGGCTGGCGACCGCCCTGGCCGAGATGCTGGCGACCGAGCTGGCCCACGGTGAGGCCTTGCGGGCGATCCCCGGCGACCAGGTGGCGCGGGCCAGGCAGGAGCTCGGTCTCGCCGGGGCGGCGGCGCTGACGGCCGAGAGCCTGCGCCGGCTCCACGCGCTGCTGGGCTGCGACTTCGTGGTCACCGGCGCCTTCGTGACCGCGTCGCCGCAGCTCCGCATCGACCTGCGGCTCGCCGACGCCGCGCTCGGCACGCCGCTGGCGTCGTTCGCCCGCGAAGGCAGCGACGCCGAGCTCTTCGCGCTCGTGCGCGGCCTCGGCGGCGACCTGCGCGAGCGCCTCGGCGTGCGCTCCGACGGCGGCGGCGACGATCCCTTCGCCGGCCTGCCGCGCCAGCGCCAGGCGGCGCGGCTCTATTCACTGGCGCTCGAAAGCCTGCGCCGTTTCGCGCCCCTGGAAGCACGCGACGCGCTCCAGGAGGCCGCCGCCATCGAGCCCGAGAACCCCCTCATCCGCTCGGCCCTGTCGTCGGCCTGGAAGGCCCTGGGGCATCGGCAGCGCGCGGCCGATGAGGCGCAGCGCGCTTTCGAGCTCTCCTCGGACCTGCCGCGCGAGGACCGCCTGGTGGTGGAGGGGCGCTTTCACGAAACGCGGGGAGATTGGGAGCAGGCGGTGCAGGTCTACCAGCGGCTGTGGGACCTCTTCCCCGACAACCTCGAATACGGCCTGAGCCTGACCGCGGCGCAGACCGCGGCGCGCCGGCCCGACGCCGCCCTGGCGTCGATCGCGCGGCTGCGGGCGCTGCCGCCGCCGGCCTCGGACGACGTGCGCATCGACCTCGCCGAGGCGTCCGCCGCCGCGACCGCGGCCGACTACCCGCGCCAGCTCGCCGCGGCCCAGCGCGGCGCGGCGCGGGCCGCCGAGCTCGGGGCGGGCCTGCTGGCGGCCGAGGCGCGGATCGCCGAGGCCCAGGCGCACCGCTTCCTCGGCCGGTCGCGCGAGTCGATCGAGGCGGCCCGCCAGGCCTATCGGCACTACGAGGACCTCGGCCAGCCGGCGGGCACCGCCCTGGCGCTGACCACCATGGCCAACGCCCACTACGACCTGGCCGAGCTCGACGACGCCGGGGCGCGCTGCGAGGAAGCGATCGTGACCTATCGCGCCATCGGCGACGAGGGCGGTCTGGCCTCGGCCCTCAACAACCTGGCCCTGGTACGCAAGAAGAAGGGAGACCTGGCGCGCGCCCGCGCCCTCTACGAGGAATCCGCGGCGATCCTCGAGAAGACCGGCAACCCCCTCGGCCTCGCCAACGCCGTCAACAACCGGGCGGCGATCCTCATCCTCTTCGACGACCTGGCGGCGGCGCGCGAGATGTTCGAGCGCGCGCGGGCGATCTGGCAGGAGGAGGGGGATCCGAGCGGCCAGGCCTTCGCCCTGAACAACCTCGCCGTGGTCCTGCGCCTCGAAGGCGACCTGGCCGCCAGCCGCGCCGCCAACGAGGAGGCGCTCGCGATCCGCCGCCGCATCGGCCAGAAGGTGGGCGAGGTGTTCTCGCTCGTCAACCTCGGCGGCGCGCTGGCGGACCTCGGCGAGCTCGCCGCCGCCGAGGAGACGCTCGCCGCGGGACTGCAGCTCGCCGACGAGATGGGTCACCGGCTGGCGCGCGCCTACGGCCTCTTCGAGCTCGCCGAGCTGCGGCTGGCTCAGGGCCGCCTCGACGACGCGGCGCGCCTGCACGAAGAGGCCCTGGCGATCCGCCGCGAGCTCGACGAGCGGCACACGGTGGCCGAGAGCCAGGCCGCCCTCGCCCGCGTGAAGCTCGCGCGGGGCGAGAGCGCCGCCGCCGAGCTCGACGCGCGGCACGCGATGGCCGCCTTCAGCGGCGATCAGCGCCGGGCCGAGGAAGGGCGGGCCAGCGCCCTGCTCGCCCTGGCGCTGCTCGACCAGCGGCTGCCGGCGGAGGCCCGGCGCGCGGCCGAAGACGCCGCGGCCCTGGGCGGCGGCAGCGAGCAGCTCGCCGTGCGTTTCCGCGTACGCTTCGCCCAGGCCCGGGTGGCCGCCGCGGCGGGCGATAAGAAGCAGGCGCTCGCGATGCTGGCGCGGCTTGCCGACGAAGCGGCTAGCGCCGGATTCGCGGCGCTGCGGCACGAAGCGGAGCTGGCGCGCTCCGAGATCGAGGCGCGCGGCCGCCGGTAGTGCGATCCGCGCCAGGTGGCGTACAATCGCAGCTTCTCGACGCGGACGGCGCCTGATGAGAAAAGGCCTGACCCACTGGTTGCGGACGAAGCTCGCCGGCGCGCCTTCGTCCGACCCTTCCCCCACCCCCCCCGTCACCTTGCCCGCGGTGGGCGAAGAGGAGCTGCGCACGGTCCCCATGGCCGGCGGCCCGGAGGCCGCGCCGTCCTTCGACGACGACGACACGCTCTCGCTCCTGGCGCGCCAGCCCGGCGCCCTGGAGCGCTACACCGACAACGGCGAGGTGGGCCGCGGCGGCATGGGCCGGGTCCACAGCGTGCTCGACAAGAGCCTGCTGCGCGAGGTGGCCTTGAAGGTGTTGCGTCCCGAGCTCGAGCGCCAGAAGCGGCAGGTGCAGCGCTTCATCCGCGAGGCCCAGCTCACCTCCCAGCTCGACCATCCCAACATCGTGCCCATCCACGAGCTCGGGCGCGACGTCGAGACCGGCTACTACATCAGCATGCGGCTGGTCAAAGGCAAGACCCTGACCGAGGCCGTCGAGCAGGCGGGCGCGCAGCGCCTCGCCCCGGACCGGCTGGTGGAGTTCCTGGAGATCTTCATCAAGGTCTGCGAGGCGGTGTCCTTCGCCCACAGCCGCGGCGTGATCCACCGCGACCTCAAGCCCTCCAACATCATGGTCGGGGCGTTCGGCCAGGTCTACGTGATGGACTGGGGGGTGGCCCGGCTGATGCCCGAGCACAGCTCCGGGCCGACCCGTTACGTCATGGTCTCGGGGGAGCTCGACGTCTCGCTCGACGAAGAGCCGGGCAACATCATCGGCACGCCCCGCTACATGCCGCCCGAGCAGATCCAGGGCCTGCACGAGCAGGTCGACGAGCGCTCCGACGTCTTCGCCCTCGGCGCCACCCTCTACCACGTCCTCACCGGCCGGCCGCCCTATACGGCGAGCAGCTACTACAACACGCTGCTCGAAGCGCTGGCCGGCAAGGTCCGCCCGCCCGAGGAGGTCGTCGGCGGCGACCGGGTGCCGCCGGGTCTGGCACGGATCGCCATGAAGGCCATGGCCTTCAAGCCCGACGAACGCTACGACTCGGTGGTCGCGCTGCAGAAGGACGTCGAACGCTTCCTGCGCGGCTCCTGGGACCAGGAGATCCAGCGCTTTCCGGCCGGCGGGCGTATCGTCACCGAGGGCGAGGAGGGCGACGTGGCCTACATCATCCTCGAGGGGCGGTGCTCGGTGTTCACCATGGCCGGCGACAAGAAGGTGGTGCTGCGCGAGCTCGTTCCCGGCGAGGTCTTCGCCGAGACCGCCGTCTTCTCCGCCGCCGTGCGCACCGCCAGCGTCGAAGCGATCGACGACGTCACCGTGAAGGTGGTCAGCCGGGAGACCCTGACCCACGGCCTCGGCCTGAGCTCCTGGATGGGCACCTTCGTCAAGGCGCTGGCCGAACGTTTTCGCGACGTCGACGAGCGACTTCGGCGCATCGAGCTCGCCGCCGCAATCTCGGAAAAAGAAACCTGACCGGGGAGAAAAGCACCGTGCGCGATCGCGTCTTCGTCGTCCTCCTGCTCGTCGTCTTGCTGCCAGGCGCCGCGGCGCCGGCGCCCGAGAAAACGCTCACCATCGAAGCGATCTGCGACGACGCCTTCGCGCCGCCGGCGCCGGAGCAGACGCGCTGGATCGCCGGCGGACGCCTGACCTACCTCCTGGAACAGAAGGCTGGGACCGAGGACGAAGGCGAGGACGACGAGGACGGCGATCGTCCGCGCGACCTCTGGGTACACGACCCGGCCACCGGCGAGCGGCGGATCCTGGTGCCGGCCGACGAGATGCGCCGCCTGGCGCCGTCGCCCGAGCAGGCCGGCGTCTCCGAGCGCGAGCGCACCCGCCGCACGCGCTTCGCGGTCGCCTCCTACCGGGTCGCGCCCGACGGCCGCCGGATCCTCTTCACCAGCTCCGGCAAGCTCTGGCTCTACGACCCGGAGAGCGGCACCGCCGAGCCGCGGGCGCCCGATCGCGAGGGAGTGCGCGATCCCAAATTCTCCCCCGACGGCGCCTGGATCTCGTACGTGGCCGACCACGACCTGTGGCTGGTGCCCGTCGACGGCGGCGACGAGAAACGGCTCACGAGCGGCGGCCACGAGCTGCTGCTCCACGGCGACCTCGACTGGGTCTACCCCGAAGAATTCGGCGTGCGCACCGGCTACCACTGGTCGCCCGACAGCCGCCACGTGGCCTTCCTGGAGATGGACGAGAGCCCGGTGCCGACCTATCCCCTCCCGGATCTGCTCGACTGGCAGCCGACGCTGGACCTCCAGCGCTACCCCAAGGCGGGGGACCCGAACCCCAAGGTGCGGGTAGGCGTCGTCGAGGTCGCGAGCGGGCGCGTCGCCTGGCTCGACCGCTTCGCCGAATACGTGCCGCGCGTCGCCTGGGCCGACGGCGAGAACCTCGCCGTGCAGCTCCTCAACCGCGGCCAGGACGACCTCGAGCTGGTGCTCGCCGATCCGGCCACCGGCCGTTCGCGCTCCCTCTTCCGCGAGCGCGACGAGCACTGGGTGGACGTGACCGACGACCTGACCTTTCTCGAAGACGGCCGCCGTTTCCTGTGGACGTCGGAGCGCACCGGCTTGCGTCACCTCTACCTCCACGACCGCGACGGCAAGCTCGTGCGGGCGCTGACCTCCGGCGAGCACGAGGTCGGCGGCGTCGCCGGCGTCGACGAGGACGGCGGCTGGGTCTACTACACGTCCAACGAGGACAACCTCCTCGGCCAGGACCTCTACCGCGTGCGCCTCGATGGCTCCGGCAAGGAGCGGCTCACCCGCGAGAAAGGCACCCACCGGATCGACATGAGCCCTGAGGCGACCGCCTACGTCGACGCCTTCTCCTCGCTCGAGCTCGCCGAGGTCGGCCGCCGCACCGTGGTCGACCTGGCCTCGGGCCGCGCCACCGAGATCCACCGCGAGCGCGACGTCGCCGCCGAATTCGACCTGGTTCAGCCGCGGCTTTCGGAGCTTCGGGCGCCCGACGGCGCCTTGATCCGTCTGCTGACGATGGCGCCGCGCGAGATCGCCGCGGGGGAGCGGCTGCCGGTGGTCGTCTACGTCTACGGCATGGCGGGCTTCCCCACCGTCCGCGACGCCTGGAGCCCGTCGCGCCGCAACCTCTTCCACCAGCTCCTGGTGCAGCGCGGCTACGTCGTCGTCCACGTCGACGACCGCTCCTCGTCGCTGCCCGGGCACAGGTACGCCGTCCTCGCCGACCACGCCGTCGGCCCGGTGGCGGCGGCCGACCACCGCCTCGCGGTCGAGCAGCTTCGCTCGCTGCCCTACGTGGACGGCGAGCGCATCGCGGTCTGGGGGTGGAGCGGCGGCGGCTTCACCACCGCCTACCACATGGCGCGCAGCGGCGGCCTCTTCCGGGTGGGGATCGCCGGCGCCCCGGTGACCGACTGGCACCTCTACGACTCGATCTACACCGAGCGCTACATGGGCCTGCCCGAGGACGATCCGGAGGCTTACGAGCGCACCTCGGCGGTGGCCGGCGCCGCCGGCCTCGAGGGCCGCCTGCTGCTGATCCACGGCACCCACGACGACAACGTCCACCCGCAGAACACGCTCAAGATGGCTGACGCGCTCATCCGGGCGCGCAAGCAGTTCGACCTCATGCTCTACCCCAACAAGACCCATGGCATCAGCGGCGAGGGCCCCAACGTCCACCTCTACACGCTGATCTTCGACTACCTCGAGCGTCATCTGCGGCGGTGACGCCCTGTGCTAGGGTCTCACCGGTAGGATCGTTCTACCTTCTTCCTCAGCGACACCTGCTCGTGCCGCGCACCGGGGCGCGGCGGAGATCCGCGAATGAAAAGCAGCGACATGAAGAACATCGTCCACGTGGTCGGGACCGGAACGATCGGCGAGCCGCTGATCGGCCTCTTTACGGACTTCCACGACAAGTTCGAGATCGACGAGGTCACCTTCCACAAGCGCACGCCCCTCGAGCACGACCGCTCCCGCATCCATCACCTGATGCAGCGCGGCGCCAAGCTGGCCACCGACGACGACCGCCGCGCCGACTTCGAGCGGATGGGCCACCCGGTCTCCTACGGCGCCGACGAGGCCCTCGAGCGCGCCACCGTGGTGATCGACTGCACGCCGGTCGGCAACAAGATGAAGGAGCAGTACTATTCGGCGCTCCAGGGCCCCAAAGGCTTCCTCGCCCAGGGCAGCGAGTTCGGTTTCGGCAAGCCCTACGCCCGCGGCGTCAACGACGAGACGCTGGTCGCCGGCGAGGACCGCTTCGTCCAGATCGTCTCCTGCAACACCCACAACATCACCACCCTGGTCAAGACCCTGGGCCAGGACGACGCCGGGACCTTCGCCCTCGAGAGCGCCCATTTCGTGTGCATGCGGCGGGCCAACGACATCACCCAGGTCGAGGGCTTCATCCCGGCCCCCAGCGTGGGCAAGCACGACGACCCGGAGTTCGGCACCCACCACGCCCGCGACGCCCACGGCGTGTTCCTGACAATGGGCCTCGACCTCGACCTCTTCTCGAGCGCCGTCAAGCTCAACTCGCAGTACATGCACTCGATCTGGTTCAACCTGAAGATGACGCGCGACATCACCATGGAGGAGGTCCAGCGGCGCCTCGACGCCAACCGGCGCGTGGCCCAGACCGGCAAGCGCCACGCCAACCTGATCTTCAGCTTCGGGCGCGACCACGGCTACTACGGCCGCATCCTGTCGCAGACCGTGGTGGTCAAGCCCACCCTGGCGCTGCGCCGCGGCCGCGAGCTCTACGGCTTCTGCTTCACGCCGCAGGACGGCAACTCGCTGCTCTCCTCGGTGGCGGCGGCGCTGTGGCTCATGGATCCCGACTGGGACAACGTCAGCCGCCGCCTGCAACCGATCCGCCGCTGGCTCTACACCGAGATCTGAGCCGCCGAGCTCCGAGACGCCATCGTGCCGAAGAACAGGCGCCAGGACGACTCCCGCCGCCCCCGCCGGCCGGCGCCTCCGGGGCCGCGCGAGCCACGCGAGCCCCGGACGCCGACCGGCCTGCGCCTCGTCGACCTCGACGAGATCGAGCTCACCGTCGACCAGATCGTGGACGGCGGCGAAGGCCTGGGGCGCTTCGAGGGCATCCCGATCTTCGTGCCGCGCTCGGCCCCCGGCGACCGCGTGCGGGCACGGCTGACCGATCGCCGGCCGGACTACGGGCGGGCGGAGGTCGTCGAGCTCCTGGAGCCGGGCCCCGGCCGCCGCCCGCCGCCGTGCCCCTTCTTCGAGCGCTGCGGCGGCTGCGACCTCCAGCACCTCGACCAGGAGCACCAGCTCCGCTTCAAGGCCGCGGCGGTGCGCGAGACCCTGGCGCGTCTCGGCGGCGTCGAGATGCCGGCCCAGGTCGCGATCGTCGCCGGCGACGTCTGGGGCTACCGCCTGCGCGCCCAGCTCCACGTCGGCTGGAGCGAGCGCGGGCGCCAGGTGGGCTACTTCGCCCGCGGCAGCCACGACCTGGTGGCGGTCGACCGCTGCCCGATCCTGGTCGGCGAATTGGAGCGCGAGCTGCCGCGGCTGCCGGAAGCCTTGCGCCACGTCGAGCACCGCCGGATCGACGTGGCGGCCGGCGACGGCGAGGCGTGGACGGTGGCGCCCCTCGTCCCCGGCCTGCCGCACGGCGAGGTGACGGCGCAGGTCGGCGAGACCACCTACGCCTACGACGCGCGCTGCTTCTTCCAGGGCCACCGCCAGCTCCTGCCTGCCCTCGTCGAGCACGCGGTGGGCGACGGCGGGGGCGAGCTCGCCCTTGACCTCTACGCCGGCGTCGGCCTCTTCGCGCTGCCGCTCGCCCGCCGCCACGCGCGGGTGATCGCGGTCGAGGGCGACCGGATCGCGGCGCGCTACGCGCGCACCAACGCCCGCCGCAACAAGCTCGCCAACGTCGAAGTCGAAGCGACGGCGGTCGACGGCTGGCTGCGTCGCCCGGGGAACTGGGAGCTGGCGCCGTCGCGGGTGGTGGTCGATCCGCCGCGCGGCGGGCTCTCGTCGCCGCTCAGGCGTTGGCTCGCCGAGCGTCGTCCGGCGCGCCTGACCTACGTCTCGTGCCACGCGGCGACCCTGGCGCGCGACCTGCGCGCGCTTACCCGCGCCTTCCGCGTCGACCGCATCGCGCTGCTCGACCTCTTCCCGCAGACCGGGCACATGGAAGTCGTCGTGCAGATGTCCGATGCGGACCGCGACCCGCCCAAATCCTCCCCCCCAACCCCCTCCAAGATACCCCCCTTTGAAAAAGGGGGGCAGGGGGGATTTCCTCAGACCGCGGCGGCGCAGGACTCGCAGACGCCGTAGAGGATGATCTCGTGGGACTCGACCTCGAAGCCCGCGGGGGAGATCGTCTCGACGCCGCCCGGGCAGGCGTCGACCTCGAAGACGCCGTCGCAGGTCCGGCAGTGGAAGTGGTGGTGGTGGTCCTTGCCGGCGACCTCGTAGCGGTCGGGCACGCCGGGCAGCCCCACCGAGCGCAGCCAGCCGCGCTCGACGAAGGCCTTGACGTTGCGGTAGACGGTGGCGATGCCGAGGCCCGGCTGGTCGCCCTGGGCCGCCGCCAGCACCTCCTGAGGGCTCAGCGGACGGTCGGCGCGTTCGAAGGCCCGGCGGATCGCCGCTCGCTGTTGGGTCCTCCGCTGCCGGGTCTTCCGCTGTTGGGTCTTCCGCTGCACGGCACCCTCGTCGCGCGATCCTACCTCAGGTTATCATTCTCCCCGATCGGGAGGGACGAAGCGCCCGCATGTTGGACACCACTCGTACCGTCGAGACCCCGGAAGGCGTCGAGCTCGGCCTGCGCCTCGCCGGTCCGGCGGTGCGCGCCTACGCCTGGGCGATCGACTTCGCCATCCGCATCGCAGCCTACACCGTGATGTCGATCCCGCTGGCCTTCTTCGGCCAGGTGGGCATGGGGATCTACCTGGTGCTGGTGTTCCTGGTGGAGTGGTTCTATCCGGTGTACTTCGAGGTCCACCGCGACGGCGCCACGCCGGGCAAACGCAGCCTCGGCATCCGGGTGCTGCACGACGACGGCACGCCGGTCTCCTGGGGCTCGTCGATGGTGCGCAACCTGGTGCGCTTCGCCGACCTGCTGCCGGTGGCCTACGGTTTCGGCCTCGCCTCGATGCTCATCCATCCCGATTTCAAGCGCCTCGGCGACCTCGCCGCCGGCACCCTGGTGGTACACCGGGTCGCCGACGGGCAGCCGGCGTCGATTCCTGAAGCTCCGCCGCGGCCTCCGGGGGCGGTCTTGACGCTGCCGGAGCAGCGCGCCATCCTGGAGTTCGCCGAGCGCCAGACCACCTGGTCGGCGCAACGCTCGGCGGAGCTCGCCACCCTGGCGCGTCCGCTCACCGGCCTGACCGGTTATGCCGGCCACGCGGCGCTGCTCGGCATCGCCAACTGGCTGGTCGGACGACGATGAACCGCGAAGCCTTCGAACGTCAATACCAGGACGACTGGAAACGCCTCGGCGAGCTCCTCGATCACCTCGAGAGGGTGAAGAAGAGCGATGTCTGCGGTGGTTTTCCGGAGCTTTATCGCCGCGTCTGCCACCAGTTGGCGCTGGTGCGCAGCCGCCTCTACGGCACCGACCTCGAGCAGCACCTCAACGGCCTGGTGCTGCGCGGCCACCACCAGCTCTACCGCCGCTCGGGCCCCACGTGGACGCAGGTCGCCGACTTTTTCGTCGCCGGCTTCCCGCGGCTGGTGCGCCGCGAGGCGCGGCTCGTGGGCGTCGCCGTGGCGTTGCTCTTCGGGCCGCTGCTGGCGATGGTCGCCGCGGTCGCGGCGCGGCCCGAGCTCGCGTATTCGGTGATCGATCCCGCGACCGCGGCCGAGTACCAGTCGATGTACGATCCCGCGGACTCCATGGAGCGCGGCTCGCAGACCGACTTCTACATGTTCGGTTTCTACGTCTACAACAACGTGTCGATCGCTTTCCAGACCTTCGCCGGCGGCATCCTCTTCGCCGTCGGCTCGATCGTCTACCTGGTGATCAACGGCGTGGTGATCGGCACGGTGGCCGGGCACATGGTGAACGTGGGCAACGGCGACGCCTTCTTCCCCTTCGTGGTGGGTCACGGCTCGTTCGAGCTGGTGGCGATCGCGCTGGCCGGCGCCAGCGGCCTCAAGCTGGGGCTGGCGCTCGCGGCGCCGGGCCGCCGCAGCCGCCGCGCCGCGCTGGTGGCCGCCGGGCGCGAGAGCATCCGCATGGTCTACGGCATCTTCGGCATGCTGGTGCTCGCCGCGTTCGTGGAGGCTTTCTGGTCCTCGTCGACGGTCTTTCCGTCCACCGTCAAGTACGTGGCGGGCGGCGCGGGCTGGGTCGCGGTCGCCGCGTATTTCACGCTCGCGGGGAGGGACGGCCGTGCAGCTTGAGCGGATCGCCGCCGTGGTGCGTCCGCGGCGGCCGTGGGAGGCGGTGGACCTGGGGTTCATGATGGCCCGGGCCTGGTGGCCCCAGGTGGCCCGCGCCTGGCTGGCGATCGTGGCGCCGTTCGCGGTGGTCGCGGCGGTGGCGATCGCGGTCTCGTCGCTCTCCGCCGCGCCGTTGTGGGCGCTCGTCGTCGTGTGGTGGGCCAAGCCGCTCTACGACCGGGTGCCGCTCTACGTGCTGAGCCGGGCGCTCTTCGGCGCCGTGCCGGGCGTGCGCGAGGTGGTGGGCACGATGCCGCGGCTGTGGCTCTCCCAGGGCTTCCGGGCGCTCACTCTCCGGCGCTTCGATCCCATGCGCTCGTTCCTGCTGCCGGTGGGGCAGCTCGAGGGCCTGCAGGGGGCCGACCACGGGCGTCGCACCGCGGTGCTCAAAGCCGGCGCCGGCGAGACGGCCTCGTGGCTCACGGTGGCCTGCCTGGTCTTCGAGCTCGCCACCTTCACGGCGCTCGTGGGCCTGCTCGACATGCTGCGGCCGGAGCACGTGGAACCGTCGTTCTGGCAGATCTTCGCCTTCCTCGGCGGCGGCGACGCGCCGGCCTGGTACGCCTGGCTGGGCCTCGGCCTCTACGTGCTGGCGGTAAGCCTGATCGAGCCCTTCTACGTGGCCGGCGGCTTCGCGCTCTACCTCAACCGCCGCACCCAGCTCGAGGGCTGGGACGTGGAGCTCGCCTTCCGGCGCCTGGCCAGGCGTCTGCAGGTCTCCCCCTTCGCGCGCGCCGCGGCGGTGCTGCTGGCCGTCTCCCTGGCGACAGCCGGGGCAGTCGAGGCCCAGCCGGGAGAGGCCCAGGCGGAGGGAACGCCGCGCGATCCGCAGGAAGCGGTCGCGGAGGTCCTCGCCGATCCGGAGTTCGGAAGCCGCCTGACGGAGCCCCGGTGGCGCCTGCGCTTCGAGCCGGAGGCGACGTCCGCCAAGGCCGACGTCTCCCTCGGTTTCTTCGCCGGCCTCGTGACGCTGCTGGGCCAGTTCTTCGAGGTCGTCATGTGGGCGCTGGCCGCGGCCGTCGTCGCCGCCCTCGTGGTGGCCGCGGTGCGCCGCCTGGCGCTGCCGCGGCGGCTCGAGAGGCCAGAGGACGAGCGGGGACCGACCGTGATCGCCGGCCTCGACGTCTCCGCCGAGTCCCTGCCCGACGACGTGCCGGCGGCCGCGCTCGCGGCCTGGCGCGCGGGACGGCCGGAGGAGGCCCTGAGCCTGCTCTACCGCGGCGCCCTGGCCTGGCTCGTGGAGCGCCGCCGGCTCCCCGCCCAGGAGAGCTGGACGGAGGACGACTGCCTGCGCCACCTGAGCGGCGCGCACGAGGTGCCGCTGGTGACGGCCGTGGCCGCGTCGCCGCGGGAGACGCCCCTGGTGGACTACTTCGCGCGTCTGACGCGGACCTGGCAGCGGACGGCCTACGCCCACCGGCCGCCGTCCGACGACGAGGTGCAGGAGCTGGCGAGCGGGTGGCCCGTCCACTTCCGGGCGGCAGCGGGAGCGCGGCCGTGAAGCGGGCGGCGTGCCGGTCCTGGGCACTGCTGTCCTGGGCGCTCGGCGGCGTGCTCGTCGTCGCCGCCGGCATCGGGCTCTTCCTGCTGCTCTTCCAACGCGTCGAGGAAGAAGTCGAGCTCGGCCCCGGGCCGGCGGCGCGGGTCAACCCGTACCTCGCCGCCGAGCGCCTGCTCACCGCCCTGGGCGTCGAGACGAAGAGCGTGCGCGGACCCGTGCGTCTGCCGCCCGCGGACCACGCGCTGGTGCTGGTGACGCCGCGGCAGGTCTTCGGCGCCGCCCGCGTCGAGCAGCTGCTGGCGTGGGTGGGCCGCGGCGGCCACCTGATCACCGCGCCGCGCGCTCCCGGCGCCGAGGGCGAGGACCTGCTGCTGTCGCGTCTGGCGTTGGCGCTGGCCCTTCCGGCGGCGGGCGCGGAGGACGAGGAGGCCGAGGACGCCGAGGACGAGGACGCCGAGGACGAGGACCTCGAGGTCGTGAGCGTGGCTCCCGCCGCGGGCGCGTCGCCGCTGGGCGTCGAGGTCGGCGCGCCGCGCTTCGCGGCGGCCTCCGAGGACGCCGACTTCGCCGCCGGAGACGTGCTGGTGCGCTACCGCTGGGAGCAGGGCTGGATCACCGTGCTCGCCGACGCCGCCTTCCTGGAGAACGGCCGCATCGGCCGTCACGACCACGCGCGCTTCTTGTGGTCGCTGGTGACCACGCCGCAAAGGCCGGCGGGCGTCTGGCTGGTGTACCGCGACTATCTGCCGGGGCTGCGGCGACTGCTGGTCGCTCGGGCGTGGATGGCGCTGGCGAGCGCGGCGCTACTGCTGGCGGCCTGGCTGTGGGCGCGGGGAGCGCGGTTCGGTCCGCCGCTGCCGCCGCCGGCGGCCGAGCGCCGCAGCCTGCGCGAGCACCTCGAGGCCACGGCGGAGTTCCTGTGGCGCCAGGGGCACGGGGGGGCCCTGGCGGCCGGCGAGCGCCAGGCGGTGCTGCACGCGGCGGCGCGCCAGCACCCGGCCTGGGTGGAGCTGCCCGAGCGTGAGAAGATCCGTTACCTCGCGGAGCTCGCGGGGGTGCCCGGCGGCGTGGTCGCCGAGGCGCTGCACGGCGAGGTGAGCGAGGAGCCCGCCGCGTGGACCCGCGTGATCGCGACGCTCGAGAAGGTGAGGAGGTCGTTGTGAGCCAAGCCCCGCCGGCCGGCGGCACCGGAGCGCCGGCGCCGCCGACGAGCACGCCGCCGGCCGACGCCGTGCCGGCGATGACCGTCGCCCAGGCCACCGCGGTGGCGCGCCGCATGTGGCAGGAGATCTCCAAGGCGGTGGTCGCCCAGAACGCCGTCATCGAGCAGGTGCTGACCGCGTTCCTGGCCGGCGGGCACGTGCTGCTCGAGGGCGTGCCGGGGCTGGGCAAGACGCTGCTGGTGCTGGCGCTCTCGCGCACCTTCGGCGGCCGCTTCGCGCGCATCCAGTTCACCCCCGACCTGATGCCGACGGACGTGACGGGGCACACGGTCTACGACGCCGCCAGCGGCGAGTTCCGGGTGCGCAAGGGACCCGCCTTCGCCAACCTGCTGCTCGCCGACGAGATCAACCGCGCCCCGGCCAAGACCCAGGCGGCGCTGCTCGAGGTCATGCAGGAGCAGCAGATCTCGATCGAGGGCTACTCCTTCCGTCTCGAGCCGCCCTTCATGACCCTGGCCACCCAGAACCCGATCGAGCACGAGGGCACCTATCCGCTGCCCGAGGCCCAGCTCGACCGCTTCCTCTTCCGGGTGGGCATCGACTATCCCGCCGCCGAGGAGGAGGTGGAGCTGGTCAAGCGGGTGACCGCCGGCCGCCTCGGCGACAAGCTCGACGTGGCGGCGGTGCAGCAGGTCGCGACGGCGCCGCAGGTGGTGGCCATGCAGCACCTCGCCGCCGCCGTCGTGGTCGACGACCGGATCCACGACTACGCCGTGCGGGTGGTGCGCGCCACCCGCACCTGGCAGGGCCTGCGGGTGGGCGTGGGCCCCCGCGGCGCCATCGCCCTGGTGCGCGCGGCGCGGGCGCGCGCGGTGCTCGCCGGCCGCGACTACGTGATCCCGGACGACGTGAAGCAGGTGGCGATCCCGGCCCTGGTCCACCGCGTGATCGTGGCGCC
>DASWIG010000508.1:0-23918 GCA_036397835.1 Thermoanaerobaculia bacterium
CATCTCGGTCTGGAGCTTCGCCCGCACCCGCACCGAGGACGACTTCATCGCCGCCGGCCGCGAGATCGGCCCCTGGGTGGGCGGCGCCGTGCTCGCCGCCACCCAGATCAGCGCCGGCACCATGGTCGGGACGATCGGACGCCATTACCTCACCGGCGTCTCGTGGTGGTTCATCTGGCTCGGGGTGTGGGCGGGCTGGCTGGTCTCGGCCTTCTTCGTGGCGCCGAAGCTGCGCCGTTTCGGCGGCCTCACCGTGCCCGACTACGTGGCCGCGCGCTTCGCCAGCGAGAAGGCCCGGGTGCTGGCCGCGGTGCTGATCGTCGTCTCGTACACCATCTACCTGGTGGCCCAGTTCCAGGCCAGCGGCGAGATCGCCGGGGTGATCTTCGGCGTCGAGCCGCTCACCGCCATGCTCGTGCTCGCCGGCTCGACGGCGTTCTATTCGCTGCTCGGCGGCATGCGCTCGAGCTCCTACGTCGAATTCATCCAGACGCTGATCATGGTGGCGGGTCTGGTGCTCGCCGTGCCGGTGCTGTGGAGCCAGGTCGGCGGCCTGGGCGCGGCCGTGGACGTCCTGCGCGGGATCGACGAACGGCTCCTGGGCTGGTACTACGGCCCCCGCGAGCTGATCGCCTTCGGCGCCAGCTTCGGGCTGTCGATCGCCGCCGCGCCCTACGAGCTCACCCGCTTCTACTCGATGCGCGACGAACGCACCGTGCAGCGGGCGATCGGCGTCTCGATCGGCTTCCAGCTCGTGATCGGCCTCGCGGTGCTCGCCAACGGCCTGCTGATGCGGGCGCTCTACCCGAGCCTCGAGTCCCCCGACCAGGCGAGCTCGGTGATGGCCTACCAGGTGCTGCCGCCGCTGGTGGGCGCGTTGCTGCTGGCGGCGATGCTGTCGGCCATCATGTCGACGGTGAACTCGATCCTGCTGGTGACCGGGGCCTCGCTGGCCCACGACCTCTACGGCCGCTTGGTGCGCCCGCGGGCGAGCCAGAGCGAGCTGCTATGGGTCAACCGGGCGGGGATCGTGGTGCTGGCCCTGGTGCCCCTCTGGTTCGCCTTGCAGAAGCTGGGGGACGTGCAATCGATCGTCGTGGAGCAGGCCAAGTTCATCGCCAGCTTCTTCTTCGTGCCGGTGGTGGTGGGGCTCAACTGGCGGCGCGGCACGGCGGCGGGGGCCGTCGCCGCCATGGTGGGAGGGTTCCTGGCCTGTCTCGCCTGGGAGCTCACCGGACAGCGCGGCTTCGCGGCCCACGGCGTCGACGCGGTGGAGGTGGGGGTGGCGACCTCGCTCGTCGCCTTCGTGGTGGTCTCGCGGTACACGCGTCCGGTGCCGGCGGAGAACCTGCGGACGTTCTTCCGCGAGCGCTAGCTAGGGAACCTTTCGCGGGCCGGGGCGTTATACCCCTCGGAGAGACGATGGAACCGACCGACGGAGAGCTCCTCGAACGGTCCCGCAACCGCGATCCCGAGGCCTTCGGCCAGCTCGTCGACCGCTACAAGCACCCGATGGTCGCCTACCTGGCCCGTCTCAGCGGTTGCCGCGAACGGGCGGAAGACTTCGCCCAGGAGGCTTTCGTGCGCTTCTACCAGCAGCTCGGCCGCTACCGCGAGGAAGGAAACCTCATGGCCTATCTCTTTCGCATCGGCACCAATCTGGTGGTGAGCGACGAGCGACGCAAGCGGCGCTGGCGGCTGCTCGAGCCCTTCCTGGCGCCGGCCAACGGCCACGGCAAGGGTCCGCGCGAGGAGCTCCTGGCCGGCGAGGAGCAGTGCCAGGTGAGCCGCGCGCTCGCCGGCCTCGACCCTCTCTACCGGGCCCCCCTGGTGCTGCGCGAGATCGAGGGACGCTCGTACCTCGAGATCGCCGACGTGCTCGGGGTGAGCGAGGGGACGGTGAAGTCGCGCCTCCACCGGGGCCGCCAGCTCCTCAGGGAGAAGCTGGCCCCTTACTGGAACGGCAACGGGAGCCACTGACGGAGCCACACGACATGGACGAACAACGGCTCAACCAGCTCCTCCGCGAGCTGCCGCGCCACCAGGCGTCGCCGCGGTTCACCGCCGCGGTGCTGCGGCGCCTCGCGGACGACGCGCCGCGGCCGCGGCCCCTGCGGCGCCTGACGCCGGCGGCGGCCGCCGCGGCGCTCGTCGCCGCCGGGCTCGTCTTCGGCGTCCACGAGTGGACGCGGGGGGCCGAGCGCCAGCGCGAGCTCGCCCGTCTGGAAGCGCTCGAGTCCGAGAAGCGCGCTCTCGAGGCCGAGATCCTCGAGCTGCGCCGCCTCGCCCGCGACGCCCGGCCGGTGGTCTACCTCGGCAGCACTTCGGCGGTCGACCTAGTGGTCGACCTGGAGCGTCTGGCCGAGCGCCGGTCGCGGTGGCGGGAGAGCGGCAACGAAAATCCGCGGCCGGCGGCCTACGCCGTCCCGGCCGGTCAACCCATGGGAGAACCACGCCGATGAAACACGCCACCGCCGCCACCGCGTTCAGCTTGCTCGCTCCTTTCATTCTCGCCGCCGCGCCGGCCGCCGCCCAGGACGACGGCGAGGACAAAGACCGCCGCCGCATCGTCATCGAAAAGGTCGGCCGCGGCGACTGCCTGAGCGCCATCCGTCTCGGCGAGGGCGGCCCCGAGCTCCTGAGCCTCGGCAGCCACGCCTTCCTCGGCGTCGAGCTCACCGGGTTGACGCCGGAGCTGCGCCGGCACTTCGGCGTGCCCGGCGACGCCGGCGTGCTGATCGGCAGCGTGGAGGAGGATTCGCCGGCTGCCGCCGCCGGTCTGCGCGTGGGCGACGTCCTGACCCGCTTCGACGGCGAGGACGTGACCTCCGCCGGCCGCCTGGGCAAGCTGGTGCGCGGGCACGACAAGAACGACCAGGTGAGGATCGAATACGTCCGCGACGGCAAGGCGGCGACGGCGACCGCCACGCTCGGCGAGCGACCGCGCTGCGGCTTCGACGTGGGCGGGCTCGTCGATCTCGAGCACCTTCCGCTCATCGAGCTCGGCAAGTTGTCGCCGCTGATCGATCTCGACGAGCTCCCCGCGTTCGAGGGCCTGCGCTTCCTGGAATTGGAAGGCGACGACTGGCGCAAGTCCATGGAGAGCCTGCGCGAGTCGTTCGAGAGCGAGGACTGGCAGCGGCAGATGGAGCGCCTCCGGGAGATCGACCTGGACGGCATCGAGGAGCGTCTGCGCGAGGCCATGGAGCGTCTGCACGAGCTCGAGGACGAGATCCGCAGCACCCGGGAAGAGGTCGAGAACGACGATCCGAACGTCTGAGGCGTCTGTTACCGTCCGGTGAGCCGCAGGACGTCGTTGACGACGACGAAGATCATCAGCGCCAACAGGAAGTAGAGGCCGATGTTCGTAAGACGCAGGCGCAGCTCCTTCGACACCGGACGCCGGCGCACGCCCTCGATCGCCAGGAAGACCAGGTGGCCGCCGTCGAGCACCGGGATGGGCAGCAGGTTGAGGACCGCGAGGTTGACCGAGAGGAAGGCCATGAACCACAGCAGGTAGCGCAGGCCGGCGCGCGCCGCCTGGGCTGACGCGTCGGCGATGACGACGGGCCCGCCCAGCTCGCGGACCGAGATGTCGCCCACGACCATGCCCTTCAGGCTGAAGAGCACCAGGGCGGCGACGTCCCAGGTCTGGCGGGCGCCCTCGACGATCGCCGCGCCCGGGCCGAAGCGTTCGTACACGGGCTCGGGCAGGCGCTGTCCGATCCCGATCCGGGCGACCATGACCGGCTCGCCGGTCTCGGGATCCCGGCGCGCCTCGCGGGTGAGCGGATCGCGGTCGATCTCTTCGACCGGGGTCATCGACGCCGCGATCCGCTCGCCGTCGCGAAGGGCCACCAGCGCCAGCTCCTCGCCGGCCCGATCCTTGACCGCGTCCACGAGCTGATCCCACGAGCCGATCGCCAGGCCGTCGATCTCGACGATCAGGTCCCCGGGGCGAAAACCCGCCGCCTCGGCGGGCGATCCCGCCACGACCGACCCGACGCGGGGCTCCACGAAGGGTCGCAGGGCCAGGGCGATCCGGCCCCGGGTTTCCATGTCGATGCCCGGCACCGCGACGTCGACCGGGGCGACGGTGCCCGCGAACTCGAAGCGCAGGGACTCGGACATGGGGTCGAGGACTTGGTCGAGGATGTCGTCCCAGGTCGCGACCGGCTCGCCGTTGACCCGCTCGACGTCGGCGCCGAGGGGCAGCTCGGCGAGCTCGCGTGCGGCCTCGGGAAGGACCTCGACGTCGACCCTGCCGAGCTGCGTGATCGGGGTCTCCGCGCCGCCGTAGACGAACGCCAGCAGGGTGAAGGCCCACCAGGCGAAGAGCGCGTTCATCACGACGCCGGCCGAGAGCACGAAGATGCGCGCCGGCACCGATTTCGATTCGAAGAGCTTCTCGGGCGGGAAGTCCTGCTCCGTTCGGCCGCCTTCGAGGGCCTCGACGTCGTCCTGCTCCTCCTTGCTGGCCATCTTCACGTAGCCGCCGAAGGGGATCCACGAGATCACGTACTCGGTCTCGCCGCGGCGCCAGCGCAGGGGCGTGATCGGGCCGAGGCCGATCGAGAAGCGCGGCACGCCGATGCCGACCGCCTTGGCCGCCAGGTAGTGGCCGAGCTCGTGGACGAAGATCAGGACGCCGAGGACGACGACGATTGCCAGATAAAGCACAGCACCTCTTTCCCGTGGCGTCAGGCCGCGCCGGCGGCGGCGACGTGGGCGTCGATCACGCGCCGGGCCTCGTCGCTCAGGTCGGAGAACTCGACGCCCATGGCGCAGCGGTCGGCGTCGAGCACCTCGAGGTGGACCACCGTGCCGGTGACCTCGATGAGCTGGTTGTTGAGGGCGAGGGTGAGGGTGAGGGTCGAGCGCAGCGGCAGGGGATGGTAGAGCTCGAGGCGGACGCCGCCGGGCGAGATGTCGAGGGTGCGGCCGGTGGCGAGGTCGGCGCGGAAGCCCTCCTCGTCGAAGCGGCTGATCTGCACCAAGTTGAGCTTCTCGACGCGCGGATGGTCCCGGCGGTCGTGCGAGCCTTTCGTCTGCGTCATGGCGTCCCCTTCCGTACGCGCCCTACTCTAGAGAGCGCGGGGGAGGACGTCAATCGCCGCTCTCGCCCCCCGCCTTGTCGACGTAGCGCGCGAGCAGGGCCGCGGCCTGGTCGCCGAGCTCGGTGAACTCGATGCCCATGGCGCAGCGCTCCGCGTCGAGCTCCTCGAGGTAGACCACGCGGCCGCGCACGTCGACGAGGTCGTCGTCAAGGGCCAGGGTGACGCTGACGACGGAGCGCAGGGGCAAGGCGTGGTGGAGCTCGAGGCGCATGCCGCCGCGCGAGAGGTCGAGGGTGCGGCCGGTGGCGAGGTCGGCGCGGAAGCCCTCTTCGTCGAAGCGGCTGACCTGGACGAGGTTGAGCTTGCGGATGCGGGGATAGGCGCGGGACTGTTCTTCAGACATGGCCGGTAACCTCCCTGGAGGGTCGTGGTCAACGCAGCGATCCGTCCACGTCGATCGCCTTGAGCTTCTCGAGCTGCTCGCGGCACGAGCTCATCTCGCCGCGCAGCCGCTCGAGCTCCTCGCGCAAGCTGCTCGCCGTGAGGTCGAGATCGAGGATCAGCGCCGCCTGCGAGCGATGGGGGCCGGACTCGAAGCGTTCCATGAGCTGGTCGAAGAAAGCGCGGGCGCGCGCCTGGTCGTGGACGGGGCTCTCGGGCAGGGCGTAGACCAGGGCGAGACGCAACAGCACGCGGTCGACCTCGCCGCGGCCGGCCGCACCTCGGCCGGTCCCGTTCCCCAGCGCCTCCTCGTAGGCCGCGGCGGCTTCAGCGTAGCTTCCGGTCTCGAAGAAGCGGTCGGCGCGCCGCAGGCTCGAGCCACAGCTCAGGAGCGTCAGGAAGGCGACCGCCAGCACGGCTCGCCTCAGCGTATCAGGCGGAGTTTTGGCCCGCAAAGCCGGCTGATGATACTAGATTCGGCGCGCCCGCGCGCGCGGAATCGGCGGCGGAAAGCGCTCCTTCGTCGGCGGGGGGCGGCAGCAGCACGCGGAACACGCTGCCCGCCGGCTCGTTGTCGGCGACCCAGATGGCGCCGCGGTGGGCCTCCACGATGCCGTGGCAGATGGCCAGGCCGAGGCCCGCCCCTCCCACCGAGCCGCCGCGCCGCGGTCCCGCCTGGTGGAACCGGTCGAAGATCCGCTCCCTCTCGGCCACCGGCACCCCGGGCCCGGCGTCGCGCACCGCCAGCAGGACGCCGCCGCCCCGCCAGCGCGCCGGCGCCCCCGCCGGCGGCGCCGCCACCACCTCGAGGCCCACTCGCACCGCGGCGCCCTCGGGGGAGAACTTGATCGCGTTCTCGACCAGGTTCTCCACCACCTGGACCAGCCGGTCGCCGTCGCAGTGGATCTCCACGGGCTCGGCGGGCAGCTCGACGTCGAGGCGCAGGCTCCGCTCGCGGGCCCTGGGCGCCAGCTCGGCGAGCGCGTCGCGCACGAGCTGGCGCAGGTCGTGGAACGCCAGCTCGTAGGCCATCGCGCCGGCCTCCATCCGCGACAGGTCGAGGAGCTTGGAGATCAGGCGCGACAGGCGCTCGCTCGAGCGCAGGTTGAGCTCGAGGAGACGCCGTTGGGTGTCGTTGAGAGTGCCCGCGACGTCCTCGAGGAGGATCTTGTGGGTCTCCTGCAGGGTGGCCAGCGGCGTCTTGAGCTCGTGGGAGACGTGCGAGAGCAGGTCCTTCTTCATCGCGTCGAGCTCGCCGAGCCGCTGCACCATGGCGTTGAAGTCGGCCTCGAGCTGCGCGAACTCGTCGTCGCTCGAGCCGTTGAGCTCGAGGGCGAAGTCGCCCGCGGCCACCGTGTGGGTGCCTGCCACCAGGCGCTGCAAGGGCGCGTTGATCGAGCGCACGGTGAGCTGCACCACCACCAAGCCGAGCAAGACCGCCGCGGCGGCCACGCCGAGCGCCACCCGCCCCGCCGTCTCGCTCGCCGCCGCCGCCGTCCGCGCCCGGTGGACGATCGCCGCTTCGACGGCCGCCAGGAGCCCTTCGGCGCGCTCGCGCACGTCGCGCACCTCGTCGGCGTCCGTGGTGCCGGCCGGCAAGGCGCGCCAGGCTTGGCGAAAGGTCTCGAGGGCCTCGCCCTCGGCGCCCTCGAGACCGAGCGTGGCGAGCGCTGCGACGCCCTCGCCGGCTTCGCGGCGCAGGCGCTCGACCTTGGCGGAGTACTGGGGGTCGTGGGTGACCTCGAGCTTGCGCAGGGATTCTTCGATCTCGTCGAGCAGCCGGATCTGGAAGAGGGCGTGGCGGGCGGCGCGGGTGTGGGTCGTCGACACCTCGCGTTGCACCGCCACCAGGTCGCGCACCACGGCGACCAGGTACCCCAGCGCGCCGACCGCCAGCAGGAGCAGCAGGGCGGAGCCCACGGCGACCTTGCTGGCGACCTTCATCCCTCCCCACCCTTCATCCTTCCCCGTCGATGCCGTAGGAGCGCAGCTTGTTGCGGATGGTCTTGACGTCGACGCCGAGACGCCGCGCCGCCGCGGCCTTGTTGTTGTCGAGGCGCTTCAGGGTCTCGAGGATCAGGATCTTCTCGGCCTCGGCCGAGGTCACGCCGCCCGGCAGCACGATCTCGTCGCCGGCGGCGGCCGCCGGATCGCGCAGGTAGGGCGGCAGGTGGCGCAGCTCGATCCAGTCGTCCTTGGCGAGGATCGTGGCGCGCTCGATCACGTTGCGCAGCTCGCGCACGTTGCCCGGCCAGGAGAACCGCTGCAAGAGCTCGAGCGCGTCGCCGGCGATGCCTTCCACCGCGGCGCCGTGCCTGGCGTTGAAGCGCTGGACGAAGTGCTGCGCCAGCAGCGGCACGTCCTCGGCGTGCTCGCGCAGCGGCGGCAGCTCGAGGGTGAAGACGCTCAGGCGGTAGAAGAGGTCCTCGCGCAGCAGCCCTTCTTGTACCGCCCGCCGCGGCTCGCGGTTGGTGGCGGCGATCACCCGCACGTCGAAGCTGAGCTCCAGGCGAGCGCCGAGGCGGCGCACCCGGCGCTCCTCGAGCACCCGCAGGAGCTTGGGCTGGAGCGGCGGCGGCATCTCGGCGATCTCGTCGAGGAAGAGGGTGCCGCGGTCGGCCTGCTCGAAGAAGCCCGGCCGGCTGGCGAGGGCGCCGGTGAAAGCGCCCTTCTCGTGGCCGAAGAGCTCGCTCTCGGTGATGCCCTCGGGCAGCGCCGCGGTGTTGACGCCCACGAAAGGGCCGTCCTTGCGGGCCGAGAGGTCGTGGATGGTGCGGCACACCAGCTCCTTGCCGGTGCCGCTCTCGCCGGTGAGGATGGCGGAGGCGTCGGAGGCGGCCACCACCCGGACCAGCTCCACGAGCTCGCGGATGGCCTTGCTCTCGCCCAGCAGACCGCCGACGCCGGCGCCGCGCTCGAGGCGCGCCTTGACGCGGCGGGTGGCCCGGCGCTGCTCGATCCGATTCTCGGCGTCGGCGAGCACGGCCTTGAGCCGCGGGTAGTCGAGGGGCTTCGTGAGGTAGTCGAGGGCCCCTTTCTTCATCGCCTCCACTGCCGTCTCCACGTTGGCGTGGGCGGTGATGAGGATCACCGGGCGCTCGCCGTCGCCGGCCTTGAGCCACTCCAGCAGCTCGAGGCCGGCGACGTCGGGCAGGACCACGTCGGAGACCACGGCGGCGGGCCGGTGGCGCTCGGCGAGGCGCCGCGCCTGGTCGCCGTCGGCGGCCACGAAGACTTCGTAGCCCCAGGCCTCGAGGCGCAGGCGCAGCACCTCGCGCATCGCGTCCTCGTCGTCGACCGCCAGGATCTTGAGCTTCTTCACCATCGTCCGCCTTTCGGGTGGCCCATTCTCTCCCGGCGGCCCCTGCCGCGTCGAGGGGTCAGAAGCGGATGCCGAAAGCGATCACGCCTTCGGTCTCGTCGGCGAGGATCAGCTTCCCCTGGATGTAGGGGCGGACCGAGGAGCCGCGGGGCTTGAACCCCACGCCGGCGAGGAGGTTGACGCCGGCGTCGGTGTCGTCGCGGCGCGGCGGGCGGTCGCGGAAGATCAGCGCCAGACCCGCGCCGGCCCAGATGTAGACCGGCTCGCCGACCACGAAGTCGTAGTGGACGTCGGCGTTGGCGGTCACCAGGTCGCCGTTCTCCACGAAGACGTACTCGGCGTTGGGATTGAAGTACCAGCGGCTGCTGCCGATCTGGGCCAGGAGCTCGACGCCGGCGAAGGGGTCGGACTGGTCGGTGTAGACGCCGCCGCGCAGCCCGAAGTCGACGCCGGCGGCCGGCGCCGCCAGGAACAATGGGCACACGGCCAGCAAAGCCAGGGCGATCACTGATCTGCGGGCGCGTCGGGTAAAGGTCGCGTTTCTCGGGGTCCTCATGTCCACTCCTGTTCTCTTGTCGTCTCTTGTCGATTCTTCATTGGGTTGTTATTTCTTCACGCCGCCGCGGCGGCGATGCCTTCGTTTGCCCGCGGCAGAGATAGCCCCATTGCCGCCGGCGCCGGCCTGGTGCAGCAAGAGGCTTGCCAGGCGACGGGAGCTCGCCCTCTGCCGCCGCGCCGCGGCACCCCGCCGCCGCGCCGCGGCGGCGGCTTTCCGGAATCGGGGAAATATTCCCGGTACCCGATCTGCCAGCCCACCGAAACGCCGTTCCGAGCGTGCTCTGAAGGCTGGTACGCCCCTTGCAGCTCACCCTGGGCAACAGGAGGTTGCTGAAATGGTTCACCATCCAAGATCCGACACTTCGCACCATCTCCACCAATCCTGCGGCACGACGGTTGCCGCCGTTCTCGTGTCCGTCCTCGCCGCCGGCCTGGCCGCCGAGTCGCGAGCAGCCGAAATCGCGGTGCAGCCGATCCCCGCTCCTTATGCCAAGACCCTGGTGGTGGAGCCGGTTCCCGGCTCGCCGGGAGCGAGCGGCAAGGCGCTGATCGCGGCCTTGAAGAAGCTCGACCTGAAAAAGCCGGGGCGTTGGCTGGTGAAGCTCGAGCCGGGAGTGTACGACCTCGGCGAGCAGCCCCTCGTTCTCCGGCCGGGAATCGACGTGGAAGGCTCCGGTACCCTGCAGACGGAGATCGTGGGCCTCGGGCAGGACTTCTCCAGCCCGGATTTCAGCTTTCGCAAGGGCGTGGTCATCGGCGCCGCCGACGTCGAGCTGCGACACTTGACCGTGCGCTGCCAGAACACCAATCAGCTCAACGCCTGCATCGTGATGGCCAACTACCAAGCATCGCCGCATCTGACCGACGTGCGGCTGCTCGCCACCGATGCTGAAGGCGAGGGTCATTGGGGGTTGCGCAACGACGAGAGCTCGCCGGTGCTCGACAAGGTGGAGATCCTGGTCGCCAACGGCATCAGCAATTACGCTCTGGTCAACACCTTTGCCGGTTCCCGGCCGGAGATTCGGCGCACTTCTCTGACCGCCCAGAACGGCACCGACCAGAACGTCGGCGTCTTCAACAAGGTCATGGCCCTGCCCGAGCTGCATTCGGTCGACATCGACTTGGTCGGCGGGCGGATCGCCGCCGGCGTGTGGACGATCCGGACCGAGGATGAGGAGATCGAACGCGGCGCCTCGACGCTACCCACCCTCACGATGTTCGACGTCGACATCGAGGCGCGCGACGCCCAGGAGAGCTTCGGCGTCCTCGGCGGCCAACTCACGATCGAGCTGCGCAACAGCCGGGTGACGGTCGACCGCGGCTCGGCCCTCGACGTGGGCCCCGTCGGCAGCGTCGACGTGCTGAATTCTGAGCTCCGGGCCACCGACTTCCTCGCCCACGCCGACCGCGTGCGGATCGTCGCCACGTGGTTGCGCGGCGGCGGCGACGTGCTGGGCTACAGCGAGGAGACGTGCCTCGGCGTCCACACCGACGAGAGTACGTCGGACGTCTGCCCGTAAGCGTTGCTACGTCGCGCAAGGCGCCGCGCCCTTCGCCACCTCGGCCGCCGGCGCCGGCCGCGCGGCGCCGCGCCACGACACCCAGCCCACGCCGCCGAGGACGAGCGCGATCCCCAGCCCCTGCAGGGAGCTGAGCCGTTCGTCGAAGATCAGCCGTCCCCAGACCGTGGCCAGCACCGGCTGCAGCAGCAGCGACACCGAGGTCTCGAGCGCCGGCAGCCGCGGCAGGGCCGCGGCGATGAGCTGCCAGCCCACCACCTGCGAGCTCACCGCCAGGGCGAGCATCCAGCCGTGGGCGGGCCAGGTCACGAGAAGGTCGAGCCCACCTTCGCCGAGGCCGATCACGCCGAGGCCGAGGGCCGCTCCCAGCGTCGCGTCGAGCATCGGCCCCGCCGGCGCGCCGAGGTCGCGACCGGCGGCGCGAAAGATCACCAGGAAGACGGCATAGGTGATTCCCGTCAGCACGCCGAAAATCACCCCGAGGGCCGGGTCGCGCCCATAGGCGTCGCCGAGTCCGAGGCCGGAGATCAGCACCGCGCCGAGGAGCACCATCGGCACCGCCGCCAGCGCCGCGCGCCGCGGGCGCTCGCGGTAGGTCCACCACGCGAAGAGCCCCACGAAGATCACCTGCGTGTTGCCGAGCACCGTGGCCAGACCGGCGCCGATCAGCTCGATGGCCCGGTGCCAGAGAGCGAGGTCGATCCCCAGGAAGACGCCGGCCAGGACGGCCTGCAGCCGCACCCGCGAGGAGCGATGGTCGCCGCGGCGCTGCCAGGCCCACAAAGCCAGCAGGAAGGGCAGTGCGTAGGCCGCGCGCAGGAAGCCCGCCGCGGTCGGCGGCAGGGCGGCCAGCCGCACGTAGATCGGCGAGAACGACACGAACACGACGCCCGAGAGCACCCACAGCCGCGCCACGTCAGCTCTGCTCCGCGAGGTCCTCGTGCAGCGTCTCGCCCAGCCGCACCGTCTCGTCGACCAGCAAGTCGAGGTCCGCGCGGCGGGTGCGGTGGTTGGTGATCGCCACCCGCAGGCACGCCTGCCCTTTGAGGACGGTGAGCGACGGCACCGCCACGCCCGACTCCTGGAGCGCCACCAGGATGCGGCGATTGAGCTCGTTCATCCGCTCCTCGACTCCGGGCTCGCCCTGCGGGCCGGAGAGGCGGTAGCGCAAGCACACCACGTTGAGCGCCACCGGGGCCATCAGCTCGAGGTGGAGGTGCCGCTCCACGCGCTCGGCGAGGTAGCGCGCCTGCGCCACGTTCTGCTCGATCAGCCGCACGTAGCGCTCGATCCCGTGGCTCTTGATCGACATCCAAACCTTGAGGGCGCGGAAGCCTCGCGACAGCTCGATGCCGTAGTCGGCGTACATCAAAGGGCCCGCGGCGACGCCTCCCGGCAGCGGCGACAGGTAAGCCGGCACGAGCTGGAAGGCGGCGCGGTGGTCGTCGCGCCGGCGCACCAGCAGGCAGCCCACGTCGTAGGGCATGTACATCCACTTGTGGAGGTCGAAGGCCACCGAATCGGCCAGCTCCAGCCCTTTCAGCTTCGGCCGTAGCCGCGGCGAGAGGGCGGCGAGGGCGCCGAAGGCGCCGTCGACGTGGAGCCACACGTCCTCCAGGCGGCAGATCCGGGCCAGCGCTTCGAGGTCGTCGAGCGCGCCGGTGTTGACGGTGCCGGCGTTGCCCACCACGCAGATCGGCCGCCGGCCGCGCCGCCGGTCCTCGTGGATCGCGTCCCTCAGGGCTCCGAGGTCGACGCTGTAGTCCTCGTAGGTCGGCACCAGGCGCAGGGCGTCGCTGCCCAGCCCCAGGAGCTCGACCGCCTTCTGCACCGAGCTGTGCGTCTGCTCCGAGGCGTAGACGACGAGCGGCGCGTGGCCAAGGGGACGCTGCAGGCCCTCGCGGCGCACGTCGAAGCCGGCGCGGGCATGGCGCGCCACCGCCAGACCGAGGAGGTTCGCCATCGAGCCGCCGGTGACCAGGATACCGCTGGCCGTCTCCGGGAAGCCGAGGAGGTCCCGGAACCACGAGATCACCTGCTCCTCCACGTAAACCGCGGACTGCTCGAAGCCGCAGACGTTCGTGTTCATTCCCGCCGCCAGCATCTCGGCCATCGCCCCCAGGGGCGTGCCGGTGCCGCAGACCCAGCCCCAGAAGCGGGGGTGGACGTTGCCGTAGGGATAGGGGAGCACGCGCTCGCGGAACTCGTCGTAGACGTCCTCCGGATCCTGCCCCTCCCGCGGCACGCCATGGGTGAAGGTCCGCTTCACGTCGTCCGGGATCGGCTGCCAGGTGGGGCGCTCCGCGGCGCTGGCGAGATAGTCCATCGTGTCGTCGACCATGCGGTGAGCGAGCGCCTTCAGGCGCGGCCAGTCCTCGGGGTCGAGGGAGATCTCGTCGCGACAGGAATCGAGGAGCTCCGGCGCGACGGCGTCGATCGGGGTGGTCTCGTTCATGGGCGGGTCTCCTTTCAGCGTCGCACAAGGGGGCCGAAGGATTGTATCGGTCCAATCAGCCGAAGAGCTGGCGCCGGCGCTGCCCTCATCCTAGTATTGTCCTGCTTTTCGAGTCAACGTTCGCTCGATTGACACTCAGTACGAGCTCGAGTATCCTTTGTTGCGAGACAATGTCGTTCGAGACAATGTGGACGCCTGACCTCAGTGCGCGCACCGGTCCCCGCTACGCCGCCATCGCCGACGCGCTGGCGGCCGACGTCGGCGCCGGCCGCGTGACGGCGGGCGAGCGGCTGCCGACGCACCGCGAGCTGGCCCGGCTCCTCGCCGTGACGGTGGGCACCGTGAGCCGCGCCTACGCCGAGGCGCAGCGCCGCGGCCTGGTCAGCGGCGAGGTCGGGCGCGGGACGTTCGTCCGCGACGACGCCGTCGCCGTCGCGGCGGCCGGCACCGCGGCGACGGCGCTGTCGTTCGGCGAGCCGCTCGGCGAGCCGCTCGGCGAGCCGTTCGGCGAGCCGTTCGGCGAGCCGTTCGGCGAGCCGCTGCGCGTGGACGACGGGCTGATCGACCTCGGACCTGCCGTGCCGGCCTCGCCCCTCCACGACGAGGAAGAGCGGGTGCTGCGCGAGGCGTTCGCCGCGCTCGGGCGCGCCGCCGACCTGCCGTCGCTGCTCGGGTGTCAGCCCCACGCCGGAATGGGGCGCCACCGCGAGGCGGCGGCGGCGTGGCTTTCGGAGCTCGGCCTGAAGGTGCCGCCCGGCCGCGTGCTGATCACCAGCGGCGCCCAGCACGCGATGGCGGTCACCTTCGCCGCCGTCGCCCGTCCCGGCGACCTGGTGCTCACCGAGGACGTCACCTTCCCCGGCATGAAGGGCCTGGCGAACCTGATGCACCTGCGCCTCCAGGGCCTGGCCATGGACGCCGACGGCCTCTGCCCGGACGCCTTCGAGCACGCCGCGCGCCAGGGCGAATCGCGCGTGCTCTACACGATTCCCACGCACCACAACCCGACCGCCACGGTGATGCCGGAGGAGAGGCGGCGCGAGATCGTGGCGGTGGCGCGGCGCCACGGCGTGACCATCGTCGAGGACGACGTCTACGGCTTCCTGCCGCGCGAGCGTCCGCCGTCGTTCGCGGCCCTCGCGCCCGAGCTCGCGTACTCGATCCACGGCACCTCGAAGATCGTCGTGCCGGGCCTGCGGGTGGGCTTCCTGGCGGCGCCGGAGGCCATGGTGGAGCGTCTGGCGGCGGGCATCTGGGCCACCACCTGGATGGCCAGCCCGCCGATGGCCGAGATCGTCAGCCGCTGGATCGCCGACGGCACGCTCCGGCGCTTCCTCGCCTGGCGCCGCGACGAGGCCGAGGTTCGCGTCGCCATCGCGCGCCGGGTGCTGGACGGCGCCGAGCTGTCGGCGTCGCCGCGCGGCTTCTTCGTGTGGCTGCGGCTGCCGGAGCCGTGGTGCGCCACGGACTTCGTCAACCTGGCCCGCCGTCGCGGCGTGCTGGTCATCCCTCCGGAGACCTTCGTCGCCGGCCGCGGACGCGTGCCCCACGCGGTGCGCGTGTCGCTGGCGGCGATCCGCGAGCGCGAGCGTTTGGAAGAGGGCCTGACGATCCTCGCCGGCCTCCTCGCCGAGCCGCCGTCGCCGTGCGTCTTCGTGCCGTAGGACAGGCTTTGCTCCCGCCAAGCGGAGATTCCCGAAGTCGCGGATCGGGCTCTGAAATCGTCTTCCCAGCATCAGACCTGACCGGGTTCAAGCCTGCACGGGCTAGTCGGGGATTGCCGGAGTCCGGAGCAAGCCCTGCGCCGACGGCCTGGCGCGCTCGCCGGCGTCGATCGCCAGCTTCCTGGAGGCGGCCGGCGCGGCGGCCCACGTCAACTGCCCTCCGAGAGCAGCGCCGTGAGCTTCGGATTGCCCGGATACCGCTTCAACGCCACCCCCAGCAGGCCCGCGGCGGAGCGCGGGTCCCCGAGCACGCGCAGCGTCTCGACGGCCGCCGCGTAGGCGGCCGGCGCCTGGTTCGTCTCCACCATCTCCCGCAGCGCCGCGACCGCCTCCTGCGGCCGCCCGTCGAGGGCGAGGAGCAGCGCCAGCTCGCTGTAGGCGCGGGTGTCCGACGGGTGGTGACGGATCTCCTCGCGGAAGCTCGCCTCGGCGGCCTCGGCGTTGCCCAGGCGAGCCTCGAGGTTGCCCTTGACGTAGTGCAGTCCGGGCGTGACCTCGCCGGCCTGGCGCTTGGCTTCCTCGCGCTCGGCCCGCTCGACGTGCTCGGCCGCCGCCGCGAGCTCGCCGCGCTCGCCCGCCACCTGCGCCAGCACCACGTGCGGCGCCGCCGTGTTCGACCTCGCCTCGAGCGAGCGCTGGGCCTCGGCTTCGGCCCTCTCCAGGTCGTCCTGGTAGAACGCCACCCGCGCCAGCATCAGGTGGGCGGCGGCCGGGTTGGTGGCGAGCGCCAGCTCGGCGTGGCCGCGGGCGTCGCCGTAGCGCTCCATCTCGAGGAAGAGGCGCGCCGCGCCGAGCGCCACGTGGTCGGCGCCGCGGCTCAGCTCGAGGGCCTTCTCGTAGGCCGCCGCCGCCTCCTCGTAGCGGCTCACCTGGTGCAGGCATTGGGCGAGGTTCTCCCAGGCGTCCACCAGGTTGGGCTGCTCGGCCAGGACCTGGCGGAAGGTCGCGATCGCCCGCGAGAAATCGCGCTGGACCTGGTAGCGGCTCGCCGCCATCAGGTCGCTGAGCACGTGGAGGTGGGCCTTCGGGTCGGGCAGAGGGCCGTCGTCCACGGTGACGGCGGTGCCGAGGTAACCGAGGGCGGCGAGCCGCTCGCGGGTCTCGGCGTCGACCTGTGCCGGCGCTTCGAGCTCGGTGCGCATGGCCGCCAGGCGGTCGCGCAGATCCCGGTATTCGCCGCGGCGCTCGGCGAGCACGTTGGTCTTCTCGGCGGGATCCGCCGCCAGGTCGTAGAGCTCGGGAGCGGGTCCCTCGAGGTAGTGCAGGTCGCCGTCCAAGAGCGAGGCGAGGTCGCTCCAGCCGAGGTGGATCCGCGGGTAGTAGGTCTCCGCGTAGACCGCCCGCGGCGGCGCCGCGCCCGCCAGCAGGTCGAGGAGCGTCGTCCGCTCTTGCGCGGGGGCGCCGGCCAGCGCCATCAGGGTGGGGGCCAGATCCACGAGCTGGGCCGGCGCCGCCACGCTGGCGCCGCCGTGGCGCGAGCCCGGCAGCTTGAGCAGCAGCGGCACCTGCAGCACCTCGCGGTAGAGCAGGATTCCGTGCTCGATCTCGCCGTGGTCGGAGAGTCCCTCGCCGTGGTCGGAGAGCAGCGCCACCACGGCCCGGTCGTAGACGCCGAGACGCTTCAAGGCGGCCACCAGCTCGCCCACCACGGCGTCGGACGCCGCCACCTCGCCGTCGTAGGGCTCGTCGCGGTAGCGAGAGGCGAAGGGCTCGGGCGGCGAATACGGCGTGTGCGGCTCGTAGACGTGGACGAAGAGAAAGAACGGATCGCCGGCCGCCTCTTCGAGCCAGGCGATGGCGCGGCGCGCCGTCTCGCTGCCGGGCCGCTGGTTCTCGCCGAGGGAGACGCCGCCGCGCAGGGTGAGCGAATCCTCGTAGAAGTCGAAGCCGTCGCCGATCCCGGTGTCGCCGCGCAGGATGTAGGCCGACACCGCGCCGGCGGTGCGATACCCGCGCTCGCGGTAGAAGCGGGGGAGGAAAGGAATGGACGAGGTGTCGAGCCGGTAGCCTACGTTGTCGCGCACCCCGTGCTCGGTGGGCAGCAGCCCGGTCAGGATCGAGGCGTGCGACGGCAGGGTGAGCGGGTAGTGGCAGTAGGCGCGCTCGAAGAGGATGGCGTCGGCGCGCAGGGCGTCGATGGCCGGGGTCTCGACGCCGCCGTAGCCGTAGACCGGCAGCCGGTCGGAGCGCAAGGTGTCGATCGAGATGAGCACCACCGGCGCTCCGGGGTAGACGTCCTCGGCGGGCCCGAGTCCGCAGGCCGCCGCGCAGAGCGCGCACAGGAGGAAGAGAACGGTCCTGGCCTTCATCGATTCTCCATCGCTGCGCAGTCTACAACCCCGTCAATCACGAAGCTCACCAGCCGGAAGCAACTTCCGGAATCGCTTAGAATCGACGCGTGTTGCGCGTCTCCGCCGACCGCCTCGTGCCCGCGGCGCCCGCCGAGCTCGCAGCCCTCCTCGCCCACGAACGGCCCGCGGACGGTCCCGTCCGGCGCCTCTGCGCCGCCGGCGACGTCGGCTTCTCGGGACGGCTCGCGGCCCTGGCGGGCGGCCACGATCCCTTCCGCGAGATCGCCTGGGTCGTGCGCGGCGCCGACCTCGCCTTCGCCAACCTCGAGACGCCGCTGGTGGGCGAGGACCCCGGCGGGAGGCTCTTCGCCGCGTCGACGCGGGCGGCGGCGCTGCTCGCCGGCGCCGGCTTTCGTCTCGTCAACCTCGCCAACAACCACGTGCTCGATTACGGGCCCGAAGGCCTGGCCTCCACGCTGGACGCGCTCGCCGCGGCCGGCGTCGGTACTCTGGGCGCCGGCGACGGCGCCCGTGAGCTGGTGGTGACCGAGTTGGACGGCCTGCGCGTCGGCTGGCTGGGCTGTGCCCGCACGTTGCAGCCGTCGTCCCGCTTCTGGGAGTACGACCCGGCGGCGCTGACCGCCGCGGTCCGCGACGCGAGCCCGCGCGTCGACGTCCTCATCGTCTCCGTCCACATGGGCTACATGTACGTCGACGTGCCCCATCCGGCGCAGCGCCGCCACGTGCTCGAGCTGCTCGGCGCCGGCGCCGGCCTGGTGCTGCTCCACCACCCGCACGTGCTCCAGGGCGTCGAAGTGGCGCCCGGCGGCGGCGTCGCCTGCTACAGCCTCGGCAACCTGCTGCTCGACTGGCGGGAGGGCGAGGTCGCCGTCGACCAGATGGTCGAGGAGCAGCGCACCGGGGGGCTCTTCTTGATCGACCTCGACCGCCGCGGCGTCTGCCGCCTCGCCGTCCTGCCGCTGCGGGTGGACGACGGGTGGGTCGTTCGCTGGGCCCGCGGCGACGCCGGACGGATGATCCTCGACCGTCTCGAGCGGACGAGCGACTGCGTCGACGTCGACGCCCTCTTCCACCGCCAGCTCGCCGAGCGCGCCACCGGCCTCGCCTTCCGCACCGCCCTGGGCGAGATCCGCCGGGGACGGCTCAAGGGCGTCCTCGCCCTGCTGCGGCGCCTGCGTCGTCATCACCTGCGCATGGTCCTGGGCTGGCTGGGCGCGCGCTTCAAGGGGCGGCCGGGGCGGTGACGCGTCCGCGGCCAAAGACGGCGGACCGATGGCCGAAACCGATCCCCACCATGGGCGCGATGTGATAAAGTTCCTACATGGATTCCGACTTCTACACCCGCCGTCCCATCCGAGACGCCGAGGTTCTCGCCCGCATGGAGCTGGCCTTCGATCTCTATGAAATGGCCGAACAGATGATGCGGCAGAACTTGCGCCGCCGGAATCCGGAAGCCAGCGAAGAGGAGATCGAGAAGGGCATCCGGCAATGGCTGCGCCGCCGGCCGGGAGCGGAAGACGGGGATGGCGTCGGGCGCCCCGGGCGGCGCTTCGCGGCATGACGGAGCCCAGGCTCGCGGCCGCCCTCATCCGGCTGAACGCTGATCTGCGGACGATCGAGGCACGGTGGGCATTGATCGGAGGGCTGGCGGTGTCGGCGAGGGCCGAGCCGCGGACCACCCGCGACCTCGACGTGACAGTGGCGGTGGCCGACGACCGGGAGGCGGAAAAGACCGTCCACCGGATGACGAGCCTCGGCTATAGCATCGACACCCATCTCGAGCAGGAGGCGACCGGACGTCTCTCGACGGTGCGATTGCTGATGCCCGGAGACCACGCGGGAATCCTGGCGGACCTGCTCTTCGCCTCTTCCGGCATCGAAGCCGAGGTCGCCGCGGAGGCGGATCTCTACGAGGTAATCCCGGGGCTCTTCGTACCGCTGGCGAAGACGGGTCATCTGCTGGCTCTCAAGGTCCTCGCCCTGCGTCCGGACCGTCCTCAGGAGCGGCCCCAGGATTTTAGCGACATCCGGGAGCTCCTGAAGGTCGCCGACGAGCAGGAGATCCGGCGCGCCAGGGTCGCCCTGGAGCTGATCGCCCGGCGCGGTTTTGATCGCAAGAAGAACCTGGAGGCCGAGCTCGAGGAGCAGCTCCGGCAGTTCCGGGAGCAGCAACGCAGAGGCGGAACGTGAAAGACCCCTACTACCAGAAGATCCTCGTCGGCCTCGATAGGCTCGACAATCCCGCCGCTTTCGAAGAGTGCGCGTGCGATCTTCTCCGGAAAGTATACCCGTCGTTGGTCTGGATTCGCGGCGGGTCGGATGCGGGTATGGACGGGGCCATTGCCGATGGTGACGCGGAAGCCTATCCCCTGGTGGTGACGACGGAACGAGACTTTACTCGAAACCTGAAGAGAAGCCTCGCTTCCTACACTCGCAGTGGGAAGACGCGGCGCCGAGCCGTCTTCGCGACATCAAGAAGCGTGACACCTACGAAGCAGCGCGAGCTCGAGAGAATCGCCCGTACCGAGTACGGCTTCACCTTGGTCTACGTCCACCACCGCTATGACTTCGCCGCGCGGCTCTATCGCGACAGCCGCTGGGTACGGGACCTCCTGGGCATCACCGGAGAGCCGCCGGCGCTATCGGCGGTGCCGCGGACTTGCCGGCCGCTCCCGGACATCGAGTTGGTCGGACGGGACGCGGATCTGCAATGGCTTCACGAGACGGAGGGTCACCGTCTGGTGGTCGGTCAGCCGGGGTCGGGCAAGACAGCCCTACTGCTGCAACTGGTGCGGGAGGGGAAGGCACTTTTCCTAGCGAGTGACGACGAGACGAGAATCGCCGAGGCTTGCCGCGATTCCCAGCCGGACTTGATCCTGGTCGACGACGCCCACCTCGACCCGGAGAAGCTAACGCGATTGCGCCAGATCCGAGCCGGCATCGGTGCGTCGTTCGACATCGTCGCCAGCGCCTGGCCGCATGCTGAGATTGAAGTCGCCAATGCCCTGGAAGGGATCGGCAGCGGCAGCATTCGGAAATTGGAGGGTCTGACCCGGGCGGAGATCGTGCAAGTGCTGCGCGGCATCGGCCTCGCCGAGCCGGACGATGATCCCTACTTGGTACTGCTCGTGGATCAGTCCGCCAACAAACCTGGTCTGGCGGTGACCCTGGGCTCTCTCTGGTTGCGGGGGGAGGGGCACGACATTCTTACCGGAAAGGCTTTGCAGCGGAGCCTGATACCGGCGCTGAAGCAAGTTCTGGAGCACGATCCCACCCGGATTCTCGCCTGCTTCGCGCTAGGCGGCGACCGCGGTATGAGCCTGGAAGCGGTGGGCGAGTTCCTCGAGGTCGGGCGAGAGGAGATCCACCGGCGAGCGTCGCTGGCTTCGCAAGGCGGGCTATTGTCGGTCCATCGGGACCAACTCCTCTCGGTGCAGCCGGAGACGCTACGTTCGACACTGCTTGCCGAGGTCTTCTTCACTCCGCCGGCTCTCCCGTATCGTCCGCTGCTCGATCGCGCTCCGGACCGCGAAGACGCCATCGACACCTTGGCGATGGCGGCCTTGCGAGAGGTGAACGTGCCGCGCGACGAGCTCCGGGAGCTGGTCTTGGAGGCGGGTTCGGTTCAGGCCTGGCAGTGGTTTGCCCTGCTGGGAGAGAAGGAGGGACAGTGGGTGCTGGAGCGCTTCCCGGCAGAAATCGAAAAGGTCACGCCAAGCTTGCTCCGAAGTGCTCCGGGACCTACGATCCGGCGGCTTCTGCACGAGGCGGAAGGCGCAGAAGGCCGTCCTATTCACTGGGGTTCTCCACAGCCCCTCCGTCTCCTTCGGGATTGGATCTGGGACGTCCCCGACCCTCCAGGTCAGGTCGACGAGGCACTCAGGCGGCGGCGAATGCTGGTCAAAGAGGCCAAACGGTATCTGCGGCAGAGCGGCGACCGAACGGTGGGACTCAGGGCCTGCTTTCTGGCTCTTTCTCCACGTCTGGAAAGCTCTCGCCTGACGGCGACCCGCGACGCTTTGACCCTCCGGCAGGGCTCGCTTCCTGCTTCAAGCGTACCTCGAATGCTGGATCTGTGGGCCGAGGTCCGCGAGGAGCTCGGCGAGCTGACCCCGGAGCCCTGGTCGGAGTTGGAGGAAACTCTCCGAGGTTGGGTCAGGCCCGATTTCGGCCGCGAGCCCACCGAAGAGGAAACGGACCGCTATCGCGCTGTGGCAACGCGGATGGTGTCCGACTTGGTGGACCGCGCCCAAGGGCGACCAGCCCTATTCTTGGCACTGAAGAGATGGGCGGACCGAATCGAGCTCACACTCCCTTTCCCCCAAGACGGGGATTATTTGGTGCTTTTCCCTCCCGATCGCCTCACCTCGAAAGACTGGGGGGAAGTAAGGGACAAGCGAAGTCAAGCGGCACGGGAGCTGGCGGCACGCTGGGCTTCACGGCTTCCGCAGGAGGTCAGCCAGCAGCTTGCCAGTTATGCAGCCGAGGCCGGGAGCTTCGGATCTCAAGATTCCTGGGCCAGTGGGGAGTTCTTTCACGCGCTCGCGGGCGCTGTGGACGCGCCAGAAGAATGGCTGGGCGCATTCCTCGAGAATCGGTTACCCCCCAACTGGCTAAGGCCTCTGCTCGAACGAGTAGTCCGGCAACGGCACGTCGGTTGGGAACAGACGTTGAAGCTCTGTCTGGAAAGTGAAGAGTATTCGTGGCTCGCCGGGGACATCGCGATTCGCTCCGAGGGGATTCCCCAGAACCTGATCGACGCTGCGTTGGCGCGACTTCCAGCCGATTCCGTTGAAACCGCCTGTCTGCAACGGCGAGTCCCCCTGGGAACTCTGCGCGCTCTGCTCGAGCATGAACGCGAAGAGATCGCCGTCGCCGCCGCCGCAGGTGAATGGCTCTCCGAGCCAAGAGGTGAAGTGCGTCCCCAGATCAGTTCCGAGTGGCGATCCGCGGTGCTGCGTCTGGGATCAGGCGGCGGAGTCGAACTGAGGCCACCTGGTCAGAAATTCGGTTTCGAGGCTATCCTGGGCTCGGATCCGAACCTTGCGGCCCTCTGGCTCCTGGCCAGAATTGAAGACGTCATCGGTCCTGAGCCGGTCGAACGCGATGGCGTCTATGCCGCCGCGATTCAGCCGTTGACGAGCGACCGACGAGAAGGGCTTCTTCGTCAGTTGCCGGCAAATGGATTCAGCGCCCAGATCATCCCCTTGCTGGTTGGTGAGTCAAGGCAGCTATACCACTGTCTCCTCGCTCAGGACCGTCTGCGACGGTACCACCTGGCCCCCCTGGCTGGCCGGCCCCCGGACGCCGCCTGGGCGGAGCTGGCCGAGTTGGCTCGTGAGGCAGGACACGAGCCTCGAGCAATCGCCGAAGTCACTTTCGAAGGAACCGGAGCCGTCCGCGGAGCCGTCCGCGGTTTCGGCATCGAGCGCTGGAGCGAATGGGAGGCGGCTTTCCGCAGGCTATTGGAAACGGCTCCGGAGGACCTCCAGGAAGTTGCCCGGTACGGCATCGAGATCGCTGAGGCCAGGATCTCCGAAGCGGAGCAATGGAAGCGCCGATTCGAGCTGACAGGCAAGCTCTGACCCTCGCTTAGAATCGACGCGTGTTGTGCGTCCCCGCCGAAGGCCTCGTGACGCGTCCGCCGGTGCTGCTGGTGGGCAACTTCCTCTCGCGACACGTGGTGACGCGCACGGTCGGCGAGGAGCTGGCGGCGCGGCTGGCCGCCGCCGGCTGGCCGGTGACGTCGACCTCGGAGCGCCTGGGGCGTCTGAGCCGGCTCCTCGACATGCAGCGCACCATCTGGCGCGGCGGTCCTGGGCGCGCCAGAGCGTGGGCGGTGGCCGTGGTCGACGTCTACAGCGGCGCCGCCTTCCTGTGGGCGGAGGCCGCGTGCTGGAGCCTGCGCCGGCGCCGCACGCCCTACGTGCTGACGCTCCACGGCGGCCGGCTGCCGGAGCTCGCCCGCCGCCGGCCCGGGCGCGTGCGGCGGCTGCTGGCGTCGGCGCGCGCCGTCACCACGCCGTCGCCGTACCTGCAGCGGACGATGGCGCCCAGCCGCGGCGACCTGCGGCTGCTGCCCAACCCGCTCGACCTCGCCGCCTATCCCTACGTGTGCCGCGAGCGTCCGCGTGCGCGCCTGGTGTGGCTGCGCGCCTTCCACCGCATCTACCGTCCGGAGCTGGCGCCGCGGGTGCTGGCGCTGCTCGCCGCCGAGCACCCCGAGGCGACGCTGACGATGATCGGTCCCGACAAGGGCGACGGCAGCCTCGAACGCACCCGGCGCGCCGCCGCGGACCTCGGCGTCGCCGGACGGGTGACCTTCGCCGGCGGCGTGCCCAAGGAGGAGGTCGGACGCCGGCTCGCCCACGGCGACGTCTTCCTCAACACCAGCGACGCCGACAACGCCCCGGTCTCGGTGACCGAGGCCATGGCCTGTGGCCTCTGCGTGGTGACGACCGACGCCGGCGGCCTGCGCGACCTGGTCGCCGACGGGGACGACGCCCTGGTGGTGCCCCGCGGTTCGGCG
>DASWIG010000509.1:0-1918 GCA_036397835.1 Thermoanaerobaculia bacterium
GACGACGGCGGCGACAGCGGCGGCGGCCATGGCGGCGCCGGCAATGGCGGCGGCGCCGACGGCGGCGGCGGCACCGACGGCGGCGCCGACGACGACGACATCCCGTTCTAGGCGCCGGCAGGACGTCCTGAATGCCCTGGACGCTGACCTTAGCGCTCGCGCTGCTCGCCCTGGCCGCGACGACCGGGACCTTCCTGCGCCGCGCCAGCCGCGCGCGGCGCGAGATTTCGGCACGCCTCCACGACCACGCCCTCGCCCTCGACCGCCGCTGCGACGCGCTGCAGGAGCAGATACGTCGGCTCGACGAGCTCCGGCGCGTCGACCACCTCTTCGTGCTCGTGGCGCTGAACGAAGCCGACGGCCGGCTCCCGCCCGAGGCGGCGCGCGCCCTGCGGCATTACGCCCTCGAGCTGCGCGCCGAGCTGGCGGCGCTCGCCTGAGAGCCACTCCGTGCGCGTCGGCGTCGACATCTCCAAGGCCCTGCCGCCGCGCGACGGCATCGGCCGCTTCACCGCCGAGCTGGTGCGCGCCCTGACCGCCGCCGGCGCCGCGCCGCGCCTCTACGCCTTGGGCCCGGCCGCCGACCGCGCCCGCGTCGACGCCTGCTTCCCCGGCGCCGAGGTCGGCGTCGACCCGGCGTGCGACGGCCTCGACGTCTTCCACGCCACGGCCTGGACGGTGCCGGCCCACTACCGCGGTCCGCTCGTCTTCACCTGCTACGACCTGACCTTCCTCTCCCATCCCGACTGCCACACTTTCGACAACAAGGTGCGCTGCCTGACCGGCCTGCTCGAGGCGCGGCTCGCCGGCGCCGCCATCGCCGCCGTCTCGCACGCCACCGCCCGCGAGCTCGAGGCGCGGCTCGGCGTCGGCGCCGCCGAGGTCCGGGTCGTCCACCCGGCGGCGGCGAGCGCCTTCCGGCCGCTGGCCGCCGGGCAGGCGCGGCGCCGCGTCGCCGAGCGCTTCGGCGTCGACGGCCCCTACGTGCTCGCCGTCGGCACCCGCGAGCCGCGCAAGAACCTGCGGCGCCTCGCCGCCGCCTGGTCCGGCCTGCCCGCCGAGCTGCGCCGCCGCCATCCCCTGCTGGCCGCCGGCGCCGAGGGCTGGATGCTCGCGGACGGCGAGCTCGACGGCGTGCGGCGCCTCGGCTTCGTCGCGGAGGACGACCTGGTGGCGCTCTACGGCGCCGCCTCCGTCTTCGCCTACCCGTCGCTGGCCGAGGGCTTCGGCCTCCCGGTTCTCGAGGCCATGGCCTGCGGCGCGCCGGTCCTGACCTCCGACGTCTCGTCGCTGCCCGAGGTCGCCGGCGGCGCCGCGCGCCTCGTCGATCCGCTCGACGTCGACGCTCTCCGCGACGCCCTGCGGGGATTGCTGGAAGACCCCGACGAACGCGAACGGCTGCGCGGGCTCGGTCTGCGGCGCGCCGCGGACCTCTCGTGGGCGGCGACGGCCCGGCGGATGCTCGAGCTTTATCGTGAGGTCGCACGCCTCCCCCCTGGCCCATGACGCGACTCGCGGCCTGCACCATCGTTGCGAAGAACTACCTGCCGTTCGCGCGGGTGCTGGCCGAGTCGTTCCTCGAGCGCTGCCCCGACGGACGCTTCTTCGTGCTCCTCGTCGACCGCGTCGACGGCTGCTTCGATCCCGCCGACGAGCGGTTCGAGGTCGTCGAGGTCGAGACGCTCGACAACGTGCCGCACCTCGCCTCGTTCCTCTTCAAGTACACCCTGCTCGAGGCCAACACCGCCGTCAAGCCCTACTTCCTCGCCCACCTCTTCGCCCGCCACGACCTCGAGAGCCTCGTCTATTTCGACCCCGACGTCCTCGTCACCGGCCCACTCGACGAGCTGGCGTCCCTCCTCGACCGGCACGCCGTCGTGCTGACGCCGCACCTGACCGACCCGGTGGACGACGGCGC
>DASWIG010000510.1:0-3706 GCA_036397835.1 Thermoanaerobaculia bacterium
CGTCCAGGGCTCGACGGAGACGACGTTCTACGTGCTGGCGGTGTACTTCGGCTCGGTGGGCGTGCGCCGCACCCGTCACGCCGCGGCCTGCGGCCTGGCGGCGGACGCCGCGGGCGTCGTGGGGGCGATCCTGGTCTGCTATTTGTTCTTTGGGTGAAACGCCTTGCGGGTCACACTTGCGCCCGGCGCGCGACCTTGGTGCCGAGGAGGCAACGACGCCTCCCGCAACGAACCGAGGAGAATCGCATGAACCACCGGACGAGCAACCCTCCCGAACGCGCCGGCCGCCACGAGAAACGAGCCCGCAAGCCGGCGAGGAAACCCACCAAGATCGACGTCGCCTTCACCCTCCTCATGGCAGTCGCCTCTCTGACCTTCATGCTGGCGCACGACGCCGACGCCGAGGCGATCCACGTCGAACGCTTCGGCCTCGCCAGTGGCGATCCCATCCTCCTGATCCCGGGTCTGAGCTGCGGCGGCGACGTGTGGCGGGGCACCGTCGAGGCGCTCGCCGCCGACCACGACCTGCACGTGCTGACGCTGGCCGGCTTCGCCGGCGAGCCGCCTCTCGACGGCGCCGAGCCGTTCCTGCGGCGCGTCCGCGACGCGATCGCCGCTTACGTCGAAGACCAGGATCTCGAACGGCCGACGCTCGTCGGGCACAGCCTCGGAGGCTTCCTCGCCTACTGGGTCGCCAGCGAGTACCCCGACCGCGTCGGCGCCGTCGTCGCCGTCGACGGCCTGCCGTTCCTGGGCGCCTTGCAGAGCTCCGAGGCCACTGCCGAGAGCACCCGCGCGCAGGCCGAGCAGATGCGCTCGACGTTCGCGGGCATGACGGCCGAGCAGTTTCGCGGCCAGAACGAGATGGCCCTGCGCACGATGATCCGCGACGTCGCCGAGATCGCCCGCGTCGCCGCCACCAGCGGGGACTCCGACCCCGCGACGGTCGGCCGGGCGATCGCCGAGCTGATGACCGTGGACCTGCGCGCCGACCTCGCGAAGATCACCGTGCCGGTCCTTCAGCTCGGCGCTTTCGGCGGCCTGCCGAGCGACGAGTTGCGACGCGTCATGGCCGACCGGTATCGTGAGCAGATCGCCGCGGCGCCCGACGCGAGGTTCGTCGAGGCGCCGACGCTCCACTTCGTCATGCTCGACGATCCCGACTTCTTCGTGGCGCAGTTGCGCGGCTTCCTCGCCGAGGTGCGGCGATGAACGCGCCCGCCACCCTGCTCGAGACCGAGCTGGCCCCTCAGGTGCGGCGCGCCGCGCGCGGCGACGTCGAAGCGTTCACGCGTCTCGTCGAGGCCACCTCGTCGACGGTCTGTGGCATCGCCTTCGCGATCGTGCGCGACGCGCAGGCCAGCGAGGACATCGCCCAGGACGTCTTCCTCGCGGTCTGGAAGGGCCTCAGGAAGCTCGCCAACCCGCGCAGCTTCCTCCCCTGGCTGCGTCAACTGACCCGCAACCAGGCCAATAATTGGCTGCGCCGACGCTATTCCCGGCGCGCTCACCGAGAGGTCGGCGAGGCCGCGCTGGCAGCGGTGAGCGACCCGCGCCGCGGCGTCGACGCGGCCATCGAGGAGCGCGAGAGCCTACGCCTGGTGGCGGCGGCGCTCGAAGAGCTGCCCGACGAGGCGCGCGAGGTGCTGGTGCTCTACTACCGCGAGGGACGCTCCACCGCGCAGGTCGCCCGGCTCCTCGGGCTTTCGGAGCCGGCGGTCCGCAAACGGCTGCAACGCGCCCGCCAGGACATGCGCGAGGACGTCGCCCGGCGCGTCGGCCGGGGTCTCGAGAAGTCCGCGCCCGGAGCGGCCCTGGTGACCGCGATCGTGGCCGCGGCCACCGTCGCCGCCGCGCCGGCGAGCGCCGCCGTGCTGAGCGCCGCCGCGGCGCGCGGCGCGGCGGCCGGCGGTCTGAAGCTCGGCGGCCTGGCGGGAGCCGCCGGCGCGCTCGCCGGGATCGTCCCCGGCGTCGCCGGCGTCGTGCTCGGCCTGCGCGGCGAATTCGCCGCCGCGCTCGACGAGCGTGAACGGGGGCAGCTCAGGACCTTTCGCGCCGCCGGCGTCGCCAACGTCCTCGCCGGCGGGCTGGGCTTCGTGTGGAGCGCCCGCTTCGCCCACTGGCTGGCGCCCACCGCGGTCTACGCCGCATTCATGGCCGTCTTTTTCGCGATGTACTTCCTCTGGCTTCCGCGCATCGCCGCGCGGCGGCTGGAGCACCAACGGCGCACCGACCCGGAGGCGCCGGCCAGGCAGCGGCGTCGCCGTCGCCGCGCCGTCGCGGGCTTCGTGAGCGGAGCGCTGATGGGCGGCGCGGGCCTCTTCTTCGGCCTCTGGTCGAGCGGCCTGCTGCCCTGGCAGTAGCGGGACGGCTTCAATCGAGCGGCGGCCGCGGCGTTCAGACGACGCTGAGGCGCGTCCTGAGCGCCAAGAGCGGCCGTCTTGCGTCCCCCCAGCGCCTCCTTATTCTTCGTCGCTCGTCTGGGCCGCTCGCCAGAGCTCCAGGTACTTCTCGCGGACGTAAGGGTGCAGCGTTTCGGCGTAGTCCTCCCCGAGGGCATTGACGCGGATCAGCTCGATCACGTCCGCCAGGTCGCGCAGACGGTGAGAAGCCGTCATGCCGGAGGCCAGCTTGAGCTCGACCAGGTTGGCGAGCGGCAGCAGCGCGAAGCGCTCGCCGCGGACCGCTCCCACCGCCGGATCCGGGAACGAGATCGGCTTCTCCTTGCCGTCGCCCGGATACTCGCCCGTCAGGAGGACGTCGATCTTGACGTTCTGAGTCGTGTCCCGCAGTCCTTTGCTGCCCGGGAACTTCTCCACGTAGCCGCGTCCGAGATGCGCCTTCTTGAACGCCTCCAGACCTTCGCGGCGCACGAGCACGTCCACGTCGGTCGTCGTGCGCTGGTAGCCGTAGGCGTTCAGAGCCAAGGCGCCCACGATGGCGTAGGGGACGTCCAGCTCCGTGAGCCGATCGACGAGGCGCTCGAGCGCCGCGTGGACGTTCGACCCGCTCACGAAGAACCTCGCCGCCTCACGGGCTCCATGGACGAATCGCTCCTCCACCCGCGGATGGAGACGGCCGGCTGGGGATGTCGACGGCTGCACGGCGCACCTCGTGACGGATTCTACTCCACCTCGCCGTGGCGCACGTGATCACGGCCCGAAAAGGTCTCCGGACCTCGTCGGGAAACCCCGGCAGGGTCCGTAAATGTCTTCCCAGATTCCCGCCGACGCGTTGCACCGCTTGCACCGCTCTCCGCGGAAATTCCGAACGGCGGAGCAAGCCTTGCTCCGCTGTTTTGCCAATTGAGAGAATAGCATTGCAGGGCTTGCTCTACGGCTACGGAATCCACGTCTAACCGATGTGGAGCTTGAGCGGGTCAGATGGAATCCGGGAGCAGGATTTCAGGGGTCTGCACCGCGGCTCCGGAAATGTCCGCTTGACGTCAACAGGGCTTATCGCCGTCAAGTCGAAATCCCGGAAACCGTGGAGCAAGCGCCCGGGCGCGTCCAAGTCACTGAAAACAAACGGCGTGATGGCGTAACGCCCTCGATCGAGGTCGACACGCGACGCGCATGCGACGTCATTGTAAACGGCTGGTCCGGTCCCGGCGAGGTCGGATCACCAGCAGCGCCGGCAGCAGCACGAGGTCGCCCACCAGCGCCGCGCCCATGGTGAGCGCGGTCAGCAGCCCGAAACGGATGAG
>DASWIG010000511.1:0-1992 GCA_036397835.1 Thermoanaerobaculia bacterium
GGGCGATGCGCAACTGGTCCAGCCGCGGCACCGCGATGACGGAGATTCCGCACTCCTTCTCCAGGCGCTCGGCGAGCGGCGGCCCGATGGGCTGCCCGCGGCCCCGCGCCCAGGACGTCCGCTCCCCCTGCCGTCCGAAGATCGCCACGCCGTGGCCGGCCGCCGGGTCGTGGCGGACGAAGTACAGAAGACCGGCGGCGCCGGCGTCGCGGAGGCTCGCGGCCCAGGCTTGCGGCAGGTCGTAGGGCACGATGGTGTGGATCTCCAAGGTGAAACCGAAGCCCGAGGCTCGGCGCGAAGTGAGGTCGGCGAGGGAGAGGGGGCGGGGAGGGCGCAGCCGGCGCAGGTGCCGCGCGTCGAGGAAGCTCGTCGAGACCGCGCCGCCCAGGCGGTCGGGGCCGACCGCCTCCAGCAGCGCGGAAAGCTCGTCGGTGGCGAGATAGCAGGTGCCTTCGGGCTCGCGCAGGTCGAACCGGCCGTGGCCGGAGCCGTTGAACCACCACGGCCCCCGCCCGTTGCCGACGACCCGCCACAGGTCCCGGTCCTCGGCCAGGACGGTGTGAGGAAAGGCCTGCAGCTCGCCGCGGTCTCGCGGCGGCCACGCCAGGCTCACGGTTTGCCGCCGGGCGCTCATTGAGCGAAACGGCGGGCGGCCTCGCGCCCCGCCGCGAGGAGCGCGGCGAGATCTCCGCTCTGGAGCAGCCACTCGATCGGCGTGCGGCCGGCGAGCGAGCGCAGGGGCGAGACCAGCCAGCCGGCCAGCGACCAGTCGTCGACGCCGCTTTCCGCGAGCGCCCGGAGCAGGTCGGAGAGGCCGGGGAGCACGGTGTTGCGTTCGTCGAGCTGAAACACCGGGTAGACCCAGTGGCCGTCGGCGGTCTTCAGGCCCAGGAGGGTGCGCCGCTCGCGGCGCTCGGCGACCGCCTGGCGCGAGATGCCTCCCAGGACCTCGGCGATCTGCGCGCCGCCGTAGAACGGACCGAGAAGGTCGTCCCACTGAGACGGCCGGGGCACCACCGCGACCATCCGGGCCGCCAGCTCCTGGGGCGAGGCCACGTCGGCGAGCGAGCGTCCACGCTCGGCGTAGCTCGACTCGAGCTCGCTCAAATGGTATCCCACGAGCCACGCCACCTGCTCGGGGAACGGAGTAGGGGTGAGGTCGTAGTGGCCCACCGGCTCGGCGATCTCGGTCACCCGCTGACGCTCCTCGTATGGCTCCCAATCACGTCGCTTGGAATCACTCATGGGGAGAGCATACTCTCCCCGCGAGTTCGTGTCAAGGGCGTCAGGGTTCTTTTTGGTCGAGGCCCGTATGCGCGTGAGAGCCGTGAACGTAACGGGGGCGCTGAGCGCCCCCGTCAAAGAGTCAGGTCGACGCGGCCCGCGCCTACTGCGACTGGATTCGCACGTCGTCGACCGCGGCTTCGACCAGGCTCGCGCCGCCGGCGTCGGCCGCTTCGATCAGGATGCGCACCGTCTGGCCGGCGAACGAGCTGACGTTCACCGACGTCGACGCCCACACCGCGTCGTCGTCGTTGCCCGCTCCCACCTCCTGGAACACCTGTTGAGTGGTGTTGCCGACCACGCTGACGCGCAGGAAGTCGGCGCTCGAGGAGTTGTTGAGGTGCGCCAGGTAGTAGGAGAACGACAGCGTCAGCGTGCCGCTCGAGGGCAGGGCGATCGCCGGCGAACGGATGGACGTCGTGCCTCCGTCGATGTCGAAGGACCCGACTCCCGAGCCGGCGAGCCGGCCGGTGACCAGGTCGTTGACGCCGCTGACCGTGGTGCCCTGCTGCTTGGTGCCGCTCGAGGTCGTGGTCTCCGGATTGCCGCGCTCCCACTGACCCGTGCCCGCCGTGTCGGTGCCGTTCGGGTTGGTGGTCCACCCCTGGTTGGTCTCGAAGTCGTCAAAGAAGACGTTGCCGGTGGGCGGTGGGGGCGGCGGCGGCGGCGCGCCGCCGCCGCGGGTGAAGAGCAGGCGGTTGGGCGAGC
>DASWIG010000512.1:0-9421 GCA_036397835.1 Thermoanaerobaculia bacterium
AGCGGAATCCTATCCGCTTCTTTCTATAATCGCGATGATGAAACGGTCGCCGACCTCCAGCGTCCCACGCCGGCGCGACTGGTACAGCGTCCCCGCGGGGTCGCTGAAGGTGATCGGCGTGCTGGTGCTGGCGGCGGCGGCGTTCGCGGGCTATCGCTACTGGGAGCGCTCGGCGCAGGAAGCTCGGGCACAGCGTCTGCTGGCGGACTGCACGGCCCGCGTCGAGCGACTCGGCGCCGCGGACGCGCGCCGCCAGCATCCGCGCCTCTGGGAACAGCTCGAAGGCGCCCGCGCCGCGCTGGCCGCGGCGACTTCGCCCTCGCCGCGGATCTCGGCCGGCGGCGCCAGCCTGACCCTGCGGCCCGGCACCATGGTGCATCTCGACGCCCAGCTCACCGACCTCGCCTTCGGCGACGTCGAGCTCGCCACCGCGGCCGAAGAGCGGACGGTGGCCACCCCCGGCGCGCGGGCCCGCTTCGAGCGCGGGTCCGAAGCACAGTTCTCGGTGGCCGACGACGGCGCCACGAGCCGGGTCATGGTCGCCGCGGGCGGCGCCGAGGTGACGACCGACGCCGGCGAGACGCGGCGCCTCGCGCCGCTCGAGCAGGTCGTCCGCGAGAGCGGCCGATGGTCCGCCGTCACGCCGGTCCTCGGCCGGCCGCAGCTCGTCGAGCCGGCGGATCGGCGCTCGATCGACCCCGCCGCGGGCGAGGTGGCGCTGGCCTGGGAGGCGATCGACGGCGCCCGCGGCTATCGCCTGCAGGTCGCGGCCGGCCCGCTGTTCACCGACAGCCTGGTCGACGACGAGCGGACGGCTCCCGCCGCGCTCCTGCGAATCGGCGAGACGGGGAGCTTCTTCTGGCGCGTCGCGGCGGTGGACGAACGGGGAGATCCGGGCCCCTGGAGCCGGCCGCGGTCGTTCCGCGCCGGCTCCGGACCGGCGGCGAGCGGCGACCGCGTTGCCAGGTCGACGCCGATCCAGACGGCTACTCTCCGAGGCCGCCTGCAAGGAAGTCGTCGACTTTCTCGCTACCGAGCCGGACGCTGGCGTCCTCATCCGTGGAACGGGTGGCATCAGGAAGCTTCGATGAGCGACCTTACGAAGTCGGAAGCAAACGAGCTGGCCAAGCTCGTCAAGACGCTTGTCCAGCACTGGAAGAGACGCCATGAGTGAAGCCTTCGAGAGCATCAAGCAAGGTCTGGACGAAGCCCTCAGGCATGCGGCTGGAGAACCTGTCGCTGCCGTCGTTCATCGTCGCGAGTCGATCGACGTCAGGGCGATCCGCGACAAAGTCGGGTTGAGCGAAACCGAGTTCGCTGCGTCCGTAGGTGTGAGACGTGAAACGATCCGCGAGTGGGAGCGAGGCATCCGTACGCGGCGGTAGCCCGAGAACGAGAGGACGATTCTCGCGGAGCTTCGCAGGCGTGCCGACCGAGGAGTCCTAGGTCAGGTGCTCGACCGCCTCGAGCGCGAGCTGACGGACCTCGGCCTCTTCGTCGACACGCGCTGCCGGCCCAGGCGCTAGCCAGACTTGTCTCGAAGCTCCGCCAGAAGTGTCTTGAGACGGGCGACCTCGATCTCAGCGTCCTCGGCTCTGTGCCGCTCGGCGTCGGCCCTTTGCCGCTCCGCGTCGGCCCTTTGCGACGCCGCCTCTTCGGCTCGGAGAACCAGGCGACCGTCCGGATGGAAGAGACGGATCCAGGTCCCCTCCACCCCCTCGTAGACGCCGCGCCAACGCCCCAGCTCAAGGCCCAGCTCCTCGCTCCGGAGACGGCCCGCGGCGTTCGGCTCGAGCGGAACGTAAAGACCGTCTTGCAGCCGGAATCCGCCGAGCTTGTCCTCGTAGCGGTCGTAGTAGAAGTACTCGGGCGTGCGGAAGGTCTGCTCGTAGAGGTCCTTCTTCGCTCCGAGATCCGCCGCCGCGGTCGACGGCGAGAGCAGCTCCAGGATCACGTCGGGACAGCGGCCCCTTTCCTCCCAGATCACCCAATACTCCCGCTCGCGGGGGTCCACGCCGTCGACGAAGAAGACGTCCGGCCCCTTGAAGTGCTTCCGGGTGTGGGGGTCCGCCACGATGCCGCGCGCCTGATCCGGCGAGTAGTAGATGAACATGTCGCCGCCCACGTAGAAATCGCGCTTGCCCCGCGCCGCCATGGCTTGGGCGACCAGGTGGGTGAACAGGTCGATCTCGTGGCGGTGCCAGGGTGAGTCCAGGGGTTCCCCGTCGCTGCTGATCAGCTCGATGTCGTCCGGAACGTCGAAGGCGTAGGCGGCGGCTGGGCTCATTCGGGTGCTCCTATCCCGGTCCAGTGTAGCACGGTGCCGCTGGGGGATGGTTCCCGTCAGGATGATAGCAGGTCGGAGTCCGGGGACTCAGGACTTGAAGATCTCCTCGACCCGGACGCTGACGTCCGTAGCCGGATCCCGGACCTCGCCGCTGGAATAGAGCCGCGGCTTCTCGCCCGGCTCGAGGACGGCGATCGCCTCGAGCGAGGGCTGGACGATCCAGCACGACCGCACGCCCGCCTCGAAGTAGGCGTCGGCCTTGCGGAGCAGGTCGTCCAGCGGCTGAACCGGGGAGAGGATCTCGACCACCATGAGCGGCGGCTCGGTCTTCCTGACCTCGTCGTGCTGCCAGTCGGTCGGGAGCTTCGGGTAGACGCTGATGTCCGGCGTGTACTGGGTGCCGGCGAGCTCCAGTGTCAGCTCCGAGAACATCGAGTACTTCTCGTCATAGCGCAGCAAGGCCGCGCCCAGATAGATCTGGACCCGGGCGTGGTTTCGGCTCGGCATCGGCTTTCCTCGTTCCAACTCGTAGTCCGAAAGACTCTGGACAGCTTCCATCGCGCGTCTCCTCTGCGATCGACGGGTGAGTCGATTCGGAACCGGGCGACCCGGGTCCTCCGGTGATCTTAGCAGATCGAAGCCGCCGGCGACGCTTCGCTTTCCAGGAGCTTTCTCTCCGAAACGAGGCGGGCCGGTCTAGCTGACTGTCCGGAAGCGAGCCATTGCTGTCCACGCAGCGCTCACAGCTCCATCACCGCCGAGAGGTACCCGATCACCTCGTCTCGGCCAGACGCCGCAACTCGCGCTCGGCCACCGCGAGCATCGCCAGGTCGATCTCGGAAGTCGACTGGATGTCCTTGAGGAGCTGGCGCAGCCGCTCCACCTCGGGGTGCTCGCGCGCCCAGAGCTCGATCGCCGCCTTGGGACGCCCGTTCTCGGCGGCGGCCGCCACCTGGCAGGTGATGTCGGCCTGGTGCGAGTAGAGGTCCTCGACCAGCGCCATGGTCGCCCGCTGCTGCCAGGGGCTGCCCGGCGCCAGCTTGCGCGCGTCGCGCAGCAGGCGGTCGAAGCCGAAGCTCTCGCCGAGCGCGAAGTAGATCCTGCCCACCCGCTCGACGCCGGCGCCGGCCGCCGCCGCGCAGCGGGCCACGTCGCAGGCCGAGGGCTGGATCTCGAGCGCGGCCACGCGCTCGGCCAGCGCTGCCGGCACCCCGGCCTCGCGCAGACGCTTGAAGCCGCGGCGCAGGCGCTCGCGCGAGCGACCCGGCAGCATGTCCTCGAGCTGCGCCGCCACCATCACGATGTCGGCCTCGAAGCGCGTCACCAGCCCCGAGACGTCGAGCGGACGGCCCCCTCGGGGGGGATCGGGGGGGAAAGCACGGCCGCCGTAGCGCAGGAACCACCGCGTCGCCCGCTCGAGCATGCGCACCGACTTGAGCGTCATCTCGGTCTGCAACGAGGCCGGCACCTGGTTGTCGAGCTTCTCGACGTCGGCCCACAACGAGCGCGCGTCGAAGATGTCGCGCGCCGCCGTGTAGGCGCGCGCGATCTGGCTCACCGTGTGCCCCGTCTCCTTCTCCATGCGCGGCACGAAGGTGGGGCCCACGCGGTTGAGCATGCTGTTGGTCACGTGGGTGGCGATGATCTCGCGGCGCAGGCGGTGGCGCAGGATCTCGTCGCGGAAACGCTGGCGCATCGGCCGCGGGAAGTAGCGCAGCAGGTCCTCTACGAGCTGCTCCTCGTCGGGCAGCGGCGAGTCGAGGAGCTCGTTGTAGACGTAGATCTTGCTCGCCGCGAGCAGCGCCGCGATCTCCGGCCGCGTCAGCCCGCGGCCGGCCTGGCGGCGCTCCGCGAGCGTTGCCTCGCCGGGCAAGCCCTCCAGGCGGCGGCTCAACTGCCCGCGGCGCTCGAGCTCGATCATCAGGCGCTCCTGCTCGTCGAGCAGCGCCGCCCCTTGGGCCTCGGTGAGGCTGATCGACTGGGTCTGCAGGTAGTTGTCGCGCAACACCAGCTCGGCGACCTCGTCGGTCATCCCGCGCAGCAGCTCCACCCGCTCCTCGCCGGCGAGCCGGCCCGAGCGCACGGCGTCCTCGAGCACGATCTTGATGTTCACCTCGTGGTCGGAGCAGTCGACGCCGCCCGAGTTGTCGATGTAGTCGGTGTTGACGCGGCCGCCGGTGAGGGCGTACTCGATGCGCCCCGCCTGGGTGAGGCCCAGGTTGGCGCCCTCGCCGACCACCTTGGTCTGGAGCTCCGCGGCGTCGACGCGCACCTCGTCGTTGGCGCGGTCGCCCACCTGCGCGTGGGTCTCCGAGCTCGCCTTGACGTAGGTGCCGATGCCGCCGAGCCACAGCAGGTCGACCGGGGCCTTGAGGATGGCGCGGATGAGCTCCTGCGGCGTGACGGCGTCCTGGGCGATCTGCAGCAGCTCCCGCGCTTCGGGTGCGAGCTCGATCCGGAGGGCGTGACGGTCGTACACCGCGCCGCCCGCCGACAAGGCGGCGCGGTCGTAGTCGCTCCACGACGAGCGCGGCAGACGGAAGAGGCGCGCTCGCTCGGCGAAGGAGCGGGCCGGGTCCGGATCGGGGTCGACGAAGACGTGCTGGTGGTTGAAGGCGGCGACCAGGCGCAGGTGCTCGGAGAGCAGCATGGCGTTGCCGAAGACGTCGCCCGACATGTCGCCGACCCCCACCACCGTGAGGTCCTGGGCCTGGACGTCATGGCCCAGCTCGCGGAAGTGCCGCTTGACCGACTCCCAGGCGCCGCGCGCGGTGATCGCCATCTTCTTGTGGTCGTAGCCCACCGAGCCGCCGGAAGCGAAGGCGTCGCCGAGCCAGAAGCGGTACTCCGCCGACACCTGGTTGGCGACGTCGGAGAACGTCGCCGTGCCCTTGTCGGCCGCCACCACCAGGTAGGGGTCGTCGTCGTCGCGCCGCACCACCCGCGGCGGCGGCGCCAGGCGGCCGCCGTCGAGGTTGTCGGTCACGTCGAGCAGGGCGCGGATCATCGTCTTGTAGCAGTGGACGCCATGGGCCTGGATCTCCTCGCGGTCGGTCGACTTCGGCGGCCGCTTGACCACGAAGCCGCCCTTGGCGCCGACCGGCACGATCACGGCGTTCTTGACCATCTGGGCCTTGACCAGGCCGAGGACCTCGGTGCGGAAGTCCTCGCGCCGGTCCGACCAGCGGATGCCGCCGCGGGCCACCTTGCCGCCGCGCAGGTGGACCGCCTCGACCTCGGGCGAGTAGACGAAGATCTCGTAGCGCGGACGCGGCTCGGGGAGGTCGTCGATCCGGGTGGCGTCGAACTTGAGCGCCAGATAGGGCTTGGTGGGGGTCTGGAAGTAATTGGTGCGCAGCGTCGCCTCGATCAGGTTCCAGTAGTGGCGCAGGATGCGGTCCTCGTCCGGGCTCTTGACCTCCTCGAAGGCGCGGGCGATCGCCGCGCGTGCCGTCTCCGCACGGTCCTCACCCGCGCGATCGGGGTCGAGGAGCGCCGTGAAGAGCTCGACGAGCTGGACCACGATCGCCGGATTGCGCGCCAGGGTGCGGGCCAGGTAGCGCTGCGAGAAGGCGCCGCCGATCTGCCGCAGATACTTCGCGTAGGCGCGCAGCAGCACCACCTGGCGCCATTCGAGGCCGGCGCGCAGCACCAGGCGGTTGAAGGGGTCGTTCTCGACCTCGCCGCGCCACACCCGGTGGAAGGCGTCGTCGAACTTGTCGCGCACCGCGCCGAGGTCCACCCCGTGCTCGGCGGCGAGCTCGAAGTCGCGGATCCACACCGGGTTGGAGGCGTGGTCGGGACGCACCTCGAAGGGCACCTCGGTGATCACCTCGAGCCCCATGTTCTCGATCTGCGGCAGCAGGTCCGAGAGCGGCGCCGGCACCGCGAGCTCGAAGGTGCGCAGGTGGAAGCGGGAGATGGCCGCTCCCTCGCGGCGGTAGAGCCGCAGCGCGAAGGTGCTACGTTCGAGCACTCGCTCGATCAGGGGGATGTCGGCGATCGCCTCTTCCTCGGCCGTCTCCCCGTGGTCGGCGTAGGAGCCCGGGAAAGCGTCGGCGTAGCGTTTCCAGGCGCCGAGGCCGTCCTCCTCGCCCCAGGCGGCGACCAGGGCCTCGCGCAGCCGGTCGCTCCAGGTGCGGGCGGCGTCGGCGAGGCGCTCCTCGATGCGGGCGACGTCGTAGTCCGGGATCTCGCCCGGGCGCACGCGGACGACGAAGCGCACCTGCGCCAGGGGCTCGTCGCCGATGTAGGTCGACGACGCCGAGACCTCGCCGCGGAAGACCCCTTCGAGGATGCGCTCGAAGCGCCGGCGCAGGCGCGTGGAGTGGCGGTCGCGCGGCACGAAGATCAGGCAGGAGACGTAGCGCTCGGCCTCGTCGTGGCGCACCAGCAGCGAGAGCCGCGGCCGCAGTTGCAGGTCGAGGATGCGCAGGCCGAAGCGGAAGAGGTCGTCCTCGGAGATCTGGAAGAGCTCGTCGCGCGAGTAGGTCTCCACGATGTGGCGGAAGCCCTTGGCGTTGTGGCTCGCGGGCAGGAAGCTCGCCCTCCGGACCACCCGCTCGACCTTGCGGCGGATCAGCGGGATGCGGCTGGCGCGCACGCTGTAGGCCACCGAGGTGAAGAGCCCGAGGAAGCGGTACTGGCCCACGAGCCGGCCGCCGGCGAAGCGCTTGACCGAGATGACGTCCATCAGGACTCGCCGGTGGACGCTCGAGCGCTGCGCCGACTTGGCGATCGCGATCAGCTCCTCGCCGGCCAGGAAGCGGGCGGTCTGCCCGGTCAGCGGGCGGTGGCCGCGGGCGCGCGCCTCGAGCGGCAGCTTGCGCCAGAGGCCGAGGCCGCTGCCGCTTTGCGGGCGCAGGAAGCGCTCGCCCGCCTCGTCCTCGAGCCCGTACACGAGGAAGCCCAGGAAAGTGAAGTGGTCGTCCTCGATCCAGCGCAGGAACTCCTTCGCCTCCGCGACCTCGCCGGCGTCCACGGGCGGCGGCTCGGTCTCGAGCTCGGCGATCACGCGGCGCGCGGCGTCGCGCATGGCTCCCCAGTCCTCCACCGTCACCCGCACGTCGGCCAGCACCCGGAGCAGCGCCGTCTCGAGGTCGACCACGGACGCCTGGGCGGTTTGCGCGTCGACCTCGAAGAGCATGAACGACTCGTGGAGAGCGGCGCCTTCGCCCGCCGCCTGGCGCTCGGTGAACTCCTCGAGCTCGCCGGCGGCGTCGCGGCGCACGGTGATCTGCGGATGGAGCACCCGGTGGATGGTCAGCTCCCGCCGCGCCAGCTCGCCGGAGACCGAGTCGACGAGGAAGGACATGTCGTCGGTGACGACGGCGATCACCGTATGGTGGCTCGGCCAAGGATGGGCTGCGCAGCGCGGGTCGAAGATGCGGATCGCCGGCTGCCCGGGCTGACGGCGGCGGGCGAGGTCGAGCAGCTCCAGGCAGGCCGCGGTGAAGCCGCCGGCGTCGATCTCCTCGATGTCCTCGAGGGAAACGCTGGCCAGACCCTGGCGGGCCAGCGAGGCGGCCATCGCCGCGTCGCCGGCGCTCGCCGCGGCCCGCACCTGCTCGACGAGGCTCTCGGTGAGCCGGTGTCGCGTTTCCTGGAACAGCATGACAGGGATACCTTGAGCTCCGTCCGAAGACGGACGTCAGAGGAGACCAGCCTAGCAAACTCGGCGTGGGTCAGTACCGCCCAGGGGAGGGCCGCGGCCTGAGGTGCTCGTCGAAGAAGGCGAGGATCGCGCAGCGCTCGGCCGGCGCCAGGAACTTGTAGGAGACGCGAAGCCAGGGAAGGGGCAGATCCCGCCGGTCGTTGACGTTCGCCGACAGCGGCACCAGTCCCGGCACCGTCTCGCAGTGTACGCTGAGGGGACCGCAGGCGTCGCGGTAGTCGGTTTCGTAATCGGTCACCTGGGCGGCGACGCCGTCCGTGACCCGAACGAGCAAATTCGCGGCCGAGCTGCCCCCGGAATGGCTCAGCAGCCCGATGCGCTCGTCATCCACCTCTTCGAGCGAGCGCAGGTAGTCGAGCATCCGCAGGGCCTCATACACGCGCAGGCCCATCAGCGTGAAACCGCTGCGTAGAAGCTGCCGCGCGATCCGGTTCTCTTTCAAAGAGCAGTCGTGAGCCCGGAGGCGCGGAATGAGCACCACGTACCCCTCCCTGGCGAGCTGCTCGCCCATGTACTCGCGAGCGAAGACGCGATCGTCGTCCCGATGCCCGTGCAAACCCAGCACGGCCGGGCTGGAAGCCGCGCCGTCAGGCACGAGCAGCGTGCCCTCGAAGGAGCCCACGAACGGGTCCCAAAACAGCAGCTTGCTGCGGGTCAGTCCCTCGACCCGCGTCTCCCGGAGTGTGGCGACCGCGAATCCGGGGCAGCCGACACTCTCGAGCAGGAAACCGATCTTGAGCTCGTCCACGATGCGAGCGCGAAGCTCGCTCCGGCCGAGATCGAGGCGCCGCACCTCGGGGATCGCCCTGGCCGCCGCGAGCGCCTGCTTCAAGGAGGGGCCATCGACCGGCTCACCGTGATCGGCATGCCGTCGGGCGAGCTCGAGGTAGCCGTTCTCGCAGCCCGAGCCGCACCCGGCGATCCACGGCCTGTCGAGCACCTCCACGGGAGCTTCCGACGTCGAGATCGCAGGACCGTAGGTGCCGTCGGTCGGCACGAGGACGGTGAGCCAGCCCACGATCGCGAAGAGCAGGACTACGGCCCGACGCCGAAGACGTCGCTCGGAAGAGGTCTTCTCGCTCCTTCCATCCGAAGGAGCCCTCCGATACTCCCATCCCGGTCTCGCCGAACCTACGTCCATCTCGACACCAGGCCACGACCGGAGTCGGCCTCGTGGTCCAGGTATGAATACGGATTCCACCCCGTAACGGTTCAAGGACGCCGAGAAGCGGCCTGAGGTACAATCGGCCGCTCCCGGCGACCCCGTCTCGAGAGGATCGTCCGTGCGTCACTCCAAGATCGACGAAAAGCGCCGCCGTCTCGCCCGCAAGGTCCGCCAGTGGACGGTGGAGGAGTTCCACGACCTGCTCGCCGGCGCCGGCGTCGACCGGGCCTACGTGGTGTCGGAGAACGGCGAGCTGACGCTCTCCCATCCGCGGCTCCTGGAACCGCTCCAGGCC
>DASWIG010000513.1:0-2858 GCA_036397835.1 Thermoanaerobaculia bacterium
GCGGCCGCACCACCGACGGCTGCAGGACGTGGAGCAGGAGCGCGACGCGCGCGCCGAGCACCAGCACGACGCCGTTTGCGAGCTCCTCGGCGGTGATCTCCCGCGTGCCGTCGACGTCCGCGCCGGCGATCGTCAGGCGCGGTGGCCTCGTGTCCGGAGAATCATAGCACGGCAAAGGCCGTGGACGGACCGGGTCGCCCGGTCCGTCCACGCGATCACCGTCCGCACCGCGGTCAGGGCACGATGAAGACGTTGTTCTGCAGGTCGCTGCGCTTCAGCGACGTGTTGCGGGCGATGACCTTCTCCAGGGTCTGCGTCTCTGCCACCTTCTGCGCCAGGAACGGGAGGACGTTCTGGTACCAGCCCGGATCGCCGTCGCGCAGGCGCTCGAACTGGTCCTTGAGGGCGGCGAAGAGCAGCTCGCCCACCAGGGCGCCGCCACCCACCGGGTCCTCCGCCAGCGCGCCCACCCACACGTCGATCTCGTCGACGCTCGTGTAGGCCGCCGCCAGCCGGCTCTGGACCGTGGGATCGCTGCTGACGTCGGCGAAGCTCGAGACCGGCGTCAGCCCGTAGTAGATGCGGAAGGTGTTGTAGTCCGGCAGGCCGTGGTCGCGGCCGCGCTGGATGTTGAGCGAGGCGAGGTCCAGGCCGCCGGCGCCGGGAGGACCGAAGAGGAAGTTGCGGATGTCGTCGACGACCATGCTGTCGATCCGCTGCATGACCTGGCTCGCCAGCCCCTTCAGGATGGGATCGATGCCGCCCTCGTTGATCAGGGTGTCCGGCGTGAAGAAGGCGTCGCGCAACGCCAGGGGGCCTTCGGGGATGGGGTCGCCGTTGGCCTTGAGGCGCTGGATGAAGGGCGAGAGCATGGTGTGGCCCAGGCGGAACATCGCCGTCGAGAAGACGTTGGCGATGCCCGGGTCCACGCCGGGATCGTAGCCGGTGTAGGGAGCGAAGGCGCCGGGGCCGAGCAGCACCGGCAAGAACTCCCGATAGGTGATGATCTGGAGCTCGAAGACGACGGTCCGGCGAGCGATCTCGAAGACCTGGTCGCCGCTCAGGAACGGGAACAGGAACCGGGTGACGTTGGCCACCTGGTTGTGCTCGCGCACCCAGAGCGTGTGAATGGCCGTCAAGCCGACCTGCTCGTTGGAGCGCACGTCACCGGCCACGAAGAAGTCGGCGGGGTCGCTGCCGGCGGGCGTAGCGTTGGGCAGGCCGTCGACGTTGAAGGGCAAGAGACCGCCGGCGCTGGTCTTGAGCCGGCCGGTGCCGTCGAGGGTGCGCAGGGCCAGGGTGCGGGCCGGATCCGAGCCGTAGACGTTGGAGCCGTCGATCAGGGCCGTGATGACGTTGATCTGCTGGCGCGGGTTGGAGGCGTCGGTGCCGGTGGCCGGATCGAAGTCCGACCGGACGAAGCCGATGACCTGACCGCCGAGATTGAACGGATCGAAGAACGGATCCCCCAGCGGCACGGGGATGGGCTCCGGCTCGGCCGGAACGGCGCCTTCCGTCAGGTCGACGTCGTGATCCACGAACTGCCCCCACTGCCAGACCATGTCACTGGCGTTTTTGCCCGACGGTATGAGCGCCGGCTGATCGATCACGATGTTGCTGATCTCGCGCGGGCTCAGACGGCTCTGACCGGCCAGCGACGAGACGCCGTCGCCGTAGTCGGGCGGGGCGATCCGCAACAGTTGGGCGGGAGCCCCGCCGCCGCCGACGGGAATGGACTTCGTCTCGAGCTCGCGCCCGCTGCCGGCTCTCACGGCGTCGACGGCGATCGTTTGGATCAAGGACCGCAGCTCGGAATCCGCGACCCGCTCGTCGGCTTGCGCCGCCGGGACCTGGACGACCGCCGAGAGCAGAAAGATTGTCGTTATGCCGACGATCATCGGACCGCAGGACGTTCTTCGCCACATGTTTTTTTTCTCCTCTGCTGTTAGAAATGACCTCGGGCACATGTCGAGCATGCACCTGCCCGACACGATTGAAACACGCCACCTCTTGGATACCACCGCCCCGAAGGGAGGTACGTCCCGATTGTCCGAACGTAAACCGACCGGGAAGGAGATAGACTCCTGAACCGTTGCCAAGGATTCGACCGAAGTTGATATTGACTCTGGGCGAGTCCGATGCTTGACCCTGTTCACGTTCGATACTAGAGACGTCCGGAAGTCATGTCAAGGTCCTTCGGCACGGGGAGCGATATGAATTCTCTATCGCACTGATAGGAAGAAGCTATCGAGTGGGGGGGTGCTCTCCAGCCTGCCGGGTGGGCTTCGGCGGGGCCGGCGAGCACGGCCACCGCAGGAACCGCGTCGGGGCGACGTAGAATACGCGCCCGAGAGGCTCCGGTCCAGGATCCGATCGGTCGGGGAGAGGCGACGCGCGATGGACATGGTGCTGCTGGGGCTCGTCCTGGCCTTCATGCTGGTCAGCTTCGTCACCGAGCTGCTGCCGGTGGACGTGACCGCGATCGTCTGCCTGGCGCTGCTCCTCCTCTTCGGACTGGTCACCCCCGAGCAGGGCACGGCCGGCTTCAGCAACCCGGCGGTCATCACGGTGATGATGATGTTCATCCTCAGCGAGGGGCTGGTGCAGAGCGGCGTCGTGCGCCGCATCGGATTCCGCATCGTGCGCCTCGCCGGCAGGGCCCACCGCCGCGCCGAGGCCGCGGTGCTGGTGGTCACCGGCGTGGTGTCGGCCTTCATCAACAACACGGCGGCGGTCTCGGTCTTCATGCCGCTGTCGCTACAGCTCGCCAAGCACTACCGCCTGAGCCCGTCGAAGCTGCTCATCCCTCTTTCCTACGCCGCGATCTTCGGGGGCACCTGCACCCTGATCGGCACCTC
>DASWIG010000514.1:0-14069 GCA_036397835.1 Thermoanaerobaculia bacterium
TGCAATGTACTTCCGGCAATTCGCGGAACTGCCCTGCAGAGGCTGCAACGCACCTTTGCCAATTCACGAAACCGCCTTGCAGCGGCTGCAATCGCCCCCGTCAACCCGGCGGCGGCGCCACGAGGGAGGCCGGCTCGAGGATCGCCGGCGTCGATCGCCAGCTTCCTGGAGGCGGCAGGCGCGGCGGCGCTGGAGCTGGCCGGAAAGATCCTGGTGCGTCGGAGCTGACCGACCGCCGGGATCCCGTCGCAAGCCCAGTGTTTTCAACACTTGGGGAAGAGCAGACCGACGCTGGGAGCGTGGACGTCTCGCCTGCGCTCCCACCGTTAAGACGTCTTGAAGTTTTCAGGACGTCCCAACGGCCGTCGTTGTGACGTCTTGAGAATCTCAAGATGTTGAGACGGCGGCGTTTATGACGTCTTAAAGTCGTTCAAGGCGTCACAGCAGCGCTTATCGGACGTCCTGAAACTTTCAAGGCGTCACAACCGTGTCGGGTCTGACGCCTTGACGTCGTCCAAGACGTCCGAATCGTGGCCGTTTTGACGTCCTGGAAACTTCAAGACGTCATAACCGGCAAGATCCTGCTGGTGCGGCGGACCTGAGACGTCGTACCCGACCATGTGCACGCCCCCTCCGGACCTCAGCATCGATGAGGACGACGACAGGCTATGATAGGACGGTCGGGACCTCAGCCCCCGCGAGTGGCTGCAGGCGGGCTATCCTCCGAACGCCGTCGCCTTGGAGTAGGCGCGAGATTTCTTCGAGATCTGGAGTACCGTGACCAGAGCCGAGGTGTCGAGGACGTAGCTCGGCACTACCCGTGACCCCGCTGACGCTCACGGGCACGTTCCCGCCTGCGCTCCGCCAGGAGGTCTTCCGTGGTGAGGCCCCGGCCCCGGAGCAGCCCCAGCGACGCCTTCACGGGGTCCGCGGGGATCGGACGAACCTGGACGAAGCCGTCCTTGAGCTCCCATTCGAGCTTGGAGTTGGGCTCTATGGCGAGCTCTTGCCGGATCTTCCGGGGAATCACCGTCTGCCAACGCGTGGAGATCGTCGTCTGCACGTTCCGCTCCTGCGTAAGATGATCCAGACCAGCACAAGACGATTCTAGGTTCGTCTTGTGGGGCAGTCAAGCGGACCGAGTACGTCTTCGGCGACGAGGTGCAGAACCTCGACATGCTGCGCTCGTTCCACAACGCCATGAAGCGCACCAGGGGCCGCCTCGACCTCGCCGAGGAGGACCTCGAGGACGGCGGCGGGCGTTTCGAGGGGACCTACTTCGGCGCCCTCGAGGAATCCAGCCGCATCTCGATGCGCTTCGGCAGGTTGTCGCGCAGCAGGTCGACCGCCACGCGGTCCTTGCCCGACTCGCGCGCGAAGCGCTCGACGTGGTCCGGAGCCGTGACGTCGCGGCCGTCGACCTTGAGGATCAGGTCGCGGGGCTGGATGCCCGCGCGGCCGGCGAGGGTGCCGGGAACGACCGACTCCACCATCACGCCCTTGATGCCGAGGGCGGCGTAGTCGACGGCGGCGAAACGCAACCCGAGCCGCAGGGTCGGCACGGCGGGCGGCGGGGCGGCAGACGGCGGGGGAGCCGCCCGGGTCGGCGGCGCGGCCGTGCCGGCGGCGCGCGCCGCGCGCGTCGCGGCGACCGCGGCGAGGTTCTCGCGCGCCTCGGCGAGGTCGGGGGCGATGGCCACGGCGCGCTCGAAGGCCGCCTCGGCCTCGTCGAGCAGCCCCAGCTCGAAGTACACGCTCCCGAGGTTGTTGTGGGTCCGCGGCCGGGTGGCGTCGAGCTGCCGCGCCTGCTCGAGGCTCCGGCGGGCGCCCTCGAGGTCGCCGCGGGCGCGCTGGGCGAGCCCCTGGTAGATCCAGCCGTCGGCGGCCTCGGGCCGCCAGGCGAGCGCGCGCTCGGCCGCGCCCTGGGCGCGCGCGGGGTCGCCGGTCTCCAGGAAGTGGTTCGCCAGGTGGAGGGCGGCGGCGCTGGCCCAGCCGCCGGCGTTGCCCGGATCGTTGCGGATCGCCGCTTCCCACGACTCGACGGCGCCCGCGGGGTTGCCCATGCCGGCCTGGGCGAGGCCGAGGTTGAGCCACATGCTGGCGTTCTCGGGGTGGCGGCCGGTGGCCTTCTTGAGCAGCGCCACCGCCGCGATCCACTCCCCGGTGTCGATGTAGGCGAGCGCCAGGTTGTTCATCACGCCGGGATCGTCGGGGTCGAGGTCGTGGGCGCGGCGGAAGGCCTCGGCCGCCGCCGAGCGCTGCCCCAGCCGCCGCCGGCTCACTCCGAGGTTGCTCCACGCCGAGGCGTTGCGAGCGTCGAGAGCCACCGCGCGATCGAGCGCCTCTTCGGCCTCCGCCCAGAGCTGCCGGCGGTTGAAGAGGAAGCCGACGTTGGTCAGCGCCAGGGCGCGCAGCTCGTCGCCGGCGACGCCGGGATCTCCCGCCGCTCGCGGGGGCAGGGCGAGGAGCTTCTCGAAGCCCGCCAGGGCCTCGTCGTGGCGGCCGTCGTAGAGCTCTACGAGCGCCAGGTTGTAGAGCGCCTGGGGATGGCCGCCGCGGTAGCCGAGCGCCTCGTGGAAGGCGGCGCGGGCCGCCGGGTAGTCGCGCGCGCGCATCCGCTCGAGGCCGCGGTTGAACGCCTCGTAGGCCGCCTGGTCGCGTTGCCGCAAGGCTTCGGCCTGCGCCTCAAGGTAGAGGTCGCGGAAGCGTTCGCTGTAGAGCTCGGGCCGGAACTCGCGGTCCGGCGCCTCGACCAGCGCCTCCGCCAGCGCGGCGAGCGCCCTGTCCTCGCGTCCCGCCAGGTGCTCCAGCCAGGCCGCCAGCACCAGCACCCGCGCCTGCTCGCCGGGCTCGTCGAGCCGCGAGGCGAGCTGGCGGTAGAGGGCGATGGCGCCGTCGAGGTCGTCCTCGGCGAAAAGGCGTTCGGCCTCGAGCTCGAGCTCGGAAAGTCCGCTGCCGGCCGGGCGCTCGTCGTCGAGGTCCTCGGCGACGATCTCCTGCGCCGCCAGCCGGCTCGCCGGCACCGGCAGCAGCGTCGCCGCGAGGGCGGACGCGGCGAGGGCGAACGGGGCGATCCTCATCGTCGCCCCAGTGTATCCGATTGTCCGGTTGGTGCTTACCGCAGAGAGCAGGCGTCCATGGACGCCCGCCGCGGCGCCAGAGCGGACCGCTGACGGCGACGCCAGGACGGTTTTCGTGAATCGGACGCGTGGACGGCCGTCGGACGCCCGCTCTCAGGACGAGCGGCTCTTCCATGGCGGTCAACGGCTCGCCGGCAGGATCCGAGGACGCCGGTCGCGGTCGGCCGTCCATTCTCGGGTCCGGATGGACCGCCAGCGCCCTCGGCCTTCCGTATTCGGCGAAACGCGGGCGGGGATGGCGGTCCGGCGGCCGAATCCGAGGATCGAGGGCTGGGACGGCCGTCAGAGGCCTTGTAGGTGGGGGCGAGAGAAAAGGCCCCACGGGCCGGGCCCGTGGGGCCGAAGGGATCGTATCGGCTAAGGCGGTTCGTCGTCGTCGCCGGGCTCCGGCGCGTCGGACGACTCTTCGCGGTCCTCCTCCGGCTCTTCCGACTGGCCGGGACGGCGAGAGAGCTTGAGCGTCAGACGCTCGGACAGCTCGTGCTCGCCGACCAGACGGAAGGCCGGCCTGAAGGTGCCCACGAAGAGCTGGTAGGCCTCGTCGAAATCCGCCGTCGCCTTGTCCTTGGCGACCTTGGTGCCATGAGCCTTGGTCTGCTCGCTGGTCAGGTCGTCCATGACCTGGCGCAACTGCCGGGCGGGCTTCTCCAACTGCTCGACGATCTTGTCGCGGGTGACCGCCACGCCTTCGAAGCGCGTGGCGTCGAGAGCGAACTGGGGATTATTGAGCCGCGAGAGGAGCCGCTCGGTCTGCCGCAGCAGCGCCAGCGGATGGTCGGCGATGCGACGCTCGAATCCGGCCTCCTCGGCCTTGCGCTCGCCGAAAACGGCACGGATCACGGGACGCCAGTTGAAGACGACCTCGCGCAGCGCCTGTGCCGCCTGGTCGCGGCGGTCGCGGAAGACGCCGTCGTTGGCGATCTCGTCGAGATGGGCCTGCTCGGCCGCGACGAGCTCGCGCAACGACCCGCGCAGCAGGCTGACCTGCCCGTCGAGGTAGAAGCCGAGGTCGGGCACCGCCCGGCCCAGGCTCTTCTCGAACACGCGGGTCAGCGCCTCGAGCAGCGCCTCGCGGTAGTTGACGACGAACCAGTCGACGAACTCGCACCGCCGCTGGCGGTCCGTGACCATCTTCGAGACTCGGGGTACGGCCATGCTAATCACCTCCTTTCTGTCCCCTGTCGGGGGTGGACGTTGGTGGCGCCGCGGACGCCTGGGCGTCCGGACGCCGGCTTCGATGGGGACGAAAGTAGGCGAGGGTCGGGCCGGGGGATTGTGCGAATCCGTAGGGAAGAAATAGTCAGGTGGTCAGAACGCCGTCGGGGCCTCCCCGCTGCTGACAGTGGTCCGTGCCCTGGCCCGACGGATACCTTCAGATGGTCACGGACTGGACGGGGCGTTCGAGGAGGAGGAGGCTCACTCTGAGTGCGTCGGCCGGAAGCAGGCGCGGCATACCCTATGACTGACCATTATTGCGATATCAAGCGAGGTGATCGAAGCAGTGAAGTCAGCTCTGCCGTCTGCGGGGGTGCCGGCATGCCCAGGAACGGTAGCTGCTTCGCCGCCGACGGGGATCCGTGGTACCCTCCAGGCATGCGTCCCGTCTTCGCCGACCCCAAGACCGACTTCATCTTCAAGCGGATCTTCGGCTCCGAGCCGCACAAGCACCTGCTCATCCAGCTTCTGAACACCCTGCTCGAGCTCGAAGGCGACGGCCGCATCATCGACCTCACCTACCTTGCTGCCGAGCAGATGGTGCCCTTGCCCGAGATGAAGCTCTCGATCGTCGACGTCAAGTGCGTGGACCAGCGAGGCACGGAGTACGTCGTCGAGATGCAGCTCTTCAACGTCAAGGGTTTCGAAGAGCGGGTGGTCTATAACGCCTCGAAGGCGTTCGTCATGCAACTGCGCAGCTCCGAGGATTACCGCCACTTGGCGGACGTGGTGGGCGTGACGATCTGCGACTTCGAGCTCTGGCCCGAGCCGTCCGAGCCCGGCGCGCCCGCCGTGCCCATGCTCTCGCGCTGGCGCATGCAAGAGCAGCACACCGGAGCCAAGCGCCTGGGTCAGGTGCAGTACGTCTTCCTGGAGCTGCCGAAGTACGAGGGTGGCCCTCACCCTCGGAGCTTCCTGGACAAGTGGACTTTCTTCTTCCGCGAGGCGGAGAACCTGGAGGTGATTCCGCCTGAGCTCGACGAGGCCCCATTCCGGGAGGCGCTCGAGGTGGCGCGGATGGCGGGCATGACGGACGCCGAATATGAGTCGTACGAACGGGCGAAGATGGCCGAGCAGGACGCCCGCGGCGCGCTCGAGAAGGCCGAGGAGAAGGGCGAGGCGAGGGGCGTGGCCAAGGGCCGGGCCGCCGGCTTGGAAGAAGGCCGGGCCGCCGGCTTGGAAGAAGGTCGGATCGAGGAGCTCCGCCGGAGCTTGGCCGATCTTTGCGAGCTGCTGGGTATCGAGATGACAGACGAGCGCCAGGAGCTCGTCAACACTGCCGACCGGGCTCGCCTCGAGGAGCTCAGGAACCGGATCAAGCAGCAGCGCGGTTGGGTGCAGGAAGGGCAATAGCCTTCCGGCGTCGGCACCTCGAAGCTTCCACAATAGAAGCACCGGTTCATAGCGGTCTCCTCGTCGGCCCCATCATAGACGGCGCCAGTCGGTGCTCACTGCAGCGGGTTGACCGCGTCGTGTACGGTCCCGGCCTCGAGGTCGAAGGTCAGCACCGTTTCCTGGCCCGAGGCGATGACCACCCGGCGCTCGAGGGCGGCGCCGTCGCCGGCGGCCGGCGCGATCCGGATCGCGTGCTCGCCCGGCGCCGTCTTGCGGCCGCGGATCGGGCTCGTCCCGAGGTCCTGGCCGTCGAGGCTGACCAGCGCCTGCGCCCGCCCCGGCCGCGCCCGCACGCTCAGGGCACCGGGGCGGGGAATCGGCGACTCCAGCCGCTTCTGCTGGCCCTCGCGGATCTCCACCGTCACCGTCGAGCGCGCCTGGTAGTCGGGCTCCCCGAGCTCGAAAACGACCTGGTAGGTGCCCGGCGCCAGCGGGAAGCTGCGCTCGCGGGTCAGCGGGTACGGGGTCTTGCCGACGCGCACCGTCAGCGCGTCCGTCCACGGCACCCGCGACACCACCAGGCGGCCGGGCTCGGGCTCCGGCGGCGGCGGAGGGGGTGGCGGGGGCGGTGGCGGCGGGGGCGCTGCCGGCTCGACCGGCGGCGGCGGAGACGGCGGCGTCGTCTCCGCGGCGCCCTGTGGCGTTCCGGCGTCCGGCGTTCCTGCGTCCGGCGTCTCGACGTCCTGCTTGAAGCCGAAGAGCGCGGCGCGGCGCTCCGCGTCTCCGAGCCACCAGCCGGCGCCGAGGGCGACGAGCCCGAGAACGGCTAGCAAGCCCCAGCGGCCTCCGTGGGAGGGCCGTGCCGCCGCGGCTCCGCGCACCGGCACCGGGCGCGCGCGCATCTTCTCGAGGCTCACCGAGGAGAGCTCGAGATCGTCCAGGCTCGGCGGCCGCGGCGCTCGCGGGGGCGGCGGCGCGGCGGCGGGCGCCGCGGCATCCGCCAGCGGGAGCTCGCGCGTCGCCAGCTCCGCCGGCACCCCGGCGCCCCGGCCTTGCTGCTGGATCGACTCGAGGTGGCGCAGCAGCTCGGCGCCGTCCGCGAAGCGGTCCGCGGGCTCCTTGGCCAGGCAGCGCCCGATGAGCTCCACCACGTCCGGCGGCGCCGCCGGCCAGACCTCGCGCAGCGGCCTCGGCTCGCGGTTGAGGATCTGGTAGATCACGGCGGAGATCTGCTCGCCCTGGAACGGCCGCTCGCAAGTCAACAGCTCGTAGGCCAGCACCCCGAAGGAGAAGACGTCGGTGCGCGGGTCCACGTCCTCGCCGCGGATCTGCTCCGGAGCGAGGTAGGCGGCGGTGCCCACCGTCATGCCGGTGCGGGTCAGGTTGGTCTCCTGCTGCGCCAGCTTGGCGATGCCGAAGTCCATGATCTTGACCGTGCCGTCCTCCAGCACCCGCACGTTGGCCGGCTTGACGTCGCGGTGGATCACCCCCTGCTGGTGCGCGTAGGCGAGCCCGCGGGCGATCTGAATGAGGTAGAGCACCTTTTCGGCGAAGGGGATGAACTCCTGTCGCTTGATCTTGCGGTCGAGGTCCTCGCCCGAGAGGTACTCCTGGATCAGGTAGGGCAGCTCGTCTTCGACGCCGAAGTCGTAGACCGTGGTGACGTTGCGGTGGTTGAGCCTGCCGGCGATCTCGGCTTCCTTGAAGAAGCGGCTGCGGGTCTCCCGGTCCTCGCTGGTGCAGGTCTTGATCGCCACGTGGCGCTTGATGTGCGGATCGTGGGCCTTGTAGACCTCGCCGAAGCCGCCGACGCCGATCCTCTCGACGATGCTGTATTTTCCGATCTTGTTCATGGAGCGTCCGCGCGGATCTGACGCGCCTCGGCGATGCGGTGCTCGAGCGCGGGCATCTGCTCGAACTCGCCGAAGAGCTTGACGGCGAACTGCAGCGCCTTCGCCGCCATCTCGGGATCGCCTTCCGCGAGCATCTTCTCGATCGAGGCCACCGCTTCCGCCTGCTTGCGCTCGCGCATCCGGGCGGCGCGGCCGGCCTGGCGGCGCGCCTCGTCCTCGCGCACCCTCTTCATGACCTGCTCCGCCGCGGAGCAGTCGGGGTCGAGCGCCACGGCCCAGGCGCGGAGCGTCTCGGCGTGCTCGGGCGGCAGGTGCTCCTCGCCGTGCAGCGCCGCCATCAGCTCGGCGGTCTGGCGCGCCTGGCGCACCGCGGTGCCCTTCAGCGTCGCCAGGTCCTGGCGCAGGGCCGCGGCGATCGCCTGGCGCAGCTCGCGCGCCTCGGCGAACTCGCCGAGGATCCTGGTGGCGAAGCCGAGCGCCGCCGCGGCCTGTCCGAGCTCGCGCCGCTCCACGTAGCGCCCGATGCTCGCGCGCGCCTCCTCGATCTTGCGCGCCCGGCGCGCCTCCGGGCCCTCGGGTGCGGTCTCGGGCGGCGCCGGCGGCCCGCCGGCGGCCTGGCACCGCGACAGGAGCTCCCGCGCCTCGGCGCTCTCGGGATCGATCTCCAGGACCTCCTCGACGAGCACCGCGGCGCGCTCCGTGCGGCCCCGCTCGAGCTGCCGGCGGGCGCGATCGAGCAGGCTCAGGGCCTGGAGCGATATGGGCGCGGTGACGCTCGCCGAGGAGTCGGCTGAAGGCGGCAGGGCCGACAGGGTGTGCTCGAGGCGGATCTCCTCGAGATCGCGGATCAGGTCGCGGCATTTCTGATACCGGCGCTCCGGCTCCTTCTCGAGGCAGCGGTGTACCAGCTCGGCCAGCAGCGGCGGGCACTCGGGCCAGCTCTCGAGCAGCGGCACCGGCGCCGCGTTGAGGACCTGGTCGATCAGGCTGGGGATGCTGCGGCCCGGGAAGGGCCGGCGGAACGACAGCAGCTCGTAGGCCAGCACCCCGACCGAGAAGACGTCCGAGAGCGCCGAGCCGCGGTCCTGTCCCAGAAGGCGTTGCGGCGAGAGATAGGCCACGGTGCCGAGCGTCATGCCGGTCTGGGTGAGGTTGCTCTCCACGTTGGCGAGCTTGGCGGTGCCGAAGTCCATGATCTTGACCAGGCCGTTGTCGAGCACGCGCACGTTCGAGGGCTTGACGTCGCGGTGGATCACGCCCTGGGCGTGGGCGTGATCGAGGCCGCTGGCGATCTGCACCAGGTAGTCGACCTTCTCTTCGAGCGTCTCGGGCTCGCGGCGCCGGAGCAGGTGGGCCAGGTCCTCGCCGGAGAGGTACTCCTCCACCAGGTAGGGCATCTGCTCGTGGAATCCGAAGTCGTAGATGCGGGTGATGTTGCGGTGCTCGAGGCGGCCCGCCACCTCGGCCTCGCGGTGGAAGCGCTCCCGCGTCTCCTCGTCGCGCGAGTAGCAGACCTTGATCGCCACCGGCCGCTTGATGAAGGGATCGTAGCCTTTGTAGACCACGGCGAACCCGCCCGAGCCGATCTTGTCGAGGATCTCGTACTTGCCGATCTGGTCCATGGCTGGCTGGGTTCCGCGCCGGGGTCGGGCAGTCTCCCGGAGTCTAGCAGAGCCTGAAGCGGAGCGAGGAATCCGCTTCCCCCCTTTGAAAAAGGGGGGCCAGGGGGATTTCCGCGGCCAAGTCGCGGATCTCCCGGATCGACTAGTAGGATCCACCGTCATGGAAGCCGTGACCTCACCGACGTCCTGGGCCGCGCGTCTGCACTGCACCCGCACGGACGAGACCGCGCCCCTCGACCGTCCGGCCACGACGTCGCCGGCCGGCGCGCCCTGGCGGGTGGACTACGAGATCGACCCCGCCCGCGGCCCGGCATGGCGCGACGCCCTCGCGGCGCGGGAGTGGTCGATGTGGCGGTACCGGGAGCTGCTGCCTCCGGTCGAAGAGGCGGCGCGGATCGACCTCGGCGAGGGCGCCACGCCGCTGGTGCGCCTGCGGCGCTACTTCGCCGGCGACTTCGAAGCATGGGTCAAGCAGGAGGCGGGCAACCCCACCGGGTCTTTCAAGGACCGCGGTCTGTCGCTGGCGGTCAACCGCGCGCGCGACCTGGGTCTGCCGGGAGTGCAGCTCGCCAGCGCCGGCAACGCCGCCCTGGCCCTCGCGGCCTACGCGGCGGCGGCGGGCCTGGGCGCGCGGGTGGCCCTGCCGGCCGACACCCCGGCGACGATCGCCGCGCGCTGCCGCGACTACGGCGCCGAGGTGCTGACCTCGCCCGGCACCCTGGTGGACGCCGCCGGCCGCCTCGCCGAGCTCGCCGACGGCTACTTCAACCTCTCCACCTTCCGCGAGCCCTACCGCGTGGAGGGCAAGAAGACGATGGGGCTCGAGGTGGCCGAGCAGCTCGGCTGGCGCCTGCCCGACTGGATCGTCTATCCCACCGGCGGCGGCACCGGCATCGTGGCGATGGCGAAAGCGTTCGACGAGCTCGAGCGTCTCGGCCTGGCGGACGCGCGCCGCCCGCGGTTCGTGGTGGTGCAGATGGCGGGCTGCGCGCCGCTGGTGCGCGCCTTCGAGCGCGGCCTCGACGCGGCGCCCCCCTGGGAGGACGCCCGCACCCGCGTCTGGGGCCTGCGGGTGCCGCGCTCGCTCGCCGACTTTCTCATCCTGCAGGTGCTGCGGGAGACCCGGGGCCTCGCCGTCGCCGTCGACGAGGACCGCGTCGCCGACGCCTGCCGCCGCGCGGCGCGCTTCGAGGGCCTGCTCTGCGGCCCGGAGGGCGGCGCCTGCCTGCTGGCCGTCGAGGAGCTGGCGCGTCGCGGCGAGGTCCGCGCGGGGGAGCGGGTCGTCGTCTTTCAGACCGGACATCCGGCGAATTACGCCGAGAGCGCCGCGAGCCACGTCACTCCATCGTGAACAGCGACGCCATCAGGTCGATGCCGTACCACAGGTTGGCGAGGCGCAGGTTCTCGTCGGGCGCGTGCTGGTTGTCGTCATGGTTGGCGATCGGCACGATCACCACCGGCTCGGCGAGCACGTCGGTGAAGAGGTAGAGCGGCAGCGAGCCGCCCATCGTCGGCATCAGGATCAGGTCGCCGTCCGCCGCCTTGTCGGCGGCGGCGATCAGGCTCTGCACCAGCGCCTCGCCCATCTCGGTGCGCGCCGCCGGGTAGCCGGGCCGGCGCACGAAGCGCACGAGCTTCGGGTGGGCGAGGCGGGTGGCCTCGTCAGGCGCCTCGTCGACGACGTGGTAGCCCTGCTTGCGCAGGTGGCGCTCGACCACGTCGAGCATGCCTTGCGGGTCGTTGCCCTTGACCAGGCGGACGTCGACGCTGGCGGTCGCGGTGGTGGGGATCACGTTGCGCGCCGCGTCGCCGACGGCGGCGCTGACCATGCCGCGGACGTTGAGCGAGGGCATCAGGATCCGCTCGGCCAGCGGCGCGTTGCCGCCCTCGGTGGCCGCCAGGCCGAGCTCGCGGCGCAGCGCGTCGTCGAAGTCGGGCAGGACCGCGATGGCGTCGCGCTCGGCCTGGCCCACCGGCGCCGTCGAGTCGTGGAAGCCCTCGATCACCACGTTGCCTGCGTCGTCCTTCATCGACGCCAGGAGCTGCGCCAGCATCATCGCCGGGTTGGGCGCCCAGTTGCCGTAGTGGCCGCTGTGCAGGTAGCGGCTGGCGCCGTAGACGGTGAGGTCGAAGCCGGTGTAGCCGCGCACGCCGAAGACCACCTGCGGCGTCCGGCTCTGGTGCACCGGGCCGTCGCAGATCAGCCACAGGTCCACGTCGAGGCGGTCGCGGTATTTCTCCATGTAGGCGCCGAGATGATCCGAGCCCGCCTCCTCCTCGCCCTCGAAGAAGAGCTTGAGGTTCGAGGTGCGGGTCACGCCGGCGGCCGCCAGCGCGTCGAGGGCGCCGAGGATGGCGGCGTAAGGGGCCTTGTCGTCGCCCGTCGAGCGTCCGTAGAGGCGCCACTCGGGGTCGATCGGCGCTCCCGGCTCGGGGAAGGGGATGACCGTGCCGCCGTCCTCGATGGCCCGGCTGTAGAGCGTCGGCTGCCACGGCGGCTGCGACCACTGGGAGACGTCCACCGGCTGGCCGTCGTAATGGAAGTACACGCCGAGCGTGCGCGTCGCCTCCTCGGCCTCCAGCTCGCCGAAGACCAGCGGCGGCGCCCCCTCGAGCTCCCAGATCTCCATGCGGGCGCCGCGCTTGCCGAATTCGACGGCGATGTGCTCGGCGTTGCGGCGGATGTTCTCCGTGTCGCTCGCCACGTTGGGGATCTCGAGCAGCTTGACGAAGTCGCGCAGGATGCGGGCACCGTGGGCTTCGCGCCAGGCGCGGATCGGAGCCAGGTCGGTTTGCGCGGAGGTGGTCATGGCGAAGCTCGCGAGGAGAGTGAGGGCCACCAGAGATCTTGCGGGCATGTCGATTCTCTCATTTCGGAGAGGCCGCCGGAACCCGGAGAAGAATCTCCTCGGGGCGCAGGCAGACCTCGTGGTTGCAGGCCTGGATCCGTAACCGCAGCGGCACCACCCGATCGGAAGAGTCGGACGGGTCCGACTTGTCCGACGGGTCCGACTTCTCGGCTCGCCCCGTGATCGCCACCGTGCCCTGGTAGACGGCGAGCGGCTCGTCCTGGAATCCCAGGCGCACGGTCTCGGGCCGCGGGTACTCCACCGCCGCAAGGCGCCAGGGGGACTCCGCCGCGAGCTCGGTGGGGATGAGCTCCTCCTGCAGCGGCTGGCGGGCGTTGACGTGCCAGCCGTCGCGGATGCGCAGGCCCACGGTGAGAGCACCGCCCGAGGCCAGCTCGGCAGTGGCGCGCACGGTGCCGGCGGCGGCGTAGCGGCGTGGGCCGGCCTCGCCGTCGAGGAGGCCGGCGGCGCCGAGCAGCATGTAGGCGTGGCCCGCCGGCGCCTGCGCGAGCTGGCCCGCGAACGCCGCCAGCGCCGCCAGCGCCCGGTCGCCGTACGAGGCCTCGCCGGTGCGCGTCGCGAGCTGAGCGAGCGCGCGCACCGCCACCGAGTTGCCCGACGGGATGGCGCCGTCGGCCGGGCTCTTGGGGCGCGCGATGAGGTGCGGATCGCCGTTCTCGGCGCTCATGAAGAAACCGCCGTCGGCGTCGTCCCAGAAGCGCGCGACCATGCCGTCCGCGACCTCGCGCGCCCGCTCCAGCCACGCTGTCTCGCCGGTCTGGTCGTAGAGGGCCACGAAGGCCTCGGCGAGGTAGGCGTAGTCCTCCTGGAGCGCCGCGATCGACGAGCTGCCGTCCAGGCGGACGCGCCAAAGCCCGCCGTCGCCGCGGCGGTTCTTCGTCCACACCAGATCGGCGGCGCGGCGCGCGGCGTCGAGGTACCGGGCGTCGCCGAGCGCCTCGTAGCCGGCGGCGAGCGCGGTCACCATCATGGCGTTCCAGGCGGTGAGGACCTTGTCGTCGCGGATCGGGTGGTCACGGCGCTCGCGCGAGCGCCAGAGAGCCTCGCGGATGCGGTCGACGCGGGCGAGGAGATCGTCGAGCTCCATGTTGGTCTTCGCCGCGTACTCCGCGAAGCCCAGGGGCAGGTGGAGGATGTTGCGGCCTTCGAAGTTGCCCTTGTCCGTGACTCCGAAGAGGTCGAGGGCGAACGCGGCGTCCTCGCCGTCGAGGGCGGCGCGGATCTCGCCGGGCGTCCACACGAAGAAGCGTCCCTCCTCGCCCTCGCTGTCGGCGTCGGTGGCCGAGTAGAAGCCGCCGCCGGGCGAGGTCATCTCGCGCAGCACGTAGTCGAGGGTCTGGCGCGCCACTCGGGCGAAGAAGTCCTCGCCGGTGAGGCGCCAGGCCGCGAGGTAGGCGCGGGCGAGGTGGGCCTGATTGTAGAGCATCTTCTCGAAGTGGGGCACCAGCCAGCGCCCGTCGGTGGAATAGCGGTGGAAGCCGCCGCCCACCTGGTCGCAGATGCCGCCGCGCGCCATGGCGTCGAGGCTGGTGACGGCGGCGGCGAGGGCCTTGGGGTGGGGCTCGCGCAGCGCCGTCTCGAGCAGGAAGAGGAGCTCGGGCTCGTGGGGGAACTTGGGGGCGCTGCCGAAGCCGCCGAGCCGGGCGTCGTGACGCGCCAGCAGGCTCTTGAGCGCCTTGGCGAACGCCTCCTGTCCCACCTCCGCGGCCTCGCCGCGAGCCGCCGTGACCTCGGCCACCGCCGCGGTCAGACGCTCGGCCGTGGAGACCATCTCGCCGCGCTCCGAGGTCCACGCCGTGTCGACGCGCTCGAGCAGCCTGGTGAACTGCTGCGGCGGGAAGTAGGTGCCGCCGTAGAACGGCTTGCCGTCCGGCGTGAGGAAGACGGTCATGGGCCAGCCGCCGCGCCCGGTGAGCGACTGCACAGCCTGCATATAGATGTTGTCGACGTCCGGGCGCTCTTCGCGGTCGACCTTGATGTTGACGAAGAGGCGGTTCATTTGGGCGGCGATGGCCGCGTCTTCGAAGGACTCGT
>DASWIG010000515.1:0-3927 GCA_036397835.1 Thermoanaerobaculia bacterium
CGGGCACTCTCCAAGCGAGGACGAAGTCCCTTGAGGTGGCGGGAGGGGGAACGCACCATGTCAGACATTGTGCCCCAGCTCTGGATAGCCAGCAATGAGGATATCTCCGGCCCCTTACCCCACAAGGTGTCCCTGAGAATCGGGAGATCGTACCGTAACTGTCCTAAGCCCAATGAGTTACGTAGAGCCGGGGATTGCATTGAGAGCATTTGCACCCGATTAAAATCCCCGGCTACCGGCTGACGCCCTGCGGGCTCAGATCTCTCATGAGGCTCTCCCTGATCCTCGCCATGGCCGAGAACCGCGTGATCGGACGCGGCAACGACTTGCCCTGGCACCTGCCGGACGACCTCAAACGCTTCAAGGCCCTGACGGCGTCAGGTTTAGCACACCGGGGCGGTGGGAGGCCAGAGTCGGACGGGTAGGGCCGAGCATCGCTGTTGACACTGGGCGGAAAGAGGATGAGGATCCCGAAACCTGGATAGGAGGTCGTAGATGGACGAAGAGACCGCCATGAGTCCGGCCGAGGAAGCCGATGGCGCCGGCACACGCAAGCAGCACGACCTGGTCTTCAAGACCTTGTTCCGCCACTTCTTCGGCGACGTGATCGAGCTCGCCGAGCCGGACTTCGCCGCGCGCGTCGACCTGACCAGCGTCGAGCTCCTGGATCAGGAGACCTTCTCGGACTTTCCAGAGGGGAAGCGGCAAGCCGCCGACCTCGTGGCCAAGCTCACGTCGCGCGACGGCGAGGGCCGCATCGTCCTCGTGCAGATCGAAGTCGAGGGCGAGTTCCGCTCGGCGATGGACGAGCGCGCCTTCTACTACTTCCTGTACCTGCGGGCCAAGTACCGCTTGCCGGTGCTGCTGATCGTGGTCTTCCTGCGCGGGGGTCAGAAGGCGCTGGCGATGCGCGAGCACGTCGACTTGGCCGAGAGCGTGGAGGTGTGCCGCTTCCGCTACGTGGCGTTCTGCCTGGGGCAGAGCCGGGCGGAGGAGTACGTCGAGCGTCCGCAGCCGCTGGCGGCGGGGCTGGCCGCGCTGATGAAGTCGCAGTGGGATCCGGTGCAGAAGAAGATGCGGTGTCTCCAGGCGATCAGCCACGCGCCGGTCGACGAGGCCCGCCGCTTCCTGCTGGCCAAGCTCGTCGATCTCTATGTAGAATTGGACGAAGCGCAGAGGCGGCGCTTCGTCGCCGAGACCCGGAAAGACGAGGAGGTGCGAAAAATGGTCATCACCTGGGAAGAGACGCTTGCCGAGAGAGAAGCCCGAGGCGTGGCCCGAGGCGTGGCCCTTGGCGAGGCGCGAGGCCTGCTGGAAGCCACGCGCAAGAGTGTCCTGCGGGTCCTCCAGCGACGCTTCACGTCGGTGCCGGCTACCGTCAGTGAGAAGCTGGACGCTATCGGGAGCGTCGAGCGCCTAGAGGGGATCCTCGATCAAGCTCTGACGGTCAGGTCTCTGGACGAGCTCAGCCTCGACGACGAGAAGTCGAACTGAGAGGCTGGGAGCGCGTCGTTCATGACCGCACGGCGATCGCCGCCTGCGTCCATGACGGGAGCGCGAACGACGACCGAATCCTAACGCGTGGCCGGCTGCCGAAAGGGCCGGCCGCTCTCGTAGATCCGGATCCGGCCCCGGATCTGCTGCGCGAGGTCTCGCTGGCCCGCGGCCACGGCGAGCTCGAGCGCCTTGCGGGCCGCCTGGGCCGCGGCCTCGAAGTCCCCGGTCTCGGCGAGCGCCGCGGCCAGCAGGTCGGACGTCGCCGGCTCGTCGGGATAGACGACGGCGAGGCGCCGGGCCAGGGCGAGGGCCTCGGTGCCGTCGCGCAGCTCGTCCTCCGGCGCCGTGGCCAGTTGCCAGGCCAGCAGCGAGACGAAGCGCGAGCTGTTGGGGGCGAGGGCGAGACCTTCCCGCAGCCGGGCGATCGCCTCCGCGTGCTCGCCCGTCCGCGTCAGGGCGTTGCCCAGGTTGTAGAGCACCGAGAGGTGGCGCGGGTCGAGGGCGAGGGCCTGGCGCCAGCGCGCGACGGCGTCGGCGAGACGGCCGCCGGCGGCCAGCGCGATCCCCAGGTGGTTGTAGGCGTCGGCGAAGGCCGGGTCGACGTCGATCGCCTTTTCATGGTGGGCCACCGCTTCGTCGTGGCGCTGCTGCTGCTGGCGCAGCAGACCCAGGTTGTCGTGGGCCGCGGCGTAGGCGGGATCGAGACGGATCGCTTCGGCGAGCTCGGCCTCGGCCTCGTCGACGCGGCCCTGCTCCGCCAGCGCCATCGCCAGGTTGTTGTGCGCCGCGGGCTCTCCGGGCTCCACCCGGATGGCTTCCCGATAGGCGGCGAGCGCTTGCTCGAGCTTGCCCTGGCGCGCCAGGGCGCCGCCGAGGTTGGCGTGGTCGTGGGCGTTGCCGGGGCGGATCGCGAGCACCTGGCGGAACGCCTCCTCGGCCTCGGCGAAGCGGCCCTCGCCGGCGAGCCGCAGCCCGCGCCGGGTGTAGGCCCGCGAGCTCACCGCCTGCGTCTCCATGGCCTCGACCACCGGATCCGGCGGACGGGTGGCGTCGGGGAACGCGCGGGCGCGCAGCTCGGCGGCGCGGGCCGCCTCGGCTTCGCCTCGCTGGTGGTGGACCTGCGCCAGCAAGGCGTGAACCTCGCCGTGGTGGGGAGCCGCCGCGGCCGCGCTCGTCAGGTGCTCGAGGGCGGCTTCGGCACGGCCGGCCGCACGCTCGACCCGGGCGAGCCCGAGGAGGGCGTGGGACGACGACGGGTCGAGGTCGAGGGCGGTGCGGTATTGCAGCTCGGCGCGCTGCGGCTTGCCGGCGCGCAGCAACGCGTTGCCGTGGTTGACGTAGAAGGCCGGGTTTCGCGGCGTCCGGCTCCCCGCCGCGGCGTAGAGCTCGAGGGCGGCGATCAGGTCGTCGGTCTCGAGGGCGAGGGCCGCCAGGTACGGCCAGCGCTCGTCGGCGGGGTCGAGCTCCATGGCCCGGCGGTAGCAGTCGGCCGCCTCGGCGAAGAGGGCGTGGGCGTGGAGGACCATGCCCAGCTCCCCCCACGCCGCGGCGACGCCCGGCTGCGCGTCGACGCGCTGGAAGGCCGTCTCGATCCTGGCCGCCACCTGGGGCTCCATCGACGCGAGGTCGAGCGCCGGGGGCGCGGCCGGCGGCGGAGCGGGGTCGCCGCAGGCGAGGGTGGCGAGGACGAGGACGGCGAGGATCAAGCTCTTCATGGTGCGGGGCTCCGTGGCTTGTAGACGACGACGCGGCGGTCGGCCGGCAGGCCCAGGAGGCGCTGGCGCACGCCGTCCGGCCAGTGGACGGTCACGCGGTCGACGCCAGCCGCGTTGCCGAGCCCGAAGTGGACGAACGGCTCGACGGCGGCGAGGTAGCTGTAGGTCGAGGTGACGACGCCGCGCCGCGCCGCGCCACCGGCCTCGACGTCGACGCGCGCGCCCACGGCGTCGCGTCCGAGCTCCGGGTCGAAGGCGCGCAGCACGAGCCAGCGTCCGCGGCGCGGCGCCTCGTTGCGGAAAAGGCGCGCCGGGCCGTTGCTCTGGGTCAGCAGCACGTCGAGGCCGCCGTCGAGGTCGAGGTCGCCGAGCATGAGGCTGCGGCTGACCTCCACGCGGCGGGTCAGCTCCCCGGCGAGGTCGGACCGGTTGTGGAAGCGGCCCCCCTCCTGGACGAAGAAGAGGTTGGGCTCGGCGTACTCGCGCCAGTAGTCGGGCACGCCGGCGGCGAGCTCGGCCTCCTCGCGAGCGGGTCCGCGGCGCACGCGGCCGTTGGCGACGAGCAGGTCGAGGTCGCCGTCGTTCTCGGCGTCGAAGAAGGCGGTGCCGAAGCCGGTGTAGGGCAGGCTGTCGCGGCCCAGGTCCCACGCCGCGGTGGCGTCCTGGAAGCCGGCGCCGAGGTTGACGTAGAGCGTGTTGGTCTCGCGGTCGAGGT
>DASWIG010000516.1:0-1974 GCA_036397835.1 Thermoanaerobaculia bacterium
AGCAATGGGGCGGCGGCGAGCCCCTGAACGGCACCGTCCGCCGCGTCGAGCCCTACGGCTTCACCAAGTTCTCGGCCCTCGGCGTCGAGGAGCAGCGGGTCAACGTGATCGTCGACTTCGACGACCCGCGCGAGGCCTGGAAGGCCCTCGGCGACGGCTACCGCGTCGAGGTGCGGATCGTGGTCTGGGAGGACGACGACGTGCTCAAGGTGCCGACCTCGAGCCTCTTCCGCCGCGGCGAGGACTGGGCCGTCTACGCGGTGGAGGGCGGTCGAGCCGTCCTCCGCGTGGTGCGGATCGGCCGCCGCGACGGTCTCGCCGCCCAGGTGCTCGACGGCCTCGCCGAAGGCGAGAGCGTCATCGTCCACCCCAGCGACGCGATCGAGGACGGCGTCGCCGTGGTGGAGCGATCGGTGTAGAGAGAACCGGACCAAGGATCCGTCTGCCCGCGATACAATCGACCCACCAACTCGGAGGACGATGTCATGACCCGATCCGATTCCCCGCGACGCCACCTGGCCGTCATGACCACCGTGATTCTCTGCCTGGGCCTCGGGCTCGGCGCTCTCACGCTGTTCGCGCAGCCCGCGGGCGACGCCGAAGGACCGCGCGAGGAGGCGGACCCGAAGCATCTCCGGATATCCCTCGACGAGGTCAATCGCCTGCTCGAGCGAATGGGCATGGACGCGATGAGCCTCGGCGAGACCCGCGTCATCCGGCCCGGCCGGCCGTTGGCCGCGACGCCCGCGACGCCGACTTGTCTCGCCCAGCCCGCCGGCTCCGATCCGGATCCGTGCCGGGTCGGCGAGGCGATCAGCCGCATGCCGGCCTGCCGCACGCCCGACGACTGCCCGGCTTACGACGCCTGGACCCGGCTCTACGGCACGCCCCGTTCGCAGCTCGCGCTTCCAGATCCGGAGACACGGGCGCTGACGGACGCCCCGGAAGAACGGGAGTGACGACCGGGCCGCGCGTGCTCGAGCTCTTCTGCGGCATCGGCGGCTGCGCCGCCGCGGTCGACGGACGGGCCCGGGTGGTGGCGGCCGTCGACGTCAACCCCAACGCGCTGGCGGCCTACGCCCGCAACTTCCCGCACCCCGTTTCGGCGCGCAGCCTCGAGTCGCTGCCCGCCGCCGCCTTCCGCGCCTGGGACGCCGACCTGTGGTGGCTCTCGCCGCCGTGCCAGCCGTTCACGGAGCGCGGCCGACGGCGCGACGCCGACGACCCGCGGGCGCGGCCGTTCCTCACCGTCATCGCGCGGATCGCGGAGGTGCGTCCGCGCTACGTGGCGCTCGAGAACGTGCCCGGCTTCGCCGGCTCGCAGGTCCACGCGCGGCTGCTCAGGACGCTCGAGCGCGCCGGATACGGGTCCGTCCGCGAGCGCCTCCTGTGTCCGTCCGAGCTCGGCGTCCCCAACCGGCGGCAACGCTATTACCTGGTGGCGTCGCGCGACGCGCTCCGTCCCCTCCCGCCTCCTCCTTCTCCTCCCCCTCGTCCCCTCGAAACGTATCTCGACGCCGAGGAACCACCTGGCCTCCGCGTCGCGCCCGAGCTCCTGGAGCGCTACGCCGGCGCCCTCCACGTGGTCGACGCCGGCGATCCGCGGACGGTGACGGCGTGCTTCACCTCGGCCTACGGCCGCTCCTTCGTGCGCAGCGGCTCGTACCTCCGCGTGGACGGTCACGTGCGGCGCTTCTCGCCGTCCGAGGTCCTGCGGCTGCTGGGCTTTCCCGCCGCCTACGGCCTGCCGCCGGAGCTGCCGCCGCGAAAGGCCTGGGCGCTCGCGGGCAACAGCCTGTCGCTGGCGCCGTTGCGCGCGACGCTGGCGGCGATCCCGGAGCTCGCGTGAGCGAACTTTTCCCCCGCCCTTTCCGTTTTCGAGGTTGAGATGACGAACGCGGCGCTCAACCCCGACCTCTTCCTGGCCCGGCGGGCCGCCCGCTCCGATCCGCGGGCCTGGGAGGAGATCGTCGA
>DASWIG010000517.1:0-5493 GCA_036397835.1 Thermoanaerobaculia bacterium
GCCGGCGAGACCGAGGTCCTCCGGAACGACGCGACGATCTACTCCTCGAGCGCCGAGGACGAACAGCGACCCCGGTTCGCCTTCGATGCCGCCGAGCTCGTACACGCCCACGGCGTCCCGGAAGTCCGGAGCTTGCGCCGCAGCGACGAGATCACCTTCGCCACCGCCCTCCACGCCGCCGCCGGCGCGCCCCCCGCGCGCCCGCCTGCAGATGTTCGGCTGGACGGTCTGAACCACAGGAGAACCTCATGCCCGTTCCGCTCAGGAACGCCACCGCCGACGGCTCCGGCCCCGTCAGCCATTGGCCCGGCGGCGCCGGAACACGGTGTCGCGGTCGGCCGATCAGGCAGCTCTGAGTGACCCCTGATCACGTACAGTCGCAGGGTATGCCGGCACAGTTTGCGGAGGATTCAAGAGTTGTAGTTCCCCGGAAAGTCACGTGACCCCTTGTCTTATAGTAGGCGTCACAATCCCTCGTCTCCGTGCCTGTTGGAGGAATAGCGCAACTGACACGCTGCCCCACACCGCCAAATGGCACCGTGCCGTTACAGACATCAAGGGACGAGGAGACATCCGAACAGGAATCTTCCGTGTGTTCGAAGAGGGCGCCTGCAATGAAGATGATGATTCCAAAGTCGTCAGGAAGGGCCGCGACTACATTCGCAGTCACAATGCCCTTGACTTTCGTATCGAGCAATTCTCCGCTCGGAGAACTGATCTGTCCCGGCTTAACGACTGTGGCCGTGGAAACATGGAAGACTGCCGCCGATGATGGGAGGGCTACGAAAGCGGCGAGCAAACAGCGGCTAACCGCAGGTAGACTCAACGTGCTTGATTTCTTCATGATCGTGTCATCCATTGCTTGAAAGGTGTCGCGGCCGAGCCAGTTACTCTTGAGGCGTCATTGGCTTCTTCGGAGTGACCGTGAACTCCTGCTCAATAATGGCGAAGAGCTCTCGATCGGCTCGAGAGCCGGGCTCCGTGGAGAACACGCCCGTTCCATGGGCGATCTCCTTCTGAATGAACTCCCAGAACGTCGAGTAGTCCATGCCGGAAGCTGCAAGCCCGGGCATCATTGTGTGATAGACAGACGCCATCTGTCTCACCTGCCGTCTCTGAAAGTCTGCCTGCATGCGATAGAATACCTCGGAGTCGTGGGCGTATGGCTTCAAGTCTAGGACTTCTCGGTCGATGAGGTGAGCTTCCATAGCAGCATCTTCAATTGCCTTGGCGCTCTGCGATTCGAGGGCGATTCCCATCTTGCGCAGAACCGTAAAGTAGAAGGCCTCGGGACCTTCCCTGAAGGCCGCAAAGGCCAAGTCGAGAAATGATTTGAAGTGAAAATACCCGGTGATGTTCTTCTCGTCGGCGATCGCGGGATCCTCCAGCAGGTTCCCGGCTACTTGTGCCTCAGCATTCGCCACAAGCCCGAACACTGAAAGCAGTACCAATGCGGTGACTCTCATGAACCTCTCCTCTCTCGGCAGCTACGCCGTCAGTCAAATCTCTCGGCAGCTAGGCCGTCAGTCAGAAGTTCAGCCATTAAGAGACCGGCCCACCAGCCTCTTGGCTCGGAATTGTGCGAGAGAGTAGCACAGGCCGCCGAGGTTGATCAAGCCTTTGCCGGCCGTTCGGCCTTTGACGGGCGATTTCGTCCAGGGGGATCGCCATGTCGCCGACCTCATCCGCGCCGTGGGCGTAGCTGTCCTCGTCGCTGGCTGCGAGCTCGCCCCCTCGAGGCCGTCGAGACCCTCGCGCAAGGCTGCGATCAGGTGTCGGAGCTGCCGGGCGCCCTTTCTGGGATGGGTCCGGGTCGACCACGACCCCTCCGGGCGACGGGCTCGACGCCACCCTGTACGCCGGCCAGGCCATCGGCCCCGCCACCTGGTGCTTCCGCGCTCACTCGACCCCCCTCGTCTTCGCGGCCAGCGCCGAGAGCTTCGTGTGGCTGCTCGTGGTGGATCGGCGCGTCTTCGTCACACCCTCGCACGTCGTCACCCTCGCCGGCGAGCTTCCCGGCAGCCCGGCGTGATCGACCGATTGACGCTCACCGTCGTGGCCGACCATCCGGCTGATGAGCTTCGGTACTGCCGTTTGACGCCCTGTCTCTACCTTCTGTAGAATCCGCCCGTAGCGAGCCATCTCGGCATGGCGGTGCCGGCCAGCAGGTAGTGCCGGCGGCCAGGATACGCTGTGGCCTGTGAGGAGAGCCCAGGGACGCGCTTGACGAGTCTTGGAGGTGCGAGATGTACGCCGATCTGCGAGGGCGAGGACCCAACTACAGGAAGTCCTATGAGCGGCGCAACCGCCAGCGCCTGGAGCGGTTCCTGGCGGATCCGGATGGGGAGTACTCGGCCGGGTACACGTCGTCGAAGTCGTTCGGGTGGGAGCTCCTCCTCTACTGCGCGAACTGGGTGGATGGCGATCCACGGGCTGGCCGGAAAGCCGCTCAGAAGGCGCATGGCTTCTTCGTCAGGTTCGCGGAGGATGCCAGGAGGGTGCCCAAGAGCCGTGCTCTGGCCCACTGCCAGCGCTGCCAGGCTCTCGCCATCATGGCCGCCGCGGATCGAGCCCTCGGCAGGGCCAAGAAGGCCGAACAGCAGCTCCGGCGCCTGCTCGCCGAGGTGGAGTGTTCCGCTTGCCGGGCCGACCTCCACCGGCGCCTGGCGATCGTCCTGCGATACCAGGGCCGATTCCCCGAAGCCCTGGCGGAGCTGGCTCGCGCGATGGAGCTCTATCAGCAGCTCGGCCATCCGGGGCACGACCTGGACCGGAATGGGCATGCTAAATGTCTCTACGGTCGGGCGACTATCCACTACCGCCGCGGAGACGAAACGGTCGGCGCCCAGGACGCGGCGTATGCCCTCCGGATGATCGACCCGGAGGTTTCCCCGGAGCTCCACCGTGCCACACTTTCGATCGTTGCCGCCACGCTTCTGAAGATCGTGAAGCGCTCGGCCGCCTTGGGCATCGCGTGCCCGTGGGAGCTGCTGGAAAGTCTGGACTCGCGGCTTGCCGCGGCCCTCGAGGGGCTCAAGCCGTCCGTCGAATGGGGAAAGCTCACGTGGCTCCGTGGAATGATCGCCGGCCTTCGCGGAGATCTTTCCCTGGCGGAACAGCTTCTTTTTCAGAGCCAGCAGATTTTGGTCGAGAAGAGCGAGCCGCGTGCCGTAGGGGTTGTGACTTCTGATATAGTGACAGTTTGCTGTCTCAGAGCGCGAGTGGAGAGAGCCGAGACTGCGCTATTGCGGCTTTCCTACGGGCAACGGGGCAGGACCTGGTATAGTTGGCTGCCACCAGATTTTCGCGAGCAGCTCGATGGCGCGATCGAGACCGCTTGCGCCGGTGACGCCGGCAAGCTGGCGGCCGTGGCAAGGCAGCTTCGAGACGCGGTTGCCGTCACCGAAATGCCGGAGCTCATCGACCCGGCGTAGTACTGAGAAGGGCAGGGTTTAATGCAACAACCCCGCCCTCGATCAGTTAGGGTCAAGGCCTGGTATTCACGGCTCTAGTGAATGGCAGGCTTTACCCATCGTGGTCAATAAACGGTCCGTACGCGATCATTGCTCCCAAGACGTCGATCCCCTCCGACACGACGGTAGCGCCGGCCATCGCCAGCGTCCCAATGGCCAGGCCAGCGATCACCAGCACGACTCCCACACGGTTTCGACGCTCCTTGCTCGACATCTCTGCCTCCACGCTCCCGCTCACGCCCGCCGGCTGATCTGCCGGGTTCGTCGGAGGGGGAGCTGCGCTCAGAGTACACGTGCCGGGGCCGTGTTCCGGACACGCTCGGACACAAAGCGCCCCCGCTTCGATGGAGCGATGAGCCCCGGGGCGCCTCCCACGGTGGCGCGAGCCACTTCCTGCCGATTTGAACGATCGGTCGGTTGAGGGAAGCGGTCGGTTGAGGGAAGCGGTCGGTTGACGCCAGCGGTCTGTTGAAACCTCGCCGCCAGGAGCGGCTCCGCCTGGTCTAGGGTGCCGCCGGAGGTCATGACATGCCGGTCGACAAGTCCATCCTCAGAGAGATCGTCCGGGAGGAGCTGAGCACGCTGCTCGCGGCGCGTCTCGGCGCATCCGAGCCGCGGTGCGTGCGGAGGCCCAGGAGCTGGTGCTCGTGGATGCCAGTGTTCCTCCGTGCCCTCTACGAGAACGACGGCGACGTCGTCCGCGCCTGCGCGGCGGTCAAGCCCGCGAGGTCCACCATCTACGCCTGGCGCGACAGATGCCCGCGGTACGCGGCGGCCTGGGACCGCATCGTGGCGCTGCGCCAACTGCCGTCACGGCCGCCCTGGGAGGCGTTCAAGGCGGAGGTTCTGCCCGCGTCCGTCCTCGAGTGGCCGGACCGCGTGCGACCCGAAGAGGCCGCATGACACGGACATCTCTGAGAGAGCGAAGAGCCATGCGCTTGCGCCGGCCCGTCAACACGAGGCAGGGACTTCTCAGGATCTCACCCTCCTGTGCCGGCGCAGCGCTCCATATCCGGTCTTGGTCCGCCGCGCCCTCGAAGCGGCGGCAGCGGCCGACTTCCGGGCCGGCGGAGAGGCTTTCTTCATCCATGCACCGCGCCGGGAGCGCCTTCATGCTCGCAGGCGGCCCTCGATTCCCAGAAAGCGCCGCGCCAGGCGACCCGGTACCGAACAATCCCGCCTCAACGTCAAGCTGCTGCGGGGAGTATCAGGCCCTGGCGCGGAGCCCCTTTTACCGGATCCACGAATGGCGCCGCGCCAGGCACGCTGCTTACTCGACCGGACACGATCCCCCCCTCCTACCCGCCTGGCGCGGCGCCTTCCTTTGGTTCTCAGCGCCCGCGGCGAAGGTCGCCGCGGGACTTCCACGGTAACCCAATCGAGTGAAAGAGGCATGAGGACGAACACGTGGACGCTACAGCGCGAAGGTCCGGACATCGAGCCCAATGGATCGCCACAGCGAGGAGGTCTCGACATCGAGCCCAACGGGTTGACCAGCGAGGGCGCACTGCAGACGTTGTGAGCCCGAAGGGCGCGAGCCGGTAGCCGGGGGCTCAATCCCCGGCTACAGCCGCGCCGGGAGTAGAGGACATTGAACTTGCAAACGGACCAACTCGTCTTTGGCGGTTTTCCCCTCGGCAGCGACATTGAGGTGATCGCCGCGTTGCGGCACTTCCTCCGGGAGTCGGGCCGCCGGCCTGAACAGCTCGACGAGGTCCTCGGGCTACATCCCAGAACGGTCGCAGCCGTGGCCGCGGGCTGGCTCGAGCCGCCCGGGCCGCTGCTTCGTCGCTTGTGCGTGAGGCTGCGGATCCCACGCTGGGCCTTCCACTTGACGGGCGCCATCGTCGTCGGCGCCGAGGTGGACATCGCCGAGCTTGCGGAGCTGCTCGAAAGGCGGCGCCGCCAACGCGCCGGCAATCCGGACCAGATCACCGACGCCGACCTTGCCGTCGAGGCCGTGGAGATCCTGCTGGCGATCGGCGAGGACGAGGACGCCTCTCCGGAGCGCGGGTCGCGT
>DASWIG010000518.1:0-4516 GCA_036397835.1 Thermoanaerobaculia bacterium
CCCTTCACCACCATCGAGCCCAACGTCGGCATGGTCACGGTGCCGGACGAGCGCCTGGACGCGCTGGCGCGGGTGCTCGCGCCGCCCGAGACGACGCCGTGCTTCGTGCGCTTCATCGACGTGGCCGGGCTGGTGGAGGGCGCGAGCCGCGGCGAGGGGCTGGGCAACCAGTTCCTCGGCGAGATCCGCGGGGTCGACGCGGTGGCCCACGTGGTGCGCTGCTTCGCCGCTCCCGACGTGGCCCACGTCTACGCCGCGGTCGACCCGGCGCGCGACGCCGCGGTGATCGAGACCGAGCTGCTGCTCGCCGACCTCGAGGTGCTCTCGCGCGCCGTCGACAAGCGGCGCCGCGACTGGCAGACCCATCCCCGCGAGCACGAGGACGAGCACCGGCGCCTCGAGCTCTACCGCCAGCAGCTCGCGGCGGGCGTGCCGCTGCGCACCCTCGACCTCGACGCCGAGGACCGCCGCCAGCTCAAGGCCCTGGGGCTGATCACCGGCAAGCCGCTGCTCCACGTCGCCAACGTCTCGGAGGGCGGCTACGGCGAAGCGGCGAGCCCGGAGGCGGACGCGCTGCGCGCGCTGCCGCACGCCCGGGTCGCCGAGGTCTCGGCGCGGCTCGAGTGGGAGCTCGCCCAGCTCCCGCCCGACGAGCGCCGCGAGATGGCGGCCGAGCTCGGCCTCGCGCGCTCCGGCCTCGAGCGGGTGGTCGCGAGCTGTTTCGAGCTGTTGGGCCTGATCCGCTTCTACACCGTGGTCTCCGGCAAGCTGCGGGCCTGGGAGCTGCGCCGCGGCGCCCACGCGCCGGAGGCGGCGGGCAAGGTCCACAGCGACATGGAGCACGGCTTCATCCGCGCCCAGGTGGCGCGCCACGACCAGCTCGTCGAGCACGGCAGCTTCCACGAGCTCCACCGCCTCGGGCTCCTGCGCACCGAGGGCAAGGGCTACGAGATCGCCGACGGCAACGTCGTCGAGTTCTTGTTCAGCTCTTGAGCTCCGTGGCCTTCACAGCGCGAAAGGATCGGTCTTCGGGCGCACGCCGTGCGCCCCTACACCTGATCCGTCAGGAAGCCGGAGGCCCGATGTAGGGGCGCAAGGCCTTGCGCCCGTCCGGCGGGCGTACGTGCCCGCCTTGCGTCTGGCGTCGCCAGACGCGGGCGCACGAAAGGGGTGGATTCGTCTCTCCGTGTCAGTGATAATGGTCTCCATGAAGAGATCACTTCGACCGATCGACGCCTTTCAAGAGCTTCACCTCGAGGCCGAGGCGACGGCGGACGTCCTGGCGCGGGGCTTCGGCGAGGACGCCGAAGACGCTCGCCGGCGGACGCTCTACCACCTCGCCCGCGGCTGTCCGGACTGCGAGCAGGTCCTGGAGGAGCTGGGCCGGCAACCCGCCGACCCGGCCGTCGCCTGGGACGCCCGCGTGCGTGACGGCGTCGTCCTGGGCCTGCGCCACCTCGTCGAGCTGCGGCGCCGCCCGCCGCCGGCGGCGGGCGATCTGGCGTGGCTGCGCGCGGCCCACCGCCACTGGCTCGGGCTCGTCGGCGTCGAGCCCCTGGCCTTCGCCCGCGTCGTCGTCGAGGAGGTCCGCCACAGCGTCCGGCAGCTCGACCGCAATCCCGAGCTGACGAGCGCGCTCACGCGCGAGGCCTTGAGGTACCTCGCCGACGACCCGCGGCTCGAGGCGCTCCACCCCCCGCGGTTCCGCGACGTCCGCGGCCTCGCTCTGGCCTACCTCGGGGACGACTTGCGATGCCAGGGACGGATCGCGGACGCCGAGGTACACTTTCGCCAGGCGGAAGGGGAGATCTCGCGGGGCACCGCCGACCCCGAGGTCCACACGACCCTCAGCGAGCTGTGGGCCGATCTCGAATCGTCTCGGCGTCTCGGCACCGCGGCCCTGCACCGCATCGAGCACGCGGTCCGTCTCGTCCGCGGCGTCGCGATCCCGGGCCGCGCGGCCGAGACCCAGGTCCGTCTCGGCCTGGTCCGGTTGCGGCTCAAGGACCCGCGTCAAGCCGCCGCCGCATTCGAGCGGGCGCACGCCGCCCTGGCCCCCGGCATCGACTTCGGAACCCGGCTCCGTGCCTTCCACTATCTTGCCCTGGCGGCGGCGCGCAGCCACGATTTCGGCCGCGCGCTCGCCCTCCTCGACGAGAGCGCCGAGCTCTACGGCGACCAGGCATCGCAGCGGCTGCGGCTGGAGCGACTGGTGATGCTGGGCGTGAGCCGTTTCGAGACCGGCGCCGCCGGCGCGGCGGAGCCGCTGCGCCAGGCCGTGGACCGGCTCCTCGAGCTCGGGCTGTGGCACGACGCGGCCCAGGCCCTGGCGACGCTCGGCCGCGTCTACTTCACGACCGGCCGCCCGGAAGAGGCGGCGTGCGTCGACCGCGAGCTCGGGGAGCTGCTGCGGTCGCCGGCGGCGAAGAAGCTGGCGCGCGCGGAATTCCGGCGGCTCTGGCGCGATCTCGCCGAACGCGGCCCGAGAAAGTCCGACATCGAGCGCGCGAAGCTCACTTGTAGTCCGACAGGACCTCGAGGTACTTCCGAAGAGTGAGGATGACCGGCTCGGCGATGCGCCGGTCCCGGCGAACGTCCTCCAGGAGGCCCTGGAAGGCGAGGTCGAGCAGCATCACGACCGGGTGGTCGGCCGCCAACGCGCCGACCTCCCGCACCGAGACGTCGGGCCGCTCCAGGACGTCCGAGTACTCCTCGCGAAAGATGCCGACGTAACCGGCGTCGAAAGATTCGGTCCTCGCCTGCGGAGGCGTCCCCTCGGCTTCGAGGATCAGCTCGCAGTACTCGCCCACGCGATGGGCCTCGGGGGACAGCAGCCAGGTGTCGAACGCCGGTTGCTCGTCTCCCAACCGGGCCGCCAGCCACTCTTCGGAGAGCCCGCGGGATCTCAAGAGGTCCCGCAGCATCAACCACGCGGCGACCTTGAAGGCGTCCATCGTCAATCGCATGGCCGTATTATGCCGGCAGGACGCGAACATGGGAAGCGCGTCGGCTCTCAGGGACCTTCCAGGGCCCCCGACTCCAAGGCCAGGACCAGGCGCCACAGGTCCATGACGCCGCCCAGCGGCGTCGGCTGGGGCTCGACGCGATAGTCGTCCCCAACCAAGCCCGAGAGCTCCGGCAGCTCGAAGGGCGGCCGTTCGCCGCCCTCCGGGAACACGATGCCTCCCCACGCCGGCTCGCCCATCGCCGCGGCGAGCAGCAGCTCGCGCTCCTCCCAATACGCCGCCCGCTCCCGCTGCGAGCGCTCGGCCAGCGCTTCGAAGTCCGCGCTCTTCTCCGGAAACTCGCGCGCCAGCTCCCGGCAGCGGCGGACGAAATTCGCGACCTCGCTGGCGGCCGTCGTCGCCCGCACGAGCGCGCGGAGCTCCTCGAGCAGGCTCTTCATCTCCGCGACCACGTCGGGCGGGATGCGGCTGCCGCGCCGCACCTCGACTCCCATGTCACCGAACGGCGTCCAGTCGATGCCGTGCGTCCGCAGCGTCGTCGCCAGGTCGAGGAGCCGGCGATAGAGCTTGGGCCAACTCTTCATGATCGCCTCCCCAGACGACGCTTCTGCTCGGCCAGATACTGCTCATGCCGGTCGAAGAAATCCTGGATGAGCTCTGCCTCGGTCACCGTCGCGGCCCGGCGCAGCCCCTCGAACAACGTGGGCAGCGTCTCCTTCGCCGCGTCGTCCAGGGCGCCGAACAAGAACTCCGCCTCGTCGCGCGGCACCAGGTCATTGCACATTGCATCCCGGTCGTTCGAGACCGGCAGCAAATCCGCGAGGTCCCGCAGCCACTGGCGGAAGCCCTCCATCTCCTCGAGGCGCGAGAGCACCAGCGTCCGCGCCATGACCACGTCGATCGGCTGGTCCTTCGAGATCCGGGACGCCGCGCCCTTCGCCTCCTCCGGGAACGACGCGGAGGCTGTCCCGTCGTCGTCGGGGACAATCGGACGATCACTACCGGACTTCTTCGTCATTGGCGACCTCCGCAGCTTGTATCAACATCTCGGTCTCCTCCGGATCCAGGAGGCCCGCGGCCTCGAGGATCCGCGCTTTTGCCCGCGTGGGACGCTCCGGGTCGACGGCGCCGGCGAGCACGCGAAGCTGATCGGCCGGCGGCAGGATGCCGCACAGCTCCCAGCGGCTGACCGTCTTCACGTGGACGCCGACCGCCGCGGCGAGATCGGCGAGGGTCAGGCCGGCCCCCTCGCGCAGCGTCCGCAGCACGCGGCCCAGGTTCGAAAGCTGGCCGGGGTCACGCCGCGGCCGTGGCATGGGCTTCCCTCTTCTTCGCCATAGCGTCGCTCCTCCTTGACTCGTCGCCCGGGTCCCGGGCGGGACATGTCGTTTCTCGGGGGGGAGGGTAGGACAGCGTGAGCGAAGCTCGAAATACCGCACCTTTCTCGGAACCGCCGACCTTTCTGCTCCGGAAAGCGTGCCGGCGCGAGCTCCCGATCGAGAATGGGTTTTCTCGTTATCGTGGAAAACGCTCCCTCGGCAATTCAGCCG
>DASWIG010000519.1:0-20981 GCA_036397835.1 Thermoanaerobaculia bacterium
CTCTCCCCCGCGCCCCCTCTCCCCCAGGCGCGGGGGATGCCCAGGACCGATCCCACCCCCCTACGACGACGATGATTGGAGAGACAACCCTGCACAAGTCTAATTGTCGTTGGGGCACAAAAGTAGTTGACGCCAGGCAGGCGGCCGCGGCATGGGCAAGAGCGTCTTCCTGAGACAGCTCAAGAGCACGCTCGAGCGCGAGGGCGGAACCGCCGTGCTGCTCTTCGAGGCTCCACCGGCGGCCCTGACCGTCGAGGCCTGTCTGGCCTACCTGGCCGGGGCGCTCGGCGTCGCCGTGGACCCGTTCAGCTCACGCCCCCTGTTCGACGAGTACTTCGCCCGCGACGGGGCTCCCGAGCGTCTCGTGCTGCTCTTCGACGAGTTCGACCGCTATGCGGAGAAGGGCGGGCCCTCCTCGCAGCCTTCTGGCCGCGGTTTCTTCAACGACCTCAAGGCCTCTCGACGCTCGCTGCCGCGGCTGAGCATCCTGGCGGCCGGCTCGATCGGCGTTTTCGTCTTCCGAGACGTCCTCGGGTCGAGCTTCCTGTCGCGGGCGCTCCACTTGCGGCTTCGCCCCCTGGGGCGAACGGACGCCGAGGCCCTCGCCCGTCCGTTCGGCGATCGGGGCGCGCCCCTTTCCGACGACGTGCTCGACGCGCTCATCCTGGCGAGCGGCGGCATCCCGGCGCTGCTGACCTACGGCTTCCAGCAGCTCTGGAAGCTGGGCCGGGAAGTCACGACAGGTGACGTCACCGCGACCTACAAGTCGTTCGAGGAGAGCTATGGGGAATACCTGCGGGACCTGCTGAGCGCATTGACGGACCCACGACTCTCGGACGGTCCGCTCCGCGTCTGGGAACGCATCCAGGAGGACGCGGGACGGATTCCTCGGGAGGACCTGGAAGCGGCTCTGGGCGATCCCTCGGGAGCCCTGAGACTCAACCTCACCGACGCGCTCCACCTGCTCGAAACCGTCGGCGTCGTGCGCATCGCGGGCTCGGCATTGCGTGACAATCCGGTCACCGTCTACCCGATCGCCAGCCTGCTCAACCTGCCCGGACGGTCTCCGTCGGAAGGCGATCTGCGCGCTCATTTCCTGCGCGACCTCACCACCTTGGTGGCCCGACTCCATCGCTCGAGCGCGGACTTCTTCCGGCCCGGCCGCGACGGCAAGCGCCTGGTGCCGGAGTCGGTCTTCGCGGCCCAGCTTGCGCTCGGCTTCGAGCTTCTCGGCTGGCACTCGGAGCGCGAGGCCCAGCGCGGAGCGGGGCGCACCGACCTCCTCTTGCGCCGCAACGGCGACGTCAAAGTAGCTGTGCTGGAGGTCAAGCTTTGGGGGCGCAACGACTACCGCGAGGCCCAACGTCAGATCGAGAGCTACTGGACGGACGACGTCGCTGCCGGCGCCGTCGTCCAGGTGACGGACGCCGAGCTGCCCGACTGGCCTGAGCGCTTCCGGCGCGACTGCCTCGACGCCTCGGGCGCCACGATCGAGGAAGTCTCAGTCGAAGGCACGCCGATCCAGGCACGCTTCGCCTGCTCGTCGGTGACCGCCGGCGGCCTCGAGGCACGAGTGGAGCATCTCCTCGTCCGTCTGCAGCGTCGTTCAGCAGCTCATCCAAACCACCAGCTTGTCAACGGCACGGAACTGCGGTAGCGTATATACCCCCTGATGAGTTCCGCAAATGCCATGGGCCATCCCGTGAGGGACCTCAAGGGTCAGGTGGTCTTCAGTTCGCTCATCCGCGGCTCTCCTGGTCAACTATTCTACTCCAATCTCACCTCACCACCCCCCACCACCCCTTCAAGTACTCCCCCTGCGGGTGAGTGACGGCCACGGGATGGTCAGGCGCCGCCGCCAGCGGCGCCAAGAGCCCCAGGTCGACGCCCGCTTCGACCGCGGCGGCGAAGAGCACCTGGCGGAAGAGCTTGGCGTCGACCGCGGCGCTGCAACTGAAGGTGAAGAAGAAACCGCCCGGCTCGACGCGCCGCAGGGCGAGACGGTTCAAGTCCTTGTAGGCCCGCGCGCCGGCCTCGAGGTGGGCGCGGCGGGTCGCCAGGGGCGGCGGATCGCAGACCACCAGGCCGTAACTCTCGCGGCGCTGGCGCAGGTCCTCGAAGACGTTGGCGCGCACCCAGTCGACGGCGCCGGCGGCGAAGCCGTTGGCGGCCACGTGCTCGCGCCCGCGGGCGATCGCCCGCTCCGACGACTCGACCGCGGTCACCGACGACGCGCCGCCGCGCAAGGCGTAGACGCCGAAGGCGCCGCTGTGGGCGAAGAGGTCGAGCACCGCGCGGCCGGCGGCGAGACGCTCCACGTGCCGCCGGTTGTCGCGCTGGTCCAGGTAGAAGCCCGTCTTCTGGCCCGCCGCCAGGTCGGCGGTAAAGCGCAGCCCCGATTCGGTGAACGGCGCTTCCGGCGGCGGCACTCCGCGCACCACCTCGTCGTCCTGCCCGAGGCCCTCCTCCGCGCGCACGCGCGCCGCGTTCAACTGCACCACGGCGGCGTCGGGGAAGAGCTCGGCGAGGGCCGCATAGGCCTCCTCGCGCAGGCGCTCGAGCCCCGCCACGGTGATCTGGCTCACCAGCACGTCGCCGAAACGGTCGACCGTCCAGCCCGGCACGCCGTCGCCCTCGGCGTTGAGCACGCGATAGCCGGTCGTGCCCTCGCCCACGACCTTCGCGCGCCAGGCCTGGGCGGCGGTGAGGCGCGCGGCGAAGAAGCCGCGGTCGACGTCGTCGGGGGCGCCGGCGAGCAGACGCACGCGGATCTGCGAGCGCGGGCTGTAGAGGCCGGTCCCGAGCGGCCGGCCCTCGGCGTCGACGACCGTTGCCAGGGGGGCGTCCTCGGGGCCGTCCGCGGCGGCGATGGCGCCCGAGAAGAGCCAGGGATGGCCCTGCTTGACGGCCTTGTCGCGGCCGGGCTTGAGACGGACTTGGACTTTATCCGGCACCGGATCTCCTCAGCGAAGTCATTGGCGCGATGATTTTTTGTGGTGCAGCCGTCCCGGCTGCTCCTGATGCAGGCGGGACGCCCGCACCACAATCCGGAATCTATCGCAGGCGCCGCCGCGCCGCCATCTGGCCGCCGCCGTCCTCAAGTGATAGCCTTCATGGCCGGGGCACATGCCAATCCTGACAAGGAGCTCGACTGCATGACGTTGGACGGAAAAGTCGCGCTGGTCACCGGCGCTTCGGGGGGCATCGGACGCGCGGTGTGCCGCCGCCTGGCGCGGGACGGGGCGCGGATCGTGGCCCACTACAACTCGCGCGGCGAGGCCGCCGAGGCTCTCGTCGCCGAGCTCGACGGCGGCGGCCACTCGACCGTCGGCGCCGACCTGCGCGACCCGGCGGCGGTGGAGGCGATGGTCGCCGCCGCGGTCGACCGCACCGGCCGTCTCGACGTGCTGGTCAACAACGCCGGCATCTACGCTCACCATCCGCCGCTCGAGGTGAGCTACGAGGCCTGGCAGGAGCACTGGCAGCGCACCCTCGAAACCAATCTGCTGGGCCCGGCCTGGGCCGCCTGGTGCGCGGCGCGGGCGATGGTGCGCCAGGGCGAGGGCGGGTGCATCGTCAACGTGGGCTCGCGGGGCGCCTTTCGCGGCGAGCCCGACGCTCCCGCCTACGGCGCCAGCAAGGCCGGCCTGCACGCCATGAGCCAGTCGCTCGCCGTGGCCCTGGCGCCGCACCGCATCGCCGTGTTCGCGGTGGCGCCGGGCTTCGTGGAGACGGCCATGGCGCGGCCTTACATGACCGGCGAGCTGGGCGAGGCGATCCGCAGGCAGAGCCCGCTGGGACGCGTCGCCACGGCCGACGACGTGGCCTATTGGGTCGCCTGCCTGGCCGCCCCCGACGCCGTTTTCGCCACCGGCGCCATCGTCGACGTCAACGGCGCCTCCTACCTGCGCACCTGAGCGGAGAGGAAGCGGAGGAAGATGAGCTGGTTTTCGCGACGCAAGCCCCGCCGGGGCGAGCTCTCCGACGAGGTCGGCATCATCCGCAGCGGCGTCCAGCGCTCGCCGGGGATGGGCGCGCTGTCGGAGGCGCTGGCGCGGCGCCGGGTCGGGTCGATCCTCGATCTCGGCGCCTCGCGCAACGAGAACCTCGTCTACCTCGGTCAGTATTGCTCCAACATCGTGATCCACGACGTGGTCGGGGCGAGGGGCGAGGCCCTGGCGGCGCCGCGGGCGTCGCTGTTCCAGATCCACCCCGAGTCGCTGGCGCTCGACGCCGGTCCGGGCTTCGACGTGATCCTCCTCTGGGACCTCCTCCACTACGTGGAGCGGGCGCGGGCCGGCGCCTTCGCCGCCCGGCTCGCCGAGCTTGCCCGCCCCGACGCCCTGGTGCTGCTGCTCGCCGCGGCGGCGACGCCGATCCCCCTGACGCCGATCCGCTTCAAGATCCTCGACCGCGACCACCTGCTCTACGAGGTGGCGAACGAGCGCCGGGATCCGGCGCCGCGGCTCACGCCGCGCCAGGTCGAAAGGCTGATGGAGAGGTTTTGTCCGGTACGTTCCTTCCAGCTCCGCAACGGGCTCCAGGAGTTCCTCTTCCGCTACGAAGGGACGGCCGAGCCCGCGGCGGAGGCGGGGCCCGTCGAGGAAGAGGAGCCGCGGCAGCAGAAGGTGAAGCAGCCGGGCGACTGGTACTGACGATCTGTTACTATAGGCGGGTTCTCCCCGCGATCGGAGAGCGCGGGAGAGGACGACCGGGTCGCCGCCGTATTGGCCGCGTTGTCTGGCCAACGTCGTGATTTGGCCGCAAGGAGGAGGACGGCATGGAGTACCGCGTCGACGTCCGCGACCTGAAGTTCCAGCTCTTCGACTGGCTTCCCCTGGCCGACCTGCTGCGCGCCGAGCGCTTCGCCGGTTGGGACCGCGACAACGTGGAGATGGCCGTCGACGAGGCGGTGAAGATCGCCCGCGAGGAGCTCGCGCCCACCAACGAGGACGGCGACCGCGCGGGGGTCGTCTTCGAAGACGGCCGGCTGCGAGTGCCGGCGTCGTTCAAGCCCGCCTACCGGACGCTGCGCGAGGGCGGCTGGATCTCCTGCGCGAACAACCCGGAGCTCGGCGGCCTCGGCCTGCCGGAGACGGTGGCCACCGCCGTCTCGGAGCTGATCGCCGGCGCCAACCTTTCGCTCAGCCTGGTGGTGCTGCTGACCCGCGGCACCGCCCACTTGGTGGAGAGCTTCGGCAGCGGCGAGCTGCGCGACCTGGTGTGCCGGCGCATGTACTCGGGCGAGTGGGCGGGCACCATGTGCCTCACCGAGCCCCAGGCGGGCTCCGACCTGGGCGCCTGCGCCACCACGGCGCAGCCGCTCGGCGAGGGCCGCTACCGCATCCGCGGCGAGAAGATCTTCATCACCTACGGCGACCACGACCTGACGGACAACGTGATCCACGCCGTGCTCGCCCGCACGCCCGAGGCCCCGGCCGGCACCCGCGGGCTGTCGCTCTTCGTCGTCCCCAAGCTGCGCCTGCTCCCCGGCGGCGGCCTCGGCGAGGCCAACCACGTCGAGTGCGGCGGCGTGGAGCACAAGCTGGGCATCCACGGCTCGCCCACCTGCTCGCTGCTCTTCGGCGCCCGCGGCGAGAGCGAGGGGTTCCTCCTCGGGGAGGAGGGCGACGGCATGCGGCAGATGTTCCAGATGATGAACGCCGCCCGCATCGAGGTGGGAGTGCAGGCGACGGCGGTGGCCGGCGCCGCCCAGCAGGCGGCGCTCGCCTACGCCCGCGAGCGCCGCCAGATGCGGCACTGGGACCGCGGCAGGGCCAGCGCCGCGCAGGTGCCGATCCTCGAGCACCCGGACGTGCGCCGCACCCTCCTGACGTCGGCGGCCTACGTGCAGGCGATGCGCGCCCTGCTGCTGCGGACGTCGTACTACGTCGACCGGTCGCGCCTCGCCGAGGGGGAGGAGCGAGACCGCTGGCAGGCGCTCGTGGAGCTGCTGACCCCGGTGTGCAAGGCGTGGCCGTCCGACTGGGGCTTCCGCGTCGCCGAGTGGTCGCTGCAGGTCTTCGGCGGCTACGGCTACGTGCGCGACTACCCGGCGGAGCAATACCTGCGCGACGCCAAGATCACCTCGATCTACGAGGGCACCAACGGCATCCAGGCCCTGGACTTCGTGGGCCGCAAGCTGCCGGCCCGCGGCGGCGCGCCGGCGCGCGAGCTGCTCGAAGCGGCGGCGGCGACCGCCGAGGAGCTCGCCGGCGACGCGGAGCTCGGCGGGGCGGCGCAGCTCCTGGGACAGGCCGTGGCGAACCTGGAGGGTGTCTTGCGCGAGGTGCCGCTCCGCTCCGACGCTCCGCTCCTGCTGGCCCTGAACGCGGTGCCGCTGCTGGACATGTTCGGCACCACCCTCGGCGGTCATTTCCTGCTCGAGCAGGCGCGCCTCGCCCGCCGCAAGCTCGGCGAGCTCGGAGGCCAGGACCCGGCCGAGAACGCGGAGGCCGCCTTCCTCCACGACAAGGTGCAAGCCGCCGTCTGCTTCGCTCACCGCGCGCTGCCCCTGGTGGGGGCACAGGCCGTGGCGCTGCGCGAAGGCGAGAAGGCGTCGATGGACGCGGTCTTCTGAGATCAGACCAGACCTTCGGGTGCGCATCGAGGCGCTCGGTGGTACAATCGCTTCCCGCCTGACGCCGTCCTCCCGGGTCGTCAGGATCCGCACCGGCCCGGCGTCGGCCTCCACGACGACCAGGGCTGCGGGCAGCGGCTCGCCGTCGCTCCCGGCGACGATGACCGCCAGTCCTTCGTCGCGAGTCTCGCGCAGCACCAGGACCACCGGCTCGCTCGGCCGTTGCGGAGCGAGCGTCACTTCGGCCGGAGCGCTCTCCCGGCCTTCGTGATACGCCTTCAGGTAGCCCACGCCCGCGGCGAGGCCGAGCATGCTGAAGCTGCCGTCCTCGCCGCTCGTGGCGGAGACGCCGGAGGCCGGCTCGCGCACCCTCGCCCCCGCCACGCCGGCGCCGTCGACCACCCGGCCCGCCAGAGCCAGTCCGGGGAGCTCGATCTCGACCTGGACGTCCTCGAGATCCGCCAGGCCGATCCCGACCGCCTCCGTGGTCCATCCCTGCCCGGAAGCGAAGGCCACGTGCCAGGGACCCGCGCGCAGGGCCGAGGTGGCGAACGCGCCGCCCGGCGAGACCGCGACGTCGACCTGCGGCCGCCCGGCGCTGACCGATCACAGCCGAGGGCCGCGTCGGAGATAGATCGCCCTGAGAGGATCAGGCAACAAGCGTCTTGAATCCGTGTCGGGGTAGTAATTCAGCTTCATTCCTTGAATCCTCTGTCCAGAAAGGCAAACTTGGAATCGTCAGGCGCAGCCTGACCTACTGCGTCTTGACCGGTCCCGGCGGACGCTCGGGCAGACGCTTGGGATCGGCCTCGATACGCTCCATCACCAGCTCGACCGCTTTCTCGAGCTGGAGGTCGCGGCCCTCGAGGCGCGACTTCGGGTCGTTTTCGACCACGTAGTCGGGATCGACGCCGTGGCCTTCGATGACCCAGTTGCCATCGGGGTCGGCGCTGCCGGCCTCGGGTACGCTGACCGCGCCGCCGTCGATCAGCGGATCGCGGCCGTAGATGCCCACCACGCCGCCCCAGGAGCGCTTGCCCACCAGCGGGCCGAGGCCCGCCCGGCGGAAGACGTAGGCGAACTGGTCGCCGTCGGAGGCCGTGTCCTCGTCGAGCAGGCAGGCCAGGTGACCGTGGAAGACGGTGCCGGGATAGGTGTCGGCGACCTCGATGTTGCGCTCGAAGTCGACCATCAGGAGCTCGCGCCGCAGCCGCTCGATGATCATCGGCGACACGTTGCCGCCGCCGTTGCTGCGCACGTCGATCACCAGGCCTTCCTTGCGGATCTGGCCGTAGAACCACTTGATCCACTCGCGGATGCCCTGGGCGCTCATGTTCGGCAGGTGGAGGTAGCCCACCCGTCCGTCGGTGCGCTCGGCCACCTCGCGGCGGTTGCGCTCGATCCACTTCAGGTAGAGCAGGGGATCCTCGTCGTCGATCGGCTCGACCCGGACCTGACGGGCGCCGTCGAGCGTGGGCCGGCCGTTGACCGTCAGCTCGACGGCGCTGGCCCCGGCATGGCGCAGCAGGCGGTAGGGATTGCCGCCGGCGGTGAGCTCGACGCCGTTGATCGCCAGCACGTAGTCGCCCACCGCGACGCCGATGCCGACCTCGGTCAGCGGCGAGCGGTAGCGCGGCTCTTCGTTGTGGCCGGCGAGGATCTCGGCCACACGGTAGCGCCCGGTCTCGGCGTCGAGCTCGAAGCGGGCGCCCAGGAGGGCGGCGCGCGGCCGCTCCGGGATCTCGTAGTCGCCGCCCGCCACGTAGGCGTGCGACACGCTGAGCTCGGAGATCATCTCGGTGAGCACGTAGGTCAGGTCGCTGCGGTGGGCCACGTGCTCGAGCAAGGGCCGATACTGCTCGCGCAGCGCCTCCCAGTCGTAGCCGTGCATGCCCGGGTCGTAGAAGAAGTCGCGGAAGCGGCGCCACACCTCGCCGAAGATCTGCGCCCATTCCTCGGCGGGCACGCGATCCACCTCGAGACCGGCGGTGGACACGGTCTTGGCGCCGTTCTTGCCGCCTTTGGCGTCGACGAGCTGGTAGTTGCCGCCGGCCCGTATGAGGAACTTGGTGCGGTCGGGCGAGACGGCGAGCCCCTGGAGCCCCGAGGCGAGCTGCTTCTCCTCGCGGCTTTCGAAGTCGAAGGCCACGAGCTCGGGCGTGCGGTCGCTCTCGCGGCCGTAATACGGCGCGAAGCCGCGCGCCAGCACGAGCTGGCCCTCGGTCGCCACGATGCCGAGATAATTGTCGGCGACGACCGGCACCCGCGCTACCCGCTGCGCCAGCCCCTCGAACTCGATCACGAGCGGTCGCGATTCCGCGTCCTTCTCCCCTTCCCCATCTTCATCTTCATCTTCATCTTCATCTTCATCTCTCTTCTTCCCGCCTTTCTCGCCCTTCTCGCTCTTCTCGCCGTCTTTCTTCCCATCCTCGGCGACCTCGACCTCGTCGCTGCGCGGCGGGAACGGATGCTCGACGTCCTGGCGCAGGGCGAGCGCGTAAGCGAAGGTCTCGCGGTCGGCGACGTAGTTGAACTCGAAGGAGCCGACCTGAGGGCCGAACTCCCGGTCGCTCAGATAGAAGAGATAGTCGCCCTTGGGATCCCACGAGGGGCCGAAGTCGTTCCACAGCTCGTCGGTCACGCGGCGGCTCTTGCCGTCGGCGGCGCTCCAGACGTGGATCGAGCGGAAGCCGTTCGGGTCGGTGAGCGTGTAGGCGAGAAAGCCGCCGCGCGGCGACCAGTCGTAGGTGAGCCCAAAGGCGACGTCGTCGGCGACCTCGGTCAGCTCGCGGCTTTCGATCTCGAGCACGAGGAGCTTTCCCTGCTGGTTCTGGAAAGCGAGGAGCTTGCCGTCGGGCGAGAACGCGAGGTCGGTGAAGCGGCCCGTGAGCCCGCGGCTGGCGAGATCGGTCAGGCGTTCAGGCTCGCCGCGGCCTGTCTGCTCGACGCGGTAGACTTCCTCCTCGCCGCTCGAATCGGAGACGAAGGCGACCCACTTGCCGTCGGGCGACCAGGCGGGCTCGCGGTCGTTGGCGCCGGAGGTGCGGGTAAGGTTGCGCACCGCCCCGTGCTCGATCGGCGCGGTGAAGACGTCGCCGCGGGCCGCGAAGAGCGCCCGCTTGCCCTCCGGCGCCAGGCCGAAGCCGGTGATCAGGCGGCCGGCGGCGACCCGCGAAGGCCGCCTGGCCACGCCGTCGTCAGGGACCCGGATGGCGACGCGGCGGCTCTCGCCGGCGGCGAGGTCGAGGATCTCGAGCTCGCCGCCGCTCTCGTAGACGATGCGCTCGCCGTCGCCGGCGCTCGGCCAGCGCACGTCCCAGGTGGTCGAGCCAGTCAGTTGCGCGGTCTCGCGGGAGGCCGGGTCGTAGGCGTAGAGGTTGAGCTTGCCGTCGCGGTCGGAGCTGAAGTAGATCGTCTCGCCGATCCACATCGGGTCGCGGTCGGTGCGCGGGTGGTCGGTCACGCGCTCGCTCTCCCAGGTCTCGAGGTCGAACACGTAGAGGTCCTGGGCCCAACCTCCCTGGTAGCGCTTCCAGTGGCGGAAGTCGCGGGTGGTGGGCGAGTAGACCACGCGGCGGCCGTCGGGCGCGAAGGTGCCGCCGCCCGACTCGGGCATGGGCAGGGCCACGGGCGTGCCGCCGTCGAGGCCGACGGTGTAGAGCCGGGTGTCGGAGAGGTCCCAGCCGTCGCGCATGGAGCGGAAGAGCACGGCCTGGCCGTCGGGCGTCCAGCCGTAGACCTGGTTGTCGTAGCCCCAGCGCGGCGGCAGCGGGCCCGCCGCGGGGTAGAAGGTGAGCTGGCGGGGGGAGCCGCCGGCGGCAGGCATGACGTAGACCTGCTCGTCGCCGTCGTACTGGCCGGTGAAGGCGATCCAGCGGCCGTCGGGGGAGAACTTGGCGAAGAGCTCGAGGCCGGGGTGGGCGGTGAGGCGGCGGGCGGTGCCGCCGCCCGCGGGGGCCAGCCAGAGGTCGCCGCCGTAGGTGAAGACCAGCTCGTCGCCGTGAAGGTCGGGAAAGCGCAGCAGCTTGGTCTGGGCCGCGGCGGCCTGAGCCGCCAGGACCCACACGGCTGCCGTCAGGATCGTCGTGCGCAGGGTGAACATAGCCTCTCCAAGAAAATCGTGGTTCAAAGCCTCTGTCGAGGGTACCTGATCAGGGAAAGGGCGCCATCGGGCGCCCTCCCTACCTTACGCCGCCCGCGGCTGCCGGTTCCAGCTATGGGATGGGCCGCTCGCGCCCAGGGATGGGGTGTTGCGACGGCGCCGAGTGTGCTACATTAGGGCCAGGCAACTCCCTGGAACAACGACGGAGGAACGGGTTATGAAGAAAGTCTGGACGATCTTGTGTCTCGCCGGCCTCGTGGCGGCGTTCGGATTCACGGTCGGCGCGGATCATCACGAAGGGACCTGGACCGGCGAGGTCCTGGACCTGGCGTGCTACGTGGCCCAGGGCGCCCATGGCGCCGACCACTCCGGCTGCGCCAAGAGCTGCGTCAAGGGCGGCCAGCCGATGGGGCTGCTGACCGGCGACGGCACCGTGGTGCTGCTGGCGGCGGACCACAAGAACGGCGAGCCCTACGAGGCCCTGAAGGACCTTGCCGGCGCCAAGGCCGAGGTCACCGGCACGTTGTCGGAGCGCGACGGCATGAAGGTCGTCACCGTCACCGCCGCCAAGGCCGCGGGCTAGTTGGCGCGCAAGAGACCCCGCCGCCTCGTTTGGATCGCCCTCGCGGCGGCCGCCCTCGCGGCGGCCGCCCTGGCGGCGGCCGCCCCCGGGGCGTCTCGCCTGCTGTTGTGGCGGTGGGAGCAGAATCCGGTCCTGCGCGGCCGGCTGCTGGCCGAGCGCTCGGGCTGTCTCATGTGCCACCGGCCCTATGCCGGCACCGAGATCCCCAATCCGGGAAGCCGTTGGGGCACGGTGCCGGCCTTCCAGGGCGGGAATCCCATGATGTACGGCGCCGAAACGCGGCAGGCCATCGAGGAATACGTGCGTCACGGCGCGCCGCGCGCCTGGCTCGACGACCCCGAGGTGCGCCGGCGCCTGGCAGGCCAGCACCTGCGCATGCCGGCCTACGAGGGCACGCTCTCCGGCGCCGAGATCGCCGACGTGGTGGCCTTCGTCGCCGCGCTCGAAGGCGTGGAGCCGGCGGGAGGCGAGGCCGCGGCGGCGGGCCGTGCCCTGGCGCGTCGTCACGGCTGCCTGTCGTGCCACGGCCCGGAGGGCAGCGGCGGCCGGCCCAATCCCGGCTCCCTCGGAGGATTCGTCCCGGGCTTTCTCGGCCGCAACTTCGACGACCTGGTGCGCGACGAGGCGGAGTTCCGCGAATGGGTACGCGAGGGCTCGCTCGCCCGCCTCGGCGACAAGGCGCTCGTGCGCTGGTTCTGGCGCCGCCAGCAGATCGCCATGCCCGCCTACCGCGGCGATCTCAGCGAAGAGGAAGTCGGCCAGCTCTGGGCCTGGGTGCAGGAAGTCCGCGCCGCCACGCCGCCGTGACGTAGGATCGGCGGATGTCCCGCAGCGACGCCGAACCCACGGCAGCAGCCGCGGCGGCCGCCGATCCTGGCGAGGCCGCCGAGCGCATCGACCGGGCGATCGATGCCTTCCGGCGGGGCGGCGATCGGGAGGCCGCCTTCCGGGTGGTCTTCGACCACTACCATCCGGTGGTGCTGCGCTTCTTCCGCAAGCGGGTCTTTTCGCCGGAAGATCAGCTCGACCTAACCCAGGAGACGTTTCTGAGGGTCTATAGGGGATTAGAGGGCTTTCGCCGGGAGGCTCGGTTCGGAACCTGGTTCTTTCGGATAGCCCACAACACGCACCTGAAGTGGCTCCGCCGCTTGCACCCCGACGAGGCCGGCGCCGCCGTGGCGCTGCCGGAGAGCAATCCGGAGCCCGGAAGGTGGGACGTCGCCGAGCCGGCGGCGGTCGCGATCGACGCAGCGGCTCTCGACGACGTCTTGCTGGCGGAGCGCCAGAGGGTCTTGCGCGAGGCCGTCGACGAGCTCCCGGGCCAGATGCGCGAAGCCACCGAGCTGCGCGTCTACCAGGACCTGAGCTACCGGGAGATCGCGGTGGTCATGAGGCTTTCGGTCGAGACCGTGAAGGTCCATCTTTTCCAGGCGCGGAAGAAGCTGAAGACGAAGCTACGAGGCGCCTTCGAGATTCCGATCTGACGAGAGGTAGATGCCGTGAGCGAGACACCAGCCGTTGCCGAGACCTCCCCTCCGGCGCCGCCCGCCGGCGGGCACCCCGACGTCGACGCCTGGATCGCCTACCACGAAGGCGAGCTGGGCACCGACGAGGAGCAGCGGCTGCGCCGCCACCTCGTCAAGTGCCCGGCGTGCGTGTCGTTGGTGCTCGACCTCGACGCCTTCACCGCCGGCGCTGAAGGACCTGGCGCCGGCGAAGAGCTCTCGGAGTTCGAGCGGGCGGCGGCGTGGCGATCGCTGCGCGCCCACCTCGAGCGCGAAGAGGGGCCCCGGGGAGCGGCGCCCGTGGCCGCGCCGCGCCGCGCCGCCTGGCGGCTGGCCGTGCCGTCGGCCCTGGCTGCCACGCTCGCCGCCGGCGTCCTCGGGCTGGCGTCGTGGAACGCTCACCGGGAGGTCGCCAGGCTGCAGGGCGTCGTCGCGGCGTTGAGCGAGCCGCAGGTCAACGTGCCGATCCACGACCTGTACCCCGACACGGCGACCCGCAGCGGCGGCGGGACGCGGCCTGCCGAGGTGCGGGCCGCCCCCTACGTCACGCTGGTGCTCAATCTCGAGGAGCCGGCGGACTTTGCCGCCTACGAGGTCGAGGTCGTCGACGCCGCGGGTCACGTGGCGTGGACGGGGCGGGGGCTCGAGATGAGCGAGTACGGCACCTTCACCCTGGGTCTTGCCCGCGACTTCCTCACTCCCGGGGAGGAATATCGTGTCCGCCTCCATGGCGTCGACGAAGATGCGAGGAAGCTGCTGCAGGACTACGCGGTACGACTCGAGTAGGTCGGTCTCGGAGAGGAGCGTGACGGCCGCGGCGGCCGTCCTCCTGCTCGTCCTCGGCTGCCGGCGCGAGGGCGGCCCGCCGCCGCCGGCCGCGGCGGCCGCCGAACCGGCCGCCGCCGCGAGCGTGCTCGAAGCGTCCGCCGGCGCCTCGGTGCGGCGCCGACTGCAGGACCACGAGACGCACGTCTACGCGATCGAGCTGGCGGCGGGTCAGTACCTCCGGCTCTCGATCGAGCAGCGGGGCGTGGACCTGGTGGCGGCCCTGGCCGCCCCGCACGGGGGGGAGACCATCGAGACCGACGAGCTGACCGGGGCCTGGGGGACCGAGGAGATCTTCTGGCAGGCGGCAAGCTCGGGGAGCCATCGGCTGGTGCTAACGGGAAGCGCCGGCACCGGCGAGTACACGGCGACGATCGCGGAGCTGCGCGACCTCACGCCCGAGAGCGCGAAGCGCGTGGAGGCGGGCCGGAAACTCGCCGCCGCCCGCGAGCGTCGCCGCGCCGGCGACCTGCGCCAGGCGATCGCCCTCTACGAGCAGGCCCTTGCCCTGTGGAGCGAGCTCGGCGACGGCGTGAGGCAGGGCCGCGTCGACTGTTGGCTGGGCGTGGTCTGGGAGGGGCTGCACGAGGTGGAGCGGGCGCTGGCGGCCTACGAGCGCGCGCTGACGCTGCTCGAGCACGGCGGCGACGTGGCGCACCGGGCGTTCGTCGTCTACGTTCTCGGGAGGCTCTACTGCGACGTCGGTCAGTTGGAAAAGGCGCGTGACTACTCTCGCCGGGCCCTCGGCCTGCGGCGGGAAATGGGCGACCTGAGCGGCGAGGCAAAGGCCGCCAGCAACCTCGGCAACGTCTACGAGCAACTCGCCGAATCGCAGGAGGCACTGGCGTTTCTCGACCGGGCCCTCGACCTCAGCCGACAGATCGGCAACCGGTACGAGGAGGCTCTGGCGCTGCACAACCGCGGCAAGTCGTACCTTACCCTGGGCCAGGCCGAGCAGGCGCTCGACGACTTCACGGATGCCCTGACGCTGCGCGAGGAGCTCGGCGACCGCCGCGCCCAGGCGTCGACGCTCAGCGCCATCGGGGAGGCCTTGATGAGCGGCGGCGAGGCGAGCCTGCTCCGGGCCGTGGGCGTCTACGAGCGGGCTCTCGAGCTCGCCGCCGAGCTCGAGGATCCGCGCCGGCAAACGGCGCTGGCCGAGAACAACCTGGGAACGGTCTACATACGGCTGAGGCGCTACGACGAGGCGCGCGAGGTGCTCCTGCGGGCGCGGGCGGGATTTCGCGAGCTCGGGCTGCGGCAGTCCGAGGCCGTGGCGCTCAGCAATCTCGGCTGGCTCTTCTCGCAGCGCCGTGAGACCGCCGCGGCGATGGGCCATTCGCGGCAGGCCCTCGCCCTCTTCGAGGAAGTCGCCGACCTGCCGGGCCAGGTCGGCGTGCTGCACGTCATCGCGGAGCTCGAGCACGCAAGCGGCGACCTGGTGGCGGCCCGAGCCTCGATCGAGCGGGCGGTCACGGCGATTGAAGGTCTGCGCGCGCGGCCCGCGAGCCATGACCTGCGTTCCTCGTATTTCGCCACCATGCAGAGCCGTTTCGAACTCTACGTCCGCGTGCTGATGGACCTCCATCGTCGCGACCCGGCCGCCGGGCACGCCGCCGCCGCCCTCGGCGCCAGCGAACGTGCCCGAGCGCGCTCGCTGCTCGACAACCTGATCGAGAGCGGCGCCGAGCTGCGGCGCGGCGTGCCGCCCGAGCTGCTCGCCGAGGAGCAGCGCCTCGAGGGCGCGATCAACGCCAAGGAGCACCAGCGCCTGCGGCTGCTGGACGGCGGCGGCGGGCCGGCGGCGCAGGAGGCCCTCGACAGGGAGCTGCGCGTGCTGCTGCGCGAATACGACCAGGTGCGCGCCGAGATCCGCCTCGCCAGCCCGCGCTACGCCGCCCTGACGCAGCCGCGGCCCCTCACCGCCCAGGGGATCCGGGAGCGGATCGTGGACCGCGACACGCTGCTGCTCCAATACGACCTGGGCGCCGAGCGCAGCTACCTGTGGGCGGTGACGCCGCAGTCGATCGCCAGCTTCGAGCTGCCGCCGCGGGAGAAGGTCGAGGCGGCGGCTCGCCGCGCCTACCGGCTGCTCGCGGTCAGCAACCGGCGCGAGAGCCGGGCGCCCACGGAGATCGCGCTGGACCAGTTGAGCGAGATGCTGCTCGCGCCGGCGGCCGACATGCTCGACCGCCGGCGCCTGCTGGTGGTGAGCGAGGGCGCCCTGCAGTACATCCCGTTCGGGGCGTTGCCGCGGCCGGCCGCGGCGGGCCGGGACGGCGCCCCGGGCCCGCCGCTCGCCTTCGACCACGAGATCAGCCACATGCCGTCCTCCTCGTCGCTCGCCGTCCTACGGGAGCTGGCCCGCGGGCGTCCGCCGGCTCCCGGGCTGATCGCGGTGGTGGCCGACCCGGTGTTCCAGAGCCACGACCCCCGCCTCGTGCGGCGTGACGACGCCGAGCCGGGAGAGCTCCACGCGGCGACCCGCGGCCCGGGCGCCGATCAGGGCGAGAATCTCCAATTCGAGCGCCTGGTCTACTCGCGCCGGGAAGCCGAGGGCATCCTCGGCCTCGCCGCCGGCGCCAGCTTCAGCGCCCTCGGCTTCGACGCCAGCAAGCCCACGGTCACCAGCGGGGTGCTGAGCCGCTACCGCTACGTCCACTTCGCCACCCACGGCGACCTGAACGCCGAGCACCCGGAGCTCTCCCGCCTGGTGCTCTCGCTGGTGGACCGCGACGGGCGGCAGCGCTCCGACGGTTTCCTGCACGCGCACGAGATCTACAACCTCGAGCTGCCGGCGGACCTGGTGGTGCTCAGCGCCTGCCGCACGGCCCTGGGCAAGGAGGTTCGGGGCGAGGGCCTGGTGGGCCTGACTCAGGGCTTCATGTACGCCGGGGCGTCGCGGCTGATCGTGAGCTTGTGGCAGGTCGACGACCGCGCCGCGGCCGAGCTCATGGTGCGCTTCTACGAGCTTCTGCTGAGCGGCGGCCGGCCGCCGGCAGCGGCGCTGCGCGAAGCGCAGCTCTCGATCGCCGCCGAGAAGCCCTGGCAGTCGCCCTACTACTGGGCCGGGTTCGTGCTCCAGGGCGAGTGGTGAGGCAGCGGCGGAAAAAATCGCCTCCGAGGCTAAACAAAGCTCGCCGCCGGGGGATCTAACGTAACCAGAGCAGGACAGGAACGAGACCTGGGGATGACTTGATTTTCATGGAGGTGACGCGATGCACGACGACAAGACGGCTCTCAGGGAAGACCCTTCGGGATCGGGCGAGAACCAGCGGCCCGCGCAAGGGGGCGGCAGCAACTGATCCCGGTTTTCGATTCCGGTTTCTGATCGACTCGGTTCCCCTCGCCGGGAGGGCGCTCTACGATGCTCTGATTTCGAGGGATGCTCTGATCCGGAGGGATGCTCTGATCCGGAGGGATGCTCTGACCCGGAGGGATGCTCTGATCTGATTCTTTCTGTGGACGCTGGGTTATGATCCCCATGAGGGACCGCGAGGTCCCTCGTTTTGCTCTGCGTGGCCTTCGCGGTCCTGGCGCTGAATCAGGCGCTCGCGATCTCTTCGCCGGCGCCGGTGGTCGGCGATCTCGCTGGCCTCGTCCTCAGCGTCCTGGCACTCGCCGCGCTGTGGATCATCCGCGACATCATGGCCGAGCACGAGGCCACCGACGAGACCCTCCGGGCCTCCGAGGCGAAGTTCGCGTCCGCCTTCCGCAACAGCCCCGACGCCGTTTTCCTCACCTCCATCCCCGAGGGCGTCATCTTGGAGGCCAACGAGGGCATCACCCGCATCCTCGGCTACGAGCCGGACGAGGTGCGGGGAAAGACGGTTCGGGAAACCGGCATCTGGGCGCATCTCGAGGATCGGGAGCGAATCCAAGAGCTGCTGCGCCGCGACGGCCGGGTCGCCAACATGGAGGCGGACTTCCGCCACAAAGACGGATCGACGCGCACCGGCATGGTGGCGGGCGAGATCATTCAGATCGAGGGCGCGCCTTATATGGTTTCCGTGACCCGCGACGTCACCGCCCTCAAGCGGGCGCAGGAGGAGCGGGCCAGGATGATCGAGGAGCTCGAGGTCAAGAACGCCGAGCTCGAGCGCTTCGTCTACACCGTGTCGCACGACCTGCGGGCGCCGCTGGTAACCATCCGCGGCTTTCTCGGGCTCGCCGAGCAGGACATCGCCAGGGGCGACCTGGAGCAGACGCTCGAAGACCTGGGACGCATCCGCACCGCCAGCGAGACCATGAGCCAGCTCCTCGACGAGTTGCTCGAGCTCTCCCGCATCGGCCGCGTGGTCCACCCCGCCCAGGAAGTCGACTTCGGCGAGCTGGCGCGCCAGGCGGCCGCCATGGTGGCCGCCCAGATCGCCGAGCGCGGCGCCGCCGTGGAGATCGCTCCCGGCCTCCCGGTGGTGATGGGCGACCGCCAGCGGCTGCTCGAGGTGCTGCAGAACCTCGTCGAGAACGCCGTCAAGTTCATGGGCGACCAGCCGGCGCCCAGGGTCGACGTCGGGGTGCGCGACGGCGACGGCGGGGCCGTCTTCTTCGTCCGCGACAACGGCGCCGGCATCCCGCCGCGCTACCACGAGAAGGTCTTCGAGCTCTTCGACCGCCTCGATCCGTCGATCCCGGGCACCGGCATCGGCCTCGCCCTCGTCAAACGCATCGTCGAGGTCCACGGCGGGCGCGTGTGGGTCGAGTCGGCGGGCGCGGCCGGAAAGGGCAGCACGTTCTGCTTCACGCTCAAGCCGTAGGGTGCGCACGCTACTCGAGGTAACCGAGAGCGCGCAGACGCGCTTCGACCTCGGGGTCGAACACGCGCTGCGGGGCGGCGGGGATCCCCTGGCTCCACTCCTCCAGGCGCTCGCCGAGGTGACGGACGACGTCCGGGTGCTCGGCGGCGACGTCCGCGGTCTCTTCCGGGTCGTTCTCGAGGTCGTAGAGGCGGTTTTCGTACCCCCCCTCGAGGCGCGGGTGCTGCACCAGCTTGAAGCGCGCGGTGCGCGCCACGCGCTGGCGGGCGCTCTCCGGGGGCCAGCGCTTCCACGCCTCGAGCAGCGCCGCCACCTGCGCCGGGTACACGGCGGCGACGTCGGTGCTGAGGTCCGGATCGGCGACGTGGTCGAAGAGCCGATAGACGCCGGGCCTGGCGCTCGGGACCTCGCACAGGGTGTAGCGCTCGCCGTTGATGCAGATGCGCCCCGGGAGTCGGCCGGTCCCGAGGAGCTCGAACGAGTCGTTCCACATCGAGTTGGCGCTCTCGGCGAAGACCACCCGCGACCGCGGCACCTCCGGCGCCTCTCCGGACCGCGCGCGAGCGGAAAGGTCGACGCCGTCGACCGTGGTCCCGGCCGGGACGTCGAGCAGGCCGAGCACGGTGGGCACCACGTCCACCAGGCTCACGGCGCCGCCGTCGCGGCGTCCGCGGGCCACGCCGGGCCCCTGGAAGACGAGCGGCACGTGCAGGCCGGCGTCGTGGGCGTTGTCGCCGTGCTCAAAAAAGAGGCCGCCCTCGCCGAAGTTCTCGCCGTGGTCGGCGGTGAAGACCACCAGGGTGTCGTCGAGGCGTCCGGCCGCCTCCAGCCGCTCGAAGAGCCGCCCGATCTCGCTGTCGACGTAGGCCACCTCGGCGTCGTAAAGACGCCGGCAGTCCTCGACGGCGCGCGAGGAAACGCCGCCGCGGTCCACGAAGGCCTGGCCCACCTGGCCGCGGCGCGCCAGGAAGTGCTCGTAGAGCTCCCAGCAGCGCGTGGCCTCCACGTCCTGCCAGGGCTTCGGCGGCCGATAGAGGAGATGGGGGTCGAAGTAGAAGAGCCACAGGAACCACGGCTCGCTCCGGGGCACCTCTTCGAGCAGGCGCAGGCCCTCGCGGGTGACCGCGGTGGCCCAGCCGGGCTGGTCGGGCGCGACCGGAGTCAGGTCGCGGTAGAGGCCGTCGCCGTAGGTGGCGATCAGGTCCTCGTAGGTCACGAAGCTCCGGAAGCCGCGATGGAGCTCCTGCTTGGGTCCGGCGGTGGAGTTGGCCGACACCGCCAGGGTGGCGAAACCCCGCGCGCCGAGGATCTCCGCCAGGGTCGGCACGGCGGTGATCGGATCGCCGACCTCGCGGCTGCCGTGGCGGTGGGGCCACAGCCCCGTGAGCAGCGATCCGAGCGCCGGCGTGGTGCGTGGCATCGGGGAGATGGCGGCGGTGAAGGAGGTGCCCTCGGCCGCCAGACGGTCGAGGTTGGGGGTGCGCGCCGTGGCGTGGCCGGCGGCCCCGAGGGCGTCGGCGCGCAGGGTGTCGACCGAGAGCAGCAGCAGGTTGCGCGGCCGTTCGGGCTCCGTCCGGCAGCCGGAGAGGACAAAGAGCAGCGTCAGTGCGGCACAGCGAGCCGTCGTCATAGGTATCCCAGAGCTTCCAGTCGCTCGACGAGCGCGGGATCGAGGGCCGAGGCGTCGCCGAGCTTCACGGGATGGTCCTTCATCCACTGCCGGGCGGCGCGCCGCAGCTCGCGGACGACGGCCGGCTCGCGGGCGGCCACGTCGAGGCGCTCCGCGGGATCGTCCGCCAGATTGTAAAGCGTCTCCTGGTCGCCGCTGCGGACGTACTTCCACGGCCCCCGGCGCACGCCGAAGGGCAGGCGGTCGCCGGCGATGCGCCGGGTCGGCTCGCCGGCCACCGAGCGGAGCCGGTCGAGCACCTCCTGGCGGTCGGTCACGTCGGCGCGGCGGTAGAGCGGCTGCTGGAAGAACGCGTAGGGAGCCTCGGCCTCGCGACGCTCGAGCAGCCCGCGCCCCTGGAACGACGGCGGCACCTCGAGGCCCGCGAGGCGCAACAGCGCCGGCGCCACGTCGAGGTGCTCGACCGGCGCCGCGGTCCGGCCCGGCTCCACCCGCGCCGGGAAGCGCAGGATCAGCGGCACGGCGAGCGCCCCCTCGCCCAGGCATTGCGAGTGGTCGAAGAAGACGCCGTTCTCGAAGCACTCGCCGTGGTCGGCGGTCAGCAGCACGACGGCGTCGTCGTAGACGCCCTCGGCTCGCAGAGCCGCGAAGAGACGCCCGAGCTCGCGGTCCACGAATTCGACCTCGCCGTCGTAGAGGTCGCGGGCGCGGTCGAGCACGGACCGGGGCAAGTCGCCGCCGTGGCGGCCGGCGATCTCGAGCAGCCGCGGCCAGGTGAAGCCGGGCAGGGCCTCGACGTCGGCCGGCGCCGACTTGCCGTTCAGCGGCGGCGGCGGCACGTAGGGCATGTGCGGATCGAAGAGGTGGACCCAGAGGAAGAACGGACGAGCGCGGTCGCGTCCGGCGAGCCACGCGAGGGCCCTGTCGACGACGGCGTCGGCGGTGCGCTGCGGCTCCTCCGGCGGGTCAAAGGTCGCGAAGCCGAGGTCAGCGCCGGCC